>JBDKIY010000019.1:0-21106 GCA_039796875.1 Actinomycetota bacterium
GAGTTATCATTTTCTTGAACCGTGGAGATTTTTGAGAATGCGGCGCCGGAAAATCCACCAATTGCTAGCCAGGTTATAATGGCCACGATCGCTAGCCATAACGCTTTGCGACCCTTTACTGAGCGCTTTTCCTTTTTAGCCACATCCGACACTTAATTACTCCCTTGATTGGCGGTTCTATAAGTGGGGCTGCTCGAACAACCGCTTAAAGTGATTTCGAATACAGCTTCTTGCGGCGGAGTTAAACCCACTTCTGAGGATGCGAGTTTACTGCCGATTGAAGTTAGGCTCTGCCTGTGAGCGCTCATTCAGCGGTAATTGCAGCCGAGAACCAGAGTGAATCTGGGTTTTCAGGCTTAGCCCTAAAACAACTGGGCCTAGTCGAGTACGAATCTGCTCTCGAACTACAAAGGGAGTTCCACAGCTCCATCGCTGATTTGCAACGCCCAAATACTCTGATTCTTTTGGAGCATCCACCGATCTACACAGCAGGTCGCAGAACTCTGGCAACTGAGTTACCTCAGGATGGCTCAAAGGTTATTGAGGTAGACCGTGGTGGAAAAATAACATTTCATGGGCCGGGACAACTTGTTGGGTATCCAATCATCAAATTAAAGAATCCCAATGATGTTGTCGGTTTTGTGCGAGAGATTGAAACTGCGTTAATTAAGGTTTGCCGCGAGTTTGGTTTAGATGCCAAACGATACTGTGAACGTTCAGGTGTTTGGCTGCGCGATGAAAAAGGCGATCGCAAGATTGCAGCGATTGGAATACGGGTTGCTCGTGGAGTCACCATGCATGGATTTGCTTTAAATATCGCACCGGATCTTTCTTACTTTGATCGTATAGTTCCTTGCGGCATTTCTGATGCGCAAGTAACTTCGATGAGCAAAGAGTTAAATCGTGAAGTAACAATTACAGAGGTAACTCCGGTCCTGGAAAAATACATGTATGAAGCATTGATGAAAGTTGGTCAACTGTGATTGCACCTGAAGGACGAAAGTTGATGCGCATCGAAGCGCGCAACGCTGCGGTTCCGATTGAGAAAAAACCCGAGTGGATCAAGACTCGAGCCAACATGGGGCCTGAGTACACAGCACTGAGATCTTTGGTTTCACGAGAAGGGTTGCACACAGTTTGTCAGGAAGCGGCTTGTCCAAATATTTTCGAATGCTGGGAGGACAAAGAAGCTACTTTCTTAATTGGCGGAGAAGCTTGTACAAGACGTTGCGATTTTTGCAATATCGATACCGGCAAACCTCAACCCTTAGACCGCGATGAACCACGCAGGGTGGCTGAATCGGTAAAAACAATGGGCTTGAAATATGCCACGGTGACCGGTGTTGCCCGCGATGATCTAGAGGATGAAGGTGCTTGGCTCTACGCAGAAACCATTAACCAGATTCATGATCTTGTACCTGGATGTGGCGTGGAGATGTTGGCCCCTGATTTCTCGGCGAAAAGTGAGCTGTTAAACCAGGTCTTTGAAAGTAGACCCGAGGTATTTGCACATAATCTAGAGACCGTTCCCCGTATTTTTAAGAGAATTAGACCGGCGTTTAATTATGAGCGTTCTTTAAATGTCATTACACAAGCGAGAGATTTTGGTCTAATTACAAAATCTAATTTGATTCTTGGGATGGGTGAAACGCGCGAAGAGGTTTCGCTAGCGTTGGCTGACTTGAAGAGTGCAGGTTGTGATCTCATAACTATTACTCAATATTTGCGACCTTCTGCTTTACATCACCCCGTCGAGCGATGGGTCAAACCACAGGAATTTGTTGAACTCTCTCAAGAAGCGCAAGAGCTTGGATTCTCTGGCGTTATGAGCGGACCGCTAGTGCGTTCAAGTTATCGCGCTGGACGTCTATACAAACAAGCTATGGAAATACGAGCTGGAGTTAACAATGGCTGATCTGGTCTATCCACCAGTCATCCGCTTAGTAAAAACTTTCTGGAAGTTTCTTGATTTGCGTTTCACTTTTTACGGTCAGTCACACATTCCGGCAAAAGGTTCTGCGATTCTGGCTATGAATCACATTGGCTATTTAGATTTCGCTCTTGCTGGCACTGCTGTGCTTCCTTCTGGACGTTTGGTTAGATTTATGGCCAAGAAAGAGTTATTCACCCATCCCATAGCAGGACCTTTAATGCGCGGTATGAAACACATCAAGGTTGATCGCAATAACGGTGGTCCATCATTTATCGCAGCTTTAAAAGCGCTCGACAATGGTGAAATTGTTGGAGTATTTCCAGAGGCAACCATCTCACAAAGCTTTGAGTTAAAGGATATGAAAAGCGGGGTCATCAGGTTAGCTCGCGAATCTGGCGCGCCAATTTTGCCAACAGTAATTTGGGGTTCACAGAGAGTTTGGACCAAGAAAGTTCCGCGAGATTTAAAGAGAAACAGCTATCCAATATTTGTATCTATTGGCGCTCCTTTTTATGTAAAAGAGGAAGATTCCAATGAGGAAAGTCTCCAAAAATTAGTTTTAACGATGCAGGAATTACTGAATGAGCTATATAAGGATTATCCTGACTCCCCTATCGGACAGCGATGGGCGCCGGCTAGCCTTGGTGGTACCGCACCAACCAAAGCAGAGTTAGCCGCAAATACAAAGCAGCGAAAGGAACTCTAAGAGATGTTTGGAAGAAAGAAGAAGGATCCAGGCGCTCCAAAGAAGGTTCGCTTCAAAACAATTCGTGATGCATACGGGTTAGCTAAACAGCAATACTCTTTTGTCCTTTTGCGCTGTCTTGCAATCTTTGCTCCACTTTGGGCTGCTGGCATTTTGCTCGGTGGACAGTTTGGTCGCCCCGGTTATGCAGCTTTCATTACCTTTCCAATCGCACTTCTAGGTGCCTTCTTCTACTTCACTCGCTTAGCCAGTAGCGCAGCGTATGCATCTATTGAAGGCCAACCAGGTGCAGGAGCAAGTGTTCTAATGTCAATTAGAAAGGGTTGGACAGTCACACCAGCGGTCAGCGTCAACAAATCCCAAGACATGGTGCATCGCGCGGTAGGAAAAGCTGGTGTTGTTCTTGTTGCTGAAGGCGGCTTTGGCGTCAAAACTCTTTTGAATGATGAGAAGAAAAAGATGGAGCGTTTTGCACCTGGCGTTCCGGTTTATGAATTGATTATTGGATCTGGCGATGGAGAAGTCTCAGTAAGAAAACTTCAGAAACGAATGAAGAAGTTTCCGAAGAAGTTATCAACTGTACAGTTACGTGAATTACGGGCTCGCTTGAAAGCTGTGGGTGGAATGAACATTGCACTCCCCAAGGGCCCGATGCCAAAAAACATTAGAATGCCAAAACCGAGATAACAGTTCTCGCAAAAAAAACTATTTAATTCTTACCACCACGGTTCGGGCAAAGCGGTCATGCAGCCCTCTGCCATCTTGATCTGTCACAACAGCAGGTAATACAAGGGCGATTAAAAATGTTCGTAAAAAAACCATTCCTGGGCGTACAAAAAGATAATCGGGCCAGCTAAGAACTCTGAGTCCAACAATGCGCTGACCTGCCGAAGCTCCGCCCAGAGCGGTAAGTAGTGAAACCTCCAACACGAAAACACCAAGTCTGACTAGAGAGGGTCCGAGTGCGCTGGATTGCAGGGGGATTATCAGAGCGGAGGAGAAGGTCGCAATCGCCCAATCGATCGAAATGGCGATAAAGCGTCGGCCATATCCCGCCTTTTCCATGCCCCGAACCTACTACTCACGGGGCGGATAAGCAGTTCAAGGCCAAAATCGAAACATGGCTGTAACAGAGCGTTTATGGCTATTTCACCGCTACGGCATAGGTTTAGCCCATCGATTTTAGCTCAGTGGCGAGCTTTGGATCATCGTTAACGATTACATAGCAACAGGAGAAAAATGTTTAAGAATCCTGCAGAAGTTCTTAACTTCATCAAGAAGGAAGATGTGAAGTTAGTAGATGTTCGCTTTATTGATCTTCCTGGAATTCAGCATCATTTCAATGTGCCTGCATCCCAATTTACTGAAGAGGTATTCACTGAAGGTTTCATGTTTGATGGATCATCAATTCGCGGATTCCAATCAATCCATGAATCAGATATGAAACTCCTCCCTGCGCCAGAGACCGCTTTCTTGGATCCGTTCCGAAAAGAAAAGACTTTGGTCCTTCACTTCTCAGTTGTAAACCCTGATGACAACTCTCCTTATAGCCGCGATCCGCGTCAGATTGTTGCTAAGGCTGTCGAATACATGCGCTCAACTGGAATTGCAGATACTGCGTACTTCGCTCCAGAGGCTGAGTTTTATGTTTTCGATCGCGTTAAATTTGAAACCAAGATGAACTCCGGATTCTATGAAGTTGATTCATATGAAGGAGCATGGAACACCGGAATTGACAATGATGCTGATGGAACACCAAACCGCGGTTATCGCACCCGCATCAAGGGTGGATACTTCCCTGTTTCTCCAACTGATCAATTTGCAGATCTTCGCGATCAAATGGTTATGAATCTTGAGCAAGTTGGACTAGAGGTTGAACGCGCTCACCATGAAGTTGGCACCGCAGGACAGATGGAAATCAACTATCGCTTTACAGACATTCTTCATGCCGGCGATGACTTGATGAAGTTTAAGTACATAATCAAGAACACCGCATGGGCGGCCGATAAGACCGTAACCTTTATGCCAAAGCCACTATTTGGCGATAATGGTTCTGGAATGCATGTACACCAATCACTTTGGAAAGATGGAAAGCCTTTGTTCTGGGGCGATGGTTATGCAAACCTTTCAGATACCGCACGTTGGTATATCGGTGGTTTGTTAAAGCACGCTCCTTCCCTATTGGCCTTCACTAACCCAACAGTTAACTCGTACAAGCGTCTTGTGCCTGGATATGAGGCACCTGTGAACTTGGTTTACTCAGCGCGTAATCGCTCTGCATGTATTCGTATTCCAATTACTGGTTCAAGTCCTAAGGCAAAGCGCATCGAGTTCCGTTGCCCTGATCCATCATCCAACCCATACCTCGCCTTTGCAGCAATTCTTATGGCAGGTCTAGATGGAATCATTAACAAGATTGAGCCACATGCACCGGTAGATAAAGACATTTACGAATTAGAGGGTGATGAAGCAAGATCGATTCCACAAGTTCCAGGAAGTCTGGATGCCGTTATCGATAATCTAGAGCGAGATCACGAATTCTTAACTCGTGGTGGAGTATTCACAAAGGATCTAATCGAAACCTGGATTGACTGGAAGCGTAAATCTGAGATTGATTACGTTCGTCTACGTCCTCATCCTGCAGAGTTCGAGCTCTATTACGACATCTAAGATGTCACAAAAAAGGCCCACTTCGGTGGGCCTTTTTATTTGCAATCTTTACTTTTCGATATTTTCTATGCGCTGCAGCAAAGTTGGATGGGTGTAGTTGAAAGCAACATACAGAGGATGAGGCGATAGATTAGCCAAACTGTCTGTTGAAATTTTCTCTAATGCAGAACGCATCGGTGCTATCTCATAAGTTTCTCGAGCAAAGGTATCTGCTTCGAATTCATTATGGCGCGACCAGCTGTTGTTAATTAAGCCCAAGATCATGCTTAATGGAGTGAACAGGATAAAGAAGGTTAAGGCTGAAAGGTGGAAGCTCTGTTGTTCAGCTCCTAGTGCGGTGGATAGCTCAGGGTATTTCAACAACCACCCCAGAACTCCGAAAATTGCAAAACTCTGCACCAAACTAAAAATGAACATCGAGAGAGTGTGGCGCTTTTTGTAATGGCCGATTTCATGGGCTAATACTGCGACAATCTCTTTAGTTGATAATTTTTCAATCAAAGTATCGAATAACACTATCGTTTTGCTGCGTCCCAAGCCGCTAAAAAATGCATTTGCCTTGGTTGATCTCTTTGAACCATCCATTACAAAAAGTCGCCCAATTGCATAGCCCTGAGAGTCGCAGTATTTTTCAATTTCAGTGCGCAGCTCTCCTGCCTCTAATGGCTTCAACTTATTGAAAAGCGGCAAGATCAGCGTTGTTCCAAACATAAACATAAAGAGCGAGAAGGCACTCAGTACTACCCAGGCGGCGATCCAAAAGTTATCTCCCAGGTTCTGATACAGCCAAAGGACTATAGCTAGGAGCCCACCACCAAAAATGGTAGCTACCAGAGTTCCTTTCAACGAATCCTGGATAAATGTTGAGAGGGTCATCTTGTTGAAACCATATTTTGCTTCAATCTTAAAAATCGAATAAAGCTGAAAAGGAAGATTGAGCCACCAAGAGATAACACTTAGCAAGGCGATAAAAGCAAGAGAGATGACAATGTCATTGTTAAAACGGTCACGTACGAACTCATCCAATTTGGCAAACCAGCCGTAAGAAAGCGCAAACACCATAACTATGATGGAAAAACTGGCAGATAAAAAGCCGAAGTTTGACTTCTCTGCCGAGTATGAGACCGACCTATTGCGCTCGCTATCGCTATAGAGATGAGCGATTCTGCGATCAAGCGGCTTGTCTGCCGTCCTTTGATTTAAATGATCCAACACCGACTCAAGAACATAAAAACCAACAACTATTACTACCAAAGCGGTGATAAGCATTTAACTAGATTACCGGAAAGTGGATATATGGTTAGGGCATGTGCCGCCTACTTGCTTACTCCGCCAGGGAAAAAACCACCCTGCCTAGTTTTATTGGCAAAGATTTCAGTAAATTTCTCGAGCTTTCGAATGTGCACCACGATTCTTGGGGCTTGGCAATTGATGATGGCACACAAACCGAGCTCTTGAAGGCTGCTGAAACCGCCATCAATAGCCAAACTTTCTCTGATGAAGTCAACTCTCGTTCCGGAACGGGCGCGCTCTTGCATTTTCGTTGGGCATCTCCTGGTTTGCCTGTTTCAGATGAAAATGCTCACCCTTTTACCCGTGACGATATTTCATTCATCCACAATGGAGCGCTTTCACCTTACGATGCATTACAGGATCTAGTTTCAGCGGAGCTGCTTGAGCAAAGAACGGGACAGACCGACACTGAGCTCTTCTTTCTGTATCTGCTAACAGAGATTCGAAAGAGTGATTTTCTAACTGGGGTCCTAAATGTCATTAACAATGTAAAAACTAACTTTGATTACAGTTCAATCAACTCCATGATTATGAACCCTGATTATCTTGTTGTCGTTTCAGAGCACAACCCAGATAACAAGCCGACTTGGGCCGATGAATATTATTATGAGTTACGTTATCGATCAGATGAAAATGGTTTTGCGGTAGCTTCCTCCGGCTGGCCGCAAGAGGGTTGGAGTTTGATTCCCAACCACAGAATTCTGATTATTGACCGTAAAACTTCACAAATTCAAGTTATCGATCTCTAACCTGCAGTTTTTTCTTATTTTCACCGGAAACGACAATTAGCACTCCGATCACAATAATTGCGCCGCCTATCGCATAATTGAAGGTAATAACCTCATCAAGAAAAAGTGCGCCAAGCGTCACGGCAATAATTGGATTTACATAGGCATATGTTGCGGTGAGGCCGACTGGTGCATTAGTTACTAGCCAGAGATATGCACTATAAGCCACAATCGAACCAAAAATTACGAGATACCAGAACCACAACCAGGACCAATTAGAAGCATCAAGGAAATCCCCGATTTCTTCACCTTTTATTAAGCCGGCCAAAGTAAGTGAGAGGCCACCTGCGAACATCTCGATAGCGGTAAAGACCAAAGCGTTTTTAGGCAACGGAAAGCGCGGCGCCAAATAAGTGCCTAATGCCCAACCAATATTTCCTAAAAGGACCATCACCATGAAAAACACCACAGTGGATGAACTCTCGCCGCTTACAGCTTGAACGCTGCCTGGTTTTAGCAATAACGCAACTCCAAGAAAACCAATAATTAAACCAAGCCAATTTTGTTTGGAGGGACGTTCCCCTGAGATGGTTCGAAATATCGCAATCCAAAGAGGCAAGGCTGCAATTATTAAGGCCACGATTCCAGACGGAACATGCTCCTCCGCGACCGCAACGTTTCCTAATCCAAAACCGAGGAGTAAGAATCCCATTACTCCCGATGTGATTATCTGAGGTTTAGGAATTCGAAACTCGCGCAATCCTGATTTTGCAATTACCAACAAAGTAAGTATCACTCCCGCCAATAAGAATCTAATTCCCATACTAAGTAATGGCGGCATAGTTTCTATTACGTATGCAATCGCAAAATAGGTTGAACCCCAGATAATGTAAACCGTCCAGAGTGCAAGCCAAGTCATAGTGGACTTATTTAAAGATGAATTACTGGCCTGCGACACTATTGAAGTCTACTGTTGAAGTGCTGCAATTCGAGTCTAGTTATCGATTCGGAAATAGATAACTAGTAGGGTATGCAGGCTATGTCGCCAACACCGTTTGATCACTTACCAGTATTAGATCCGGGCCAACCGGACATGCGTACTGTCCCGAAGTTCCTTTGGTGGATTGGGAGAAATCAAAAGAAAATCGTCTTTACAGGTACTTTTTTTGGCATCTTGAATTTGTTGTGCATAGCCATAATGCCGGGAATCCTCGGTGATGGCATACAAGCCATTGCCGATGAAAATCGTGACGGGCTACGGAGCGCAGTCCTGAGTGCATTGGCTATCGGAAGTGTGCAGGCCGCGACTGGAATATTGCGTCACCGACGCGCAGTTGGAAGCTGGATTTCGGCTGCTACAAGATTGCAACAATTAGTTGCTCGGAAAGCTGCCGAACTAGGTGCGGACTTGCCGAGACTAGTTTCTACTGGAGAAGTTTCAGCTATTAACTCAAATGATGTTGAGCGCGTTGCTCGAGTTTTTGATCTTATTCCTCGACTAAGCGGAGCAATTGTTTCTTTCTTTGTAGTTTCTATTTTATTGATCAACTCCTCACCCACTTTAGGTTTGATGGTAATAATCGGCGTTCCATTGCTAGGACTTGCTATCGGTCCAATAATCAAACCTTTGCAAAATCGTGAATCAGCTCAAAGAGAGAAGCTTTCTGAATCATCAGCTTTGGCTGCAGATACTGTTGCGGGATTGAGAATTCTGCGCGGAATCGGCGGCGAAGAGACTTTTTTAAATCGGTTCCGAATCGCTTCGCAAAACGTTCGAGCAGCTGCTGTAAGGACCGCAAAGATGCGGGCATTGCTAGATGGATTACAAGTTATATTGCCTGGGTCTCTCGTGGTCGGTGTCATCTATGTTGGTGGAAATCTAGTTAGTCGTGGCGAATTGAAAGTTGGAGAGCTGCTGGCGTTTTATGGATACAGCGCATTTTTGATGATTCCACTTCAGATTTTGACTGAATCTGCTCAACGCCTTACATCTGGAACAGTTGCGGCTCGGCGCGTTATGAAATTACTAAGTGTGCAGCGAGTTCAAAACTATGGAGTAGTTGAGTTCCCAAATAACTTCAGCTTGGTAAGAGATTCAATTTCCGGTCTGGAGTTAAAGAATCACACATTCATGGGTGTGGTTTGCGATAACTCCTTAACCGCTGATGAACTAGTTGATCGATTAGGTGGTTATTTGGATGCGGACGCGGTCACAGTTGACGGACTTACCTTTGAAACGATTAGTCGGGATGGTTTGCGCAGCAATATTTATGCTCAGGAGAAAGAGCCGGCAATCCTCTCGGGAACTATAGAAAGCCTGTTTCAAGTCGCAAACTCAGGTCGAATTTCTATGTCAGAGGCGATTGCGAGCGCATCGGCGGTTGATATTTTGGACTCTCTTGAAGGAGATGGATACAGCGCAGAGGTTGTAGAGCGCGGCCGCACCCTTTCTGGTGGTCAAAGGCAAAGATTGGCACTGGCCCGCACCTTATTTGTTGATGCACCCGTAGTTGTACTTGATGACCCAACCAGCGCAGTTGATGCACACACCGAAGCTCGAATCGCACAGAGATTAAAAAGTATCCGTAAAGGTCGCACAACCGTTGTATTTACAAATAGTCCACTATTGCTTGATCACACAGATGAGGTTGCTCTAGTAGTGAACGGCAAAGTAAGTGCCACTGGTAATCATTTCGAACTTTTGAAAACTAATAATGAATATAGAAGATTGGTGGTGCGCGGCGAATGAAATGGCATAAACCTCCACGGCCCACTGATGAAAAATCTCTTCCCTCAAATGCTTATCCAGCTCCTCCAGCAGATACCTCTCGACTTGATAAAGCTTTTGGCTTAACCAAATCGGCGAATCGTTTGCCGATAGCAAGCGAAAGCACTGTCAACCACCAGATGTGGTCTTTGTTATGGAGTCACAAAAAAGGTTTCTTTGCTGTTGCCTTTCTTCAACTGCTCACAACGGGAGCCGCTTTAATTCCGCCGCGCGCTTTTGGTGGGTTACTTGAAGATTTGAAGAACAAGCCAGATGCAACAGCTGTAACGCGAACTGTCTATATCGTAATTGCGGCGCTAATTTTGCAATCCATTTTTGTTTACTTTACAAAGGTAAAAGCTTCAGTGCTAGGTGAGTTCGTTCTCTCCTCGCTCCGTGAAAGATTCGTGAATCGCGTTGTTGAACTTCCACCCAATGTGGTCGAACGCGCTGGCGCCGGTGAATTACTCACTAGAACTACGACCGATATTGATCACATTACTTGGGCCGTCCGCGATGCCGTACCTGTTATCACAATATGCCTAGTTTCAATTTTCGGAATTTCCACCGCTATTGCGGTAACCGCTCCCCTATTTTTAACCGCCGTTTTCATTGGAATACCGATTGTTTTCGCGGCAACACGTTGGTATTTACGCAGATCGCCTCAGGCTTACCGTATTGAATCCTCATCTTATGCAATTGTGAATTCGGTTCTAGTGGAGACCGCTGAGTCTGGCCGCACGATTGATGCACTTCGACTTGGCGCACAGCGCACCGCAAGAACAGATGCTGCGATTAGCAGATGGGTTGAATGGGAGCGTTACACATTGCGTCTTCGTTCAAGATGGTTCCCAGTAGTAGAACTAAATTACATATTGCCTGTCTCGGCAGCTCTTGTTATGGGTGCCTATTTCTACAACGAGGGAATCGCCACCATTGCGGTTATAACCGCTGGAATCCTTTATGCACAAATGTTGGCTGGACCAATTGAAGCTATGTTGTGGTGGATCGATGAATTGCAATCCGGAAAAGCTTCTTTATCTCGCCTACTTGGAATACATGAAGTTGAAGATCGCGAAATTCGTCCAGCTGATCCTGCCGGTAGAGATATTGCTGGTGAAAATGTTCGGTACGGCTATCGCAGCGGTAAAGATGTTCTTAAAGATTTGAGCTTTATGGTCGAACCGGGAACCAAACTTGCCATCGTTGGACCTTCTGGTGCCGGTAAATCAACATTAGGAAGATTGTTGGCTGGCGTGCAGCCACCAAACCAAGGTCGTATTACCGTTGGCGGTGCCGAAATTGGATACATGCCGGTTGAGAAAGCGCGCACCGAGGTCGCGTTAGTAACCCAAGAGCACCATGTGTTCGTTGGCACTTTGCGTCAAAACATCACTCTTGCAAAACCTGATGCAAATGATGATGAGGTTTGGAACGCCTTGAGGGCGGTTGATGCTGCAGAGTGGGCACAGAATTTGGAAAATGGTTTAGACACTATTGTTGGTAGTGGTGGCGCACGACTACTTCCGGCGCAAGCCCAACAATTGGCTTTATCAAGGTTGGTATTGGCCGATCCACATACTTTAATTTTGGATGAGGCGACCTCACTTCTAGACCAGCAGGCAGCTAAACATCTCGAGGCTTCGTTAGGAGCGGTGCTCGATGGCCGAACCGTTATTGCGATTGCCCATAGATTGCAGACCGCACATGACGCTGACTTAATCGCCGTGATTGATGATGGCCAGATCGCTGAATGGGGCTCTCATGATGAGCTTCTCTCCGCCAACGGCGCCTACGCCGAACTCTGGCGTTCATGGCGGGATGAAAGCCCTCAGTAATCTCTCAAAAATGCGAAATGCATGCAGATGCAAATCATTTGCATTAAGCTTTCCACATGAGCATTTCTGTAACTGAGCCCAAGAAATCATTGCGTCAGCACCTGCGTTTTGAAAGACATGAGATTCCCTCTCTGATCGGCATTTTGGGAACGGTTATTGCGCTACACGTAATTGGCTGGGGCCTATTTATCCATTACAACTCCAACCCCGAATATCACGCTTTAACGGATAGCAAAGGTGCACTGGTGTATGCCGGCGCTGGAGCTCTCGCGTATTCATTTGGGCTTCGTCACGCATTCGATGCTGACCATATTGCAGCCATTGATGACACCACTCGTCTCATGTTGGCTAAAGGAAAAAATCCTCTTGGAGTTGGATTGTTTTTCTCATTGGGACATTCAACTGTTGTTTTAGCTTTGTCGGTTCTCGTTGCATTTGCCGCACAAAAGGCGGTCAAGTTTCAAGAAGGTTTTGCCGAAACTGGCGGAATAATCGGCACCTCCGTCTCCGGTTTCTTTCTATATTTAATCGGAATTTTAAACTTAGTAATTCTAGTTGGCATTGTAAATGTCTGGCGAAAAGCTAAGACCGGAAAGTTTTCTCATCAACATCTAGAAGAACTACTAAATGACCGTGGTTTAATGCGTCGTATTTTCCGCGGCAAATTCAAAAAAGGGTTTGATCATTCTTCGCAAATCTACCCAGTCGGTGTCCTCTTCGGATTAGGTTTTGATACCGCCACAGAAGTGGCCATCTTGGGACTTTCAGCGACTGCAGCCATCGGAACTGTTGGTGGAGTTTTGCCTCCACTTGCAATCATTGCACTGCCATTTATTTTCGCCGCTGGCATGTCTCTTATGGATGCTCTTGATGGAATCTTTATGACGAAGGCTTACGGATGGGCCTTTACCTCTCCACTGAGAAAGATCTATTACAACTTAACTACAACCTCTATCTCAATATTCGTAGCTCTTGTCATTGGAACAATTCAGATTATCAATGTTTTGGCTGCAAAAACCGATATCGATAAATATGAGCCATTTACAACTATTTCCAATATTGACTTAGGCGGAATTGGCTACTTCATCGTCTTGAGCTTTGTTGGAGCATGGTTGTTATCCGTTGTGGTTTGGCGACTTGGTAGGTTCGAATCCAAATACTCTTCAGGAATCCTGGAAACGGACCACGTTCACACCGAGATTAAAATCCAAAATTAGGGATTTAGTCCAGGAAGAAATCCAGCAAGAAATCTTTAGTTCCGGGAACAACCGCATACTTATCAAGATCGGTAATTCCCTCAGAGGCAAGTAGTTCGTCATCAACAAAGAAATTTCCGGTGCACTGATCACTTGGGCGATTGAGAATTATGTAAGCCGCATCCGCCAAAATCTCAGGGGTTCTGCAAGCAGCGGTATCAACACCTGGAATCATTTGCAGAGCAGCGGTATCAATCGCTGTGCGCGGCCATAGTGCGTTTACCGCAATCTTGTCCCGCTTGAACTCCTCTGACATGCCAAGAACGCACATGCTCATTCCGTATTTAGCCATTGTGTAAGCCACGTGATGTTTAAACCATTTTGCTTTCATCGACAGCGGCGGCGAAAGCGTCAAAATATGAGGATTGCCTCCCCGCTTGGCACTTTCCTGCAGGTGTGGAATTACCGCCTGCGATGTTAAGAAAGTCCCTCGCACATTGACATCAAACATAAGATCAAATCTTTTTGCCGGAGTTGCCATGGTTGGAGTTAAGTTGATGGCGCTGGCGTTGTTGATGAGGATGTCTAGTCCCCCAAACTCCGCAGCTGCCTTTTCAACCGATGCTGTTATTTGGTCTTCATCTCTTAAATCACATTGAATTGGAAGCGCTTTTCCACCTGACGCCTCGATCTCTTGGGCCGCTGAATAAATGGTTCCCGGCAATTTTGGATGAGGGTCGGTGGTTTTAGCAGCGATGGCTACCATCGCTCCATCCCTTGCCGCTTTCAACGCAATAGCTAATCCAATGCCGCGAGATCCTCCAGTTATAAAAATCTTCTTATCTTTTAGCGACATTTACTTACCCTTCTTGGCTAGGAAATTCATGAAAGCTTCACGGGCTTCATCAGATTGCAGAGCCATTTGGAACAATTCTCCTTCAGCCTGCATCACGACAGTTACCTTGTCATGCAATTCACTTTTCAATAACGCCTTGGTTTGCAAGACCGCATTTGGTGGTTGAGCTGCAATTTTCTCTGCAATTTCCTGCATAGTTGAAATGGGATTTTCACTTACTTGTGAAATCAGTCCGATACTGAGCGCATATGAAGCATCAAAGGCTTCGCCGGTTAGAAAAACCTTTGCTGCTCCTTGATAGCCCGCAAGACGCGGGAACAAAATACTTGAACCGGCTTCAGGTACTAAACCAAGATTTACAAAGGGCATGGAAAATTTCGTATTCGAAGCCGCAACAACCACATCACAATGCATCAACATGGTGGTGCCGATCCCAACGGCGTTTCCTGAAACGGCGGCCAGAAGAGGCTTGGGAAAGGTATGAATTTGCTCCAAGAATCTCATCACTGGAGAGCCAGGCTCTAATGGTGGGCTATTGAGAAAATCGTAAAGATCATTACCCGCAGTGAAATGTGCTCCTTCATGGGTGATGATTACGCAGCGGATACCAAAATCCCCAGCCGCCTCTTTCAGTTCATCTGCAAGATATGAGTACATATCTCGAGCAATCGCATTTTGCTTCTCGGGGCGGTTTAGCGAAAGGGTTAGAATTTGGTTATCAAGATGTCTATTTACCGTACCGAGGGATTCAACCATTCCCGAATCTTATAGGGGCGGTAAATGAAAGAGAGCTATGGAGCGCTTAACGATATTGACCAGGGAGCTCACTCCCTTTGAGCATCTAGTTGCCCAACACCTATGTGACGGACTCTCCAATGCCGCTATTGCCCGCGAAACAGCACACACAGAAAAAGTTGTAGAAAATACCGTCTCGCGGATGGCGAAAGCTTTGGGCGTTAACTCAGGACCAGACATAAATATTCGCGTTCTAATCGCCCTTGCATATAGAGCACATTTTGGTGATAAAGCTTTTGATAAGTTGAATCTTCCTTGCCAGCATCTTGAGATGGGCACGGATGGTCAAATGATTTGTAATCGACATTTTGACTAGACCTTAGAAATTTCTTTTCTTTAGGTGATTTATCTCTAAGTGCTAGCCCTCTTCCGTAATTTGTGAGGCGCTAGCACTCACATTTGTGAAGTTTTCGTGAGGAAAACATTGTTTCATTTACTTGGGACCCAAAAAGGTCTAACCAGAAACTCTGGAAACTACATTTATTAGGAGAGGTAGTTATGAAACGTAAAACTATAGATCGAGTTGTAAGTTTGATTGGGCTCGGATTGTCTGTATTCCTGTTTGTAGCAGCAGCGCTGCTCAACTGGGGTTACAACTTTGCAGATCAGAATGTCAAAGATCAATTGAGTGCTCAGAACATCATGATTCCTGCAGCAGATAGCGATAGCTTCAAAGCTCTTTCCGAAGAGGATCAAGCTGCACTAAAACCTTTTGCTGGCATGCAATTAACAACCGGAGAGCAAGCCTTTGCTTATGCGCAGCACTACATAGGAGCTCATGTTAAAGGTGTTGCCGGTGGTAAAACTTATTCGGAAGTTAGTGGTGAGGCATTAGCAGCAAACGCAGCTTCTAAAGCGGATCCAACAAACACCGAATTAGCGGCCACAGCTGCAACTCTTATGGGACAACGCCAAACATTGTTTATGGGCGAAACCCTTAAAGGTCTACTAGGAAATGCTTATGCGTTTTGGCAATTGGGCCAGATTGCAATGTATGCGACCTGGGCAGCTATTGCCGGTGGAGTGATTATGTTGATTCTCTCCATCCTTGGCTTTATGCATCTCCGTCGCACAGCAGACAGTGTGACGGTCTAAACCCTCCACTCTCCGTGAGGGCAAAAACAAACCCCTTGGGTTATCCCAAGGGGTTTGTTAATTTAGAGAGTGTTTATCGCTCGATTTTGCCATCTATGAAATCTCGGGTGCGATTTAGCGCCTCTTCATCAGAGTATTGCTCTGGAGGTGATTTCATGAAGTAACTAGAAGGTGAAAGTAGCGGGCCACCAATCTTGCGATCTAACGCTAGCTTCGCACAACGAACCGCATCGATGATAACTCCAGCTGAGTTTGGTGAATCCCAAACCTCTAACTTGTATTCGATAGTTAGTGGGACATCGCCAAATGCTCTTCCTTCAAGTCGAACAAAAGCCCACTTGCGATCATCGAGCCATTGAACATAATCTGATGGACCAATATGAACATTTCCTGGCCCCATGTCGTAATCAAGCTGAGAAGTGACTGATTGAGTTTTTGAAATCTTTTTTGACTCTAAACGATCACGCTCCAACATGTTTTTGAAATCCATGTTTCCACCGACATTCAACTGATAAGTGCGATCAACTTTGACGCCGCGGTCCTGGAAAAGTTTTGTCATGACACGGTGAGTGATAGTTGCTCCAACTTGAGATTTGATGTCATCTCCAACGATTGGCAACCCAGCCTTGGTGAACTTGTCTGCCCATTCTGGAGTGCTAGCAATGAATACCGGTAGTGCGTTTACAAAAGCGCAGCCAGCGTCAATGGCGCATTGCGCATAGAACTTGGTTGCAACCTCGGATCCGACAGGTAAATAGCAAACTAATACATCTACCTTGGCATCTTTCAAGGTTTGCACCACATCAACCGGAGTTGCTGTTGATTCGGTAATCGTTTCTTTGTAGTAGCGACCTAGACCATCATGAGTGACACCGCGCAAGACATTGATTCCTGATTTAGGAACTTCACTGAATTTAATGGTGTTGTTCTCACTAGCCCACATGGCATCGACCAAATCAAGGCCGACTTTCTTAGCATCTACATCAAACGCAGCTACAAACTTAACGTCACGGACGTGATATCCCCCGACGACAACATTCATTAGGCCGGGAATCTCTTGATCAACGGGTGCATCTTTGTAGTAGTGCACTCCTTGGATCAAAGAGTTGGCGCAGTTACCAACACCTACGATGGCAACGCGGATTTCTTTTGTTGAGGTCACGAGGACTTCCTTTCGGATTTGATCATCTCTTCTAACCAGGCGATCTCTCGCTCAGCAGTATCAAGCGAGTGACGACGCCACTCGATTAGGTATTTATCTAGGCCGACCGCGGAACGTTCTAGATCCGCGCGAAGAATTTCAGCCTTTTCCTTGAGGCGACGATGGCGTCCCTCAAGAATTCTTAAACGGTTCCTACTTGAAGTAGGACTAAAGAAGGCGACATGCACCTCGAAGTTGTCATCTTCCCAAGATTGCGGGGTGACGCTTTCGGTTAAATCTGCGAATTTCTCTTGGCCCTTTTGGGTAATTGTGTAAACCAAGCGAACCCGCTTGGAACGGCCACCCTTCGGCATCTCATGTTGAGATATGAGCCCGGATTCCATCATGCGACGAAGTTGTGGGTAGATAACCGAGAAGGAAAGGGCGCGCACTGGGCCATAAATTGATGTCAATCGCTTACGCAGTTCATAGCCGTGCAATGAATCCTGCGCCAGAAGGCCCAAAAGAGCGAACTCCAAAGACTCGGATTTTGAGCGCATTTTGTGACCTCCTCTTCTAAGTTCCAAACATATATCTATTCGATATATCGAGTGGATAGTAAAGCCGATATATGGGAAACCGGCAAGACGGCACGCGCGTTATCAAATTCTCAGCTTCGGCGCGTCATACCGCCTAGTAGGTCATAGGCGGTCTTACCCTCTTGCTTTAGAGATTGCCCGCACCCTCTTATCATCTATCGATTTATAGGGCGCTCTAGA
Source organism: Actinomycetota bacterium (assembly GCA_039796875.1). Taxonomy (GTDB): domain Bacteria; phylum Actinomycetota; class Actinomycetes; order Nanopelagicales; family Nanopelagicaceae; genus MAG-120802. Next base: position 17,798 of record JBDKIY010000019.1, read on the forward strand.
AATGAGGACCTCTAAATGAGTCTCTTCTCTTGGAAGCTTCACGGGACCGGAACCAGCATTGCGCCTGGGGCGGTCGTTTCCACAGATGAACGACTAAGTTGGCCAAGAACTATCGGAGTTGGCCTTCAGCACATTGCAGCCATGTTCGGTGCAACATTCTTAGTGCCGATCCTTACCGGTTTGCCACCCACGACCACACTTTTCTTCTCAGGTCTTGGAACGATGCTATTTCTCATTATCACTCAAAACAAAGTTCCTAGCTATCTAGGTTCTTCATTTGCATTCTTAGCTCCAATTGCAGCTTCTGTAAAGAGTGACAGCATGGCTGTCGCACTTGGCGGAGTTGTCGCAACCGGTGTCTTGTTAGCACTTGTTGGTTTGATCGCTCGCGCAGTTGGAACTGGCTGGATTAACTGGATGTTGCCTCCAATCGTGACTGGAACCATCGTCATGGTTATTGGATTAAATCTTGCAGGCGCTGCTAAAGGCGGATTGGCTTCTGGCCCAATGCTCGGAACCATCACCTTGTTATCAATTGCATTTTTCGCCGCATTTTCCCGTGGCTTTATCGGCCGCATCTCAATCTTCCTTGGAGTTGTCGTTGGCTATCTAGCAGCTTTCATTATGGGAGATGTAAATACCGATGGCATCAAGGCAGCTAAGTGGATTGCCGCTCCAACATTTACGACCCCTGAGTTCAAGATGAGCGCAATCATTCTCTTCTTGCCAGTTGTTCTTGTTCTAATTGCAGAAAACGTTGGACACGTTAAAGCTGTTTCTTCAATGACTGGAAAAGATCTTGATGATCAAATGGGAAATGCTTTGTTTGCTGATGGACTAGCAACAACTATCGCGGGCGCAGGTGGCGGTTCTGGAACAACCACTTACGCTGAAAACATCGGCGTTATGGCCGCTACTCGTGTTTATTCAACAGCCGCATACTGGATCGCTGCACTCGGCGCGATTGTGCTTTCAATTTCACCTAAGTTCGGCGCTGTGCTTTCTGCAATTCCAGGTGGTGTCTTGGGCGGTGTCCAGGTAGCGCTATTTGGCATGATCGGTCTGCTAGGTGCAAAGATTTGGATTGAATCTAAGGTTAATTTCGCTGATTCAACAAACCTAATCGTTGCAGCTGCTGCCGTAATTATCGGCATTGCTGATATTTCATGGACTAGCGGTGATTTCACATTCAATGGAATCATCAACGCAACTTTGGTCGCCGTGATTGGTTATCGTGTATTCCACACTATTTCCAAATCACGTGGCACAAATGCTGCATAAATAGATTACAACCAACAAACGCCCGGCCAATTGGTCGGGCGTTTGTCTTATCAGCAATAATCAAAAGGTAGACTCAGGACTATGGCACTTGATTTTCCTACTCGCTATCCAGAGTATTTAGTTGCTGCCATGGTAATTATTCTTGCGCCCGGTCCCAGTGTTTTGTTCATAATTGCTCGCGCAATCGCTTGGGGTCGCGCAACAGCGGTCGCTACTGTGGCTGGAAATGTTACCGGTGCTTTCACTTTGTCATTAATGGTTGCCTTTGGACTTGGACCAATTTTGCAACGAAGTGAACTGGCTTTTATTTCTGTCCAGCTATTAGGCGGTTTTTACTTAATTTATCTGGGCATTGATGCCATAAAACATTCCAAAATTCATGCAGAAGATATGGTGAATCAAGGCGACGCAAAACCTTCGCCATTGAAGTCGATGAAGGATGGATTTTGGGTCGGCGCATTAAATCCCAAGGGATTGGTTTTTTTCGCAGCGATTTTGCCGCAATTTATTGATAAGGGTTCTTCCAATGTCACTGCTCAATTGGTTTTAATGGGGGCAACTTTTTCAATACTGGCTTTTTTCTCCGATGGTTCATGGGGCTTAATCGCTGGAACCGTGCGTGAATGGATGGCGACTACTCCAGGACGCTTAGTGACGATGAGAAGGATTGGCGGCTTTGTCATGATCACCCTTGGAGTTTTTACCCTCATTTCGGCGCTTTAATCCCAAAGTTTGTCAGTGGCAACCGGCAGAATCCGGGCATGAGTAAAGCCCGCGAATTCATTAGCCCAAGTGATCTGACCTTCTCCTGGAATGGATGCCATCGTTGTTTGTGGCTTAACTACAACCACGGCGTAAAGGCACCTTCCTTTATGCCTTTAGTTGGCGAACTATCGGCCATGCAGGAAAATCATTTCAGTGACGCGATTTCCTCTCAGTTACATCCCGAGATCAAAGAGGGTCGAGTTTTAGATCGCGGCGGTTGGGTGAAATCCGTTCCCATCCCCTACAACGGTAAATCCTCCCCTTATGCCATAAGGGGAAAGTACGACCTTTTAATGGAGTTCCAGGATGGAACATATGGAATTATCGATTGTAAATTTCAAGGCAGGGATAGCGACAAAAGTGATTTTTATGCTCCTCAGCTTGAGGCTTATGCATATGCATTGGAAAATCCAGTTTCTGGTGAAGCAAAAAAGGTTTCCGTGTTGGGGTTATTGGTTTGGTCACCCAAGAAACCTAGTGGAGATCCGTACTCTGGTTTTGCTTTAAATTTAAATAGCTCCTGGTATCCCATAACAAGAAATCCCGAAGGGCTGCAAGAAAGATTACAGGATTTTATTGAGGTGATTTCAGGCCCAACACCAATTCGCGACAGCAAATGTGAGACCTGTAAATTTATTGGCGATCGTAGAGAGATTTTTGGCGCAGAGTAAATTACTCTCTGTTTCGTTTTCTCTCTTCTTCTAAAGCCTCTTTAGCTTGTGATGCATAAATATCGACGTACTCTTGTCCTGACATTTCCTGAAGTTTTTTCATAATCGTATCTGTTGCTTTTCTTAACTCTTCAGGATCGTTGGATTTCTCAGGTGTTGAAAAATAAATAGGCTCACCAAAAACCATCTTTACCCGCATAATCTTTGGTATGACTTTGCCGGTTGGTTGAATTTCAGCGGTATTGAACATCGCTACCGGAACAACTGGAGCACCGCTTTCCATGGCAAGCCTGGCAACCCCTGTCCTGCCTCGGTACAAACGTCCATCAGGAGAACGAGTTCCCTCTGGATAAATACCAAGGCAACCACCTTCAGCAAGAACAGATAACCCGGTAAGTAAGGCGGCTTCACTACGAGAACCCCCCGCTCTATCAACAGCAACCTGCCCTAGAGCGATGAAGGTAAGTTTCTTTGCTAATCCTTTAATCCCTGGCGAGGTGAAGTACTCACTTTTGGCAAGGAAGGTAACTTTTCTAGGTACTACCAGTGGCATGAAGATTGAATCGCTGAAAGAAAGATGATTTGAAGCAAT
>JBDKIY010000020.1:0-20548 GCA_039796875.1 Actinomycetota bacterium
ATCACGGTTTTGATTCCTGCACTCCGGCACTCAGCAACTGACTCCTTGACTCCAGGGCGAATAGGATCTTGCAGAAGTGCCAAACCCAAAAATGTAAATGCTGTTTGATCTGAAATTACTAACGCAGAGCTTGAATCATTTGGCACACTTACAGCAACTGCAAGTACCCGGAATCCTCGTGTGGCTGCTTCGTGGACTTGTAACATAATTTCTGCTTGCTGTTTTGAATCCAAGTCACACATCTTGGAGATTGTCTCTGGAGCTCCTTTTGCGGCAATTATAAAATCATTGTTTATTGACCAAATATGAAGGTAGGCCAACCGCGTTTCACTCAGGGGATGCTCTGCGATAGAGGTTTTAATTTCTGAGTTTTCGCCACTATTGATTTTCTGCTGTAGTTCCTTAAATGCATTGTCCATCGGGTCAAAACTGCGAATCGGGCAGGCTAAAGCTGCAATTTTGATTAGTTCTAATGCTTTTGAATCGAGTTGATCTATTTCAATATCTATATGCTTTTCACCGATAACTAGCTCACGCACAGTCATATGATTTTCAGTGATTGTGCCCGTCTTATCTACACATAAAACTGAAATCGATCCTAGAGCTTCTATGGCCGAGGGTTGTCTAGCAATTACTCTCGATTTAGACATTCGCCATGCACCTATGGCCATAAAGAGCGTCAGTATTACCGGAAATTCCTCGGGGATTAATGCCATGGCCGCCGCGATTCCCGCTAAGCCACCTTCCAGCCAGTTATCTCTTGTACTGCCATAAATTGTTACGACCAGGAAAACAGTGATTACTCCAAGGACTCCTATTACGCGAACAATTTGATCTACATCTTTTTGAAGTCGTGAACGTTCGGTAGAAATTTCAAGTAGTGATTTACCAATTTTGCCTAGTTGCGAGTTGATTCCAGTCGAAATAACCACAGCCTTGCCATGACCACGGGTTGTTAAAGTCCCAGACAGTACGAGATCATCTTTATATTTATCTACCGGTGCAGATTCTCCCGTAACCGTAGATTCATCACATGCTAGCGATACAGCTTCTATCAACTTTGCGTCAGCGCAGACTCGATCACCTTCTGCAAGTAAAATGACATCTCCCACTACCAAGTGATGGCTGGATACCCTTTTCTCTACGCCATCTCGTATCACCTTTACGGTTGGTGCGGATAATTCTTTGAGAGCGTGCAGAGCATTCTCTGCTCTGCGTGATTGATATATGGAAATACCCAACACGATTAACACGGTAACCATGAGCATTGCAGCATCGAGGAATTCAGCTAGTAGAAAGTTGATCGCGCCTGCTGCAAAGAGCAGGATCAACATAGGCTCACTGAGAACGATAATTACTTGTTTGAGAAAAGTTTTTTGAGCTTCAGATGGAATCAGATTTTCGCCGTCACTTTGCAGGCGAACTAAAGCTTCAGCATCAGACAGTCCTAGACCTGAATCATCTTGCAAGCTCACAACTCAAGGATAGTAATTGAGAAACTTTGAACACCACAAAAAGTTAGGTCAGATTCGATAAACCAGTGCAGAGACAACTCCAGCCAGCAGCATCATTACTGGGAAGCTTGCTTTCAAACGTAATGCGATGGCTGCCGCTCCGACGCCTGCCAAGCGATGATCAATGATTACGCTTTTATCTGCGCCAAAAGTTTGAACTGCTACCAAAGCACTGAGCAAAGCTATGGGTATCAAAGAATTTATTCTTTGTATTAATGGATGATTGAGTAAAGATTCGGGCAGAGAATAGCCCACAAATTTCAACAAAAAACAAATAGCGCTGGTGGCTAAGGTTGCAATCCATATAGCGCTCATTTGTTACGCCATCCAAAGTAGATTGCTAAGAGAGCGGTAGAAATTATGGGCACACCTGCAGGGGTAATTGGAATTAGCACTACTGCAAGTAGCGCCGCAAGAATTGCAACCAACTTTGTATTGCGATTAATTAGTCGTGGCCAAACTAAACCGAGAAAAGCTGCAGGTACTGCAGCATCAAGTCCCCAAGCCGAAGGGTTTCCGATGGATTGGGCACCGAGCGCGCCTATGAGTGTAAATAGATTCCAGAAAACATAGACACCAATGCCGGTTGCCCAAAATCCATATCTACTCGCATCTTTTCCGCGCACCTCTTGATTTATCGCTACACCAGTTGATTCATCAATCGTCAGCTGAGCCCCAAGAAGTTTCTTGAACCCTTTAAGTGAAAGTACGGGAGCCATACGCAATCCATACAAACCATTGCGCAAACCAAGCAAAGATCCAGTAGCGATAGCGCTGAATGCAGATCCGCCTGCTCCCATCACCCCAACAACAGCGAACTGCGAGGCACCGGAGAAAAGAAGAAGTGAAAGCAGGCAGCTTTGCAGTACTGAAAAACCTGAGCCTACGGCTGCCGCGCCAAAGGCTGCACCATACGTACCCACCGGGATGGCAACCGCGAGTGAATCACGTAACACCACGCGTTTATCGAAAGTTGCCTCATCAGAAGGTGACACGCCCTCATTCTGCCCTAGATATTCCCAGCCGCGCGCCACTCAATAGATAAGGTCGCGCCCGTGAGCGATAGTAATCATCCAGAAATAGTTTTCCGTGACGATGTAACGGTCGAGCTAGTAAAGGCTAGCGCTAATGATGCCGATGTAATTTGGGCGGCACGTGTTTCGACTGCGGGAGAAAACTCACTTGATGAAATTAATGAAGATCCGGCCCGCTCTGCAGGTTTGATCAACTACTTGGCTCGCGAGCGACATGGTTCACCATTCGAACACACCTCAATGACATTCTTTGTCAGCGCACCAATCTTTGTCTTCCGTGAGTTTATGAGACACCGCATCGCCTCCTACAACGAAGAGAGCGGTAGATATCGTGAACTGTTACCAGTCTTCTATGTTCCAAATAAGGAGCGCAAGTTAGTGCAGACTGGAAAGACCGGCCATTATGTTTTTGTTGATGGAACCGTTGAACAATATGAAACATCAGTAGCAGCCATGAAGGAGAGTTACACAGTTTCATATCAGAGTTACAAGAGGATGTTAGATGCCGGTGTAGCTCGCGAAGTAGCAAGAGCGGTTCTACCTGTTGCCCTGTATTCCTCGATGTATGTAACTATGAACGCCCGTGCTTTGATGAACTTCTTATCGTTGCGCACCAGTCGCGAAGGCTCTCATTTCCCAAGCTACCCACAACGTGAAATTGAAATGGTCGCAGAGAAGATGGAAGAGCATTTCGCCCGTCTAATGCCTTTGACCTATGCGGCATTTGAGAAGTCAGGTCGAGTAGCCCCGTAAGAGTAGTAGCCTTTGGCCATGTCAATTCAGCCGCCATTTGGACGTTTGCTCACCGCAATGGTGACTCCATTCAAAGATGATCTGTCTATTGATTGGGCTGGCGTCGAGAAGTTAGCTAATCACCTGGTTGAAACCGGACATGATGGAATTGTTTTGAACGGCACCACCGGAGAAGCACCTACCACTAGTGATGAAGAAAAGATTGAGATCATCAAGGTAGTTAAGAAAGCTGTTGCTGGCAAAGTAAAAATTATTGCCGGTGCGGGAAATAATGAAACTTCGCACTCGGTAGAACAAGCCAGGATGGCAGCAGCTGCAGGGGTTGATGGGTTGTTAGTGGTCACTCCTTATTACAACAAACCACCACAGGCAGGAATCGCTGCACATTTTCTTGCGATGGCTAATGCAACTGATGTTCCGGTGATGCTTTACGACATTCCGGGCCGCACTGGTGTTGCTATCGAACCAGACACAATTGTGAAACTGGCGGAGCATACAAACATTGTCGCGTTAAAAGATGCAAAAGGAGATGTTGCTTCTACCTCTTGGGTGATCAAGCGATCCGGAATTCCAGTTTATTCAGGTGATGACATATTGAATCTACCTTTACTTTCGGTCGGCGCGGTTGGATTTGTCTCTGTTTGCGGACATACCGTGGGAAGCCAATTGCGAGAGATGATTGATGCTTGGTTAGTAGGTAATTCACAACGCGCATTAGAAATACACCAACAATTACTGCCGGTTTATACTGGTACCTTTAGAACTCAAGGTGCAATCCTCACTAAGGCCGCTTTAAACATGATGGGCTTGCCTGGAGGAAAAGTAAGACTTCCGCTTGTAGATGCGACCGCTGCGCAGATTTCTCAATTGCGCGAAGATCTCACTGCAGGTGGCGTGAAAGTTAACTAATGAATCATCCGCATCCCGATCTCGGGTTGCCACCAAAACTACCCGCTAAAACTCTGCGCATAGTTGCGCTGGGAGGCTTGGGTGAAGTTGGCCGCAATATGACCGCTTTTGAATATGAAGGACGACTCTTAATTGTTGATTGCGGCGTTCTTTTTCCGGAAGAAACACAACCGGGCGTCGATTTAATCCTGCCGGATTTCTCCTACATCAGAGAGAGATTGCAAGATATTGAAGCGGTTTTCTTGACCCATGGACATGAGGACCACATCAGCGCACTGGGATATTTGTTGCGTGAACGCGAAAATATTCCGGTAATTGGCTCAGCTTTGACTTTGGCTTTCGCAAAAGGAAAGTTAAAGGAACGACGCATTTCTCCTATCTCAATAGAGGTGCGCGAAGGACAGGTAAGAAAAGTTGGAGATTTCGAACTTGAATTCATCGCGGTTAATCACTCGATTCCAGATGCTCTAGCGGTGGCAATTAAAACGCCGGCCGGCGTGGTGTTGCACACTGGTGATTTCAAGATGGACCAGCTTCCATTAGATGGTAGAACAACAGATCTTGCAAGATTTGCTTCACTTGGTGAATCGGGCGTTGATCTATTTATGGTTGATTCAACTAACGCTGACATTCCAGGTTTCACAACTTCCGAGCGCGAAATTATGCCGGTACTTGATCGAGTAATTGCATCAACAAAACGTCGTGTTATCGTCGCTTCATTTGCATCTCATGTACATCGCATTCAACAAGTAATCGATATCGCTTACACGCATAACCGTAAAGTCGCTTTTGTCGGCCGTTCAATGGTGCGCAACATGTCATTATCTTCGGAAATGGGATACCTCCACATTCCACCAAATACACTTTTAGATATTGATGAGATTGACGATGCTGGTGATGGAATTGTTTTAATCTGCACCGGATCACAAGGCGAACCTCTAGCTGCACTATCGCGTATGGCTAATGGCGACCACCGCATCAAAGTGGGCGCAGGGGACACAGTGATTTTGGCTTCCTCTTTAATACCTGGCAATGAGAACGCTGTGTATCGAGTAATCAATGAATTAACTAGATTTGGCGCGCGCGTTGTTCATAAAGGAAACGCACTAGTTCACGTATCAGGACATGCCGCTGCTGGAGAATTGCTTTATTGCTACAACATTGTGAAGCCGAAAAATGTCATGCCGGTGCATGGAGAGTGGCGACATATGAGAGCAAACGCTGAGTTGGCGATTTCAACAGGAGTTAAGCGTTCCAACACAATTGTGGTTGATAACGGAGTAGTAGTTGATCTTTCCGAAGGTAAAGCGCAGGTAGTGGGAGCGGTTCCGGTTGGTTATGTTTATGTAGATGGACAGAGTATCGGTGACATTACCGAAGCCTCACTTAAAGATCGCCGCATTCTTGGCGAAGAGGGTTTTATCTCCGTCATCGTCGTAATAGATTCCCAAACTGGAAAGATTGTTGCTGGCCCTGATATTCATGCCCGTGGTTTTGCCGAAGATTTAGCGCTATTTGATGAAGTCAAAAATCGTATTGAGAATGCATTAGCCGGGGCTGTTGCCGGCGGTATCAACGGAACACATCAACTATCACAAGTAGTTCGTAAGACCGTCGGAAGCTGGGTGGGCGAGGAGCATCGCCGCAGACCCATGATCGTTCCTGTAGTAATAGAGGTGTAATAGAGGTTTAGCGGCGCGCCTCTCGGTTTGTAAAAATCATTTCCAATACGATTTTTCGTTGTGGCTAAGAAGAGTTCCCCGAAAAAGCGCAGCGGCGTAATTCCTGCCGTTAGTAGAGCGCTCTCATTTCTTTGGCGTAGTTTTGCAAAAACCTTAGGTGCTTCAGTTCGTGTAGTAACACGCGGTGCGAAGGATCTTGATCCTGAACATCAACGTGATGGTTTCGGCTTGCTACTTTTTATCGTCGCACTGATTGCGGCCGCTACATCATGGTGGCATTTAGATAACTGGTTTGGCCAAGCGGCTTACGCATTTTTCTACGGGGCAGTGGGTCGCTTAGCGATTTTCACCCCTTTGTTATTTGGCTACTTTGCGATTCGTTTATTCAGAGCCCCGCAGGATAAAGCAGCTACGGGTCGAATCACGATTGGCTCTTTGTTGTTGGTTCTAAGCTCGACGGGCCTCATACATATTATTAATCCATCTTCAATCAATACGGGCGCAACTGCCATGCGAGAAGGTGGCGGATGGATTGGATACGGAGTCTCAACACCTCTAGTTGCGTTAGTTACCGATGTTCTAGCAATTCCAATTTTGTCTCTGTCATTTATATTCGGAGTTCTAGTTATTACTGCAACTCCTTTCTCTAAAGTAATTGATTTGATTAAGGGTGTTGCCACCGGAGCATCAAGCAAAGTTGGGACTGCGCTTGAGGAAAGAAGAGAGCGCAAAGCTGAAGAGTTTGAGATTGCCGATACACCTCCTTTTGAAACACCACTAGTTAAAGAGTTTTCAAATGATCTTGAGGATGATCATGAAGACGAGACAGAGGAAGAGCTCGATGAAGAGAGCTTTGATGAAGAGTTCACGGTAGAAATCCCTAAATCGGAGGAGAGGCCAGCTCCTGCAAAGCCAGCTCGTCCGGTGCAATTAGTTCTTACATCTAACGACAATTACACGCTGCCTGCTATGGATTTGTTGCGAACCACGCCAGCTTCAAAAGGAAAAACCAAAGCAAATGATCAAGTAGTTCAAGCACTTACTGAAGTTTTTGCCCAATTTGATATTGATTGTGAAGTTACAGGATTCATGCGTGGCCCAACCGTAACGCGCTATGAAGTCGAACTTGGTTCAGGTGTGAAAGTCGAAGCGGTAACCGCTCTTAGCAAGAACATTGCCTACGCGGTAGCAAGTAGCGATGTGCGAATACTCTCTCCAATTCCGGGAAAGTCTGCGGTTGGAATTGAAATTCCAAACACTGATCGTGAAATCGTTTCTCTTGGTGATGTTTTACGTTCTAGTGTTGCCGGCAACGATCATCATCCGATGGTCATTGCGTTGGGTAAAGATGTAGAAGGTAACTTCATCTGTGCAAATTTGGCGAAAATGCCCCATCTTTTGGTGGCTGGCGCCACTGGTGCTGGTAAATCTTCGATGATTAACTCATTAGTTACATCTATTTTGATGCGGGCAACCCCAAATGATGTTCGTCTTATTTTGATAGATCCAAAGCGCGTTGAATTAAATGCGTATGACGGGATTCCTCACTTGATTGCGCCAATCATCACTAATCCCAAGAAAGCTTCTGAAGCGTTGGCATGGGTAGTGCGCGAAATGGATATGCGTTATGACGATCTCTCCACCTACGGTTTCAGACACATTGATGATTTCAATAAAGCGGTAAGAGCTGGAAAAGTTGTGGCTAAAGAAGGAGCTGACCAGGCACTTGAGCCATATCCGTATCTCTTGGTCGTAGTTGATGAGTTAGCAGATCTAATGATGGTGGCTGCTCGCGATGTGGAAGATTCGATTGTAAGAATTACCCAGTTAGCTCGCGCCGCTGGAATCCACTTAGTAATTGCAACTCAACGTCCATCGGTAGATATCGTTACTGGATTAATTAAAGCTAACGTGCCATCTCGTTTGGCTTTTGCGACATCATCTCTGGCAGATTCCAGAGTTATTCTTGATACGCCGGGTGCAGAGAAATTAGTTGGACAAGGCGATGGCTTGTTCTTGCCAATGGGCGCCAGCAAGCCCATGCGTATCCAGGGTGCATATATTTCTGAGCGTGAAATTGAATCAGTGGTCTCTCATGTTAAATCTCAATTGCAGCCGGTTTACCGCGAAGATATTTTGAAACCGGTAGTTAGTGCGCGAACTGGCGATGATGAGATTGGTGATGACAAAGAACTACTAATTCAAGCGATTGAATTAGTAGTTAGTACGCAATTTGGATCTACTTCAATGTTGCAACGAAAGTTGCGAATTGGATTTGCGAAAGCCGGTCGCTTGATGGATTTAATGGAGAGCCGCGGAATTGTCGGCCCATCAGAGGGCTCCAAGGCTCGAACAGTTTTGGTTAAGCAGGAAGACCTCGCCTCGGTGCTTGAAGTTATTCAAGGGTGATTCACAGTATTCACCCCTTCTTGTAACACCTGCCGGGTTGTTTCTTAGATTTAGGGCTTCTACACTTACCTTCCAATTATTGGATTTGTGAGGAAAAATGTCGGTCGGGTCTTCATTAAGAGAAATGCGAATTTCAGCAGGTTTGTCTGTTGAACAACTCGCATCTCGTACCCGTATTCCCGCTTCAGTAATCGATGATTTAGAAAAAGATAATTTTGCGACTTGTGGTGGTCCTACTTATGCGCGCGGACACATCCGCTCAATTGCAAAAGTATGCGGTGTTGGAGATTCTCAAGTATTAATTGCTTTCGAGTCTCAAACTATTTCTTTGAGTAAGTCAATTCGTGATTTGCTAAACGATACAAGTGCTACAGCAACAGCTAGGGCGCGCAAGCAACTCTCTTGGAAAGCACTTAGTGGTGTTGCTGCCGGAGTAATAACTTTGGGTATTTTTGGAACCATCATTTTCTCCGGTGACAACAATTCAAACAACATAATTACTTCTAATCCAACTTCCAATGAAAGCAGCAATCCACCTGTGGCCAGCACAAGTAAAGGCGTCAAGGTTGTTGTGACTGGAGTTAATGGTTTGTCTTGGATTGCGGTAAATGATTCCGCTGGAGTTACTCAATTCAGTGGAAGAATTCGTCAAGGCGAAGTAAGAACATTTAATGACAATCAATTGCTCTATTTGGTTATCGGAAACGCTGGAGCTGTAAGCCTCAAGGTAAATGGCGAAGAGCTCGGAGTTCCAGGCAAAATAGGAGAGGTTGTGCGTCTGGAATTTGGCCCGCAGGCCAGTTCAAATCAGGGTTAATACCCCATTTAATCTGAACTCATCTATACAATTCGGGAGTGTTACTTCCCAAAACAGTTGCCCTAGTTACTTTGGGTTGTGCGAGAAATGATGTCGACTCTGAAGAACTTGCGGGTCGATTGGCCGATGATGGCTGGCAGTTGGTTGATGATCCCGCCACCGCAGATATTGCATTAGTTAACACCTGCGGCTTTATCGAATCAGCCAAAAAAGACTCGGTAGATGCGCTGCTTGAGGCACACTCGCTCAAGGCCGATGGCACTCTGCGGGCGGTCGTGGCGGTTGGCTGCATGGCGGAGCGTTATGGCAAGGAGCTTGCCGAGGCGTTGCCGGAAGCAGATGCGATTTTAGGTTTCGATGATTATGAAGACATCTCAACTCGTTTACGTAAAATTCTTGATGGGGATAAACCAAAAGCACATACTCCTAAAGATCGGCGCACGTTAATTCCGATTTCTCCAGCAGCGCGTCAAGAGGCGCGCACATTTAAGGAGAGCGCTGAAGATAATGGAAAATTTATGTTGGGCCAGGGCAGCTCCTTCTCCCGAAAACGTTTAGGTAATTCTCCGATGGCACCGCTCAAGATTGCCTCCGGCTGTGATCGGCGCTGTTCTTTTTGTGCGATCCCATTATTCCGCGGGGCTTTTGTTTCACGCAGACCAACAGAGATTATGGATGAAGCGCGCTGGCTGGCAGATAATGGTGTCAGTGAAATTTTCTTAGTTAGCGAGAACACGACTTCATACGGCAAAGATTTTGGTGATCTAAAAGTAATGGAATCACTTCTTCCAGAACTAGCAAAAATCGATGGAATCGAACGTATAAGACTTTCCTATTTACAGCCGGCCGAAATTCGGCCAACTCTTTTACAGGCCATGGTTTCAACGGAAAAAGTAGTTCCTTATTTTGATATTTCATTTCAACACTCAGCAGGAACTTTGTTGCGACGCATGAGACGTTTTGGAGATAGTGAAAAGTTCCTCCATCTAATAACGCAAATTCGTGCTCTGAATCCACAATCAGGAATTCGTTCCAACTTTATTGTGGGCTTTCCTGGTGAAACGCAAGAGGAGTTCCAAGATCTAGTGGATTTCATCAATGCAGCCCGACTGGATGCCATTGGCGTTTTTCCTTACTCAGATGAAGACAACACTGAGGCTTTGAAATTGGAAAATAAAGTAGACCCAGACCTAATCCAATCGCGCACCAACTTATTGACCACATTGGCTGAGGAGTTGGTAAATCAACGTTCCGCTGATCGAATCGGTGAGAAAGTGCGGGTGTTGATTGAGGATGAGGAAACTCAAGAAGGACGTGCGGAGCATCAAGGACCAGAGGTTGATACCACCACTTTTATTACCAACCCCGGCCGACCAACAGCGGGCTACAAAGTGGGCCAATATGTAGATGCGATTGTCACCGATGTTGCGGGTGCGGATTTGGTCGCACAGCCATTATGAACCTGCCAAACATATTAACTATCGCAAGAATTCTTGCACTTCCTTTTTGCGCCTGGGCTTTATTTAAAAATGGCGGCAATGATCCAGATTGGCAAATAATCGCATGGTGCATGTTCTTTGTGGTTGGCATGACCGATGTCTTAGATGGCCGGATTGCTAGAAAAAGAAATCAAATATCATCTTTTGGAACTTTGCTAGATCCGATTGCCGACAAAGCATTCATCGCTACCGCGCTAATCGGTTTATCAATTTTGGAGAGAATGCCTTGGTGGGTAACAATCGTGATTTTGGCGCGTGAAGTTGGAATAACAATTTTGCGCTTTGCTGTAATTAAGCGGGGCATAATTGCCGCCAGCAAAGGTGGAAAAATAAAATCACTGCTGCAGAATTTTTCAGTGGGTTTTTACATGTTACCTTTACCGGAGTATTTGTTCTTGCCTCGTGATCTTCTACTTGGTGTAGCTATTATTCTTACTATGACCTCTGGATATGAATATTTACGGGATGTGATTAAGGCGGGGAGAAGCAAATGAACGCAGAAAAGATTGTTCAACTCCTAAGAGACCGCCGCGAAACCATCACCTGCGCCGAATCAATCACTGGTGGCGCTTTAACTTCGGCGTTAGTCTCGATCCCTGGTGCATCTCATGTTTTGCGAGGTTCTATCGTTGCTTATTCATCTGAAGTTAAAATTCAAGAGTTAAATGTGGATTCAGCTCTGATCCAAGAAAAAGGCGTGGTTTCCGAGGAGGTCGCACTTGCTATGGCCACCGGGGTTAAAAACAAGTTTTCAGCTAACTGGGCGGTTGCATCAACGGGGGTCGCAGGACCTGGTGCTTCACACGGAATTCCAGCCGGAACGGTCTGGCTGGCATTGCTGGGGCCCGGGGTACAAGAAACTGTGAAATTGGAAATTACAGGGGAGCGAGAAATGGTGCGCCGCGGCGCGGTAGAAAGCGCACTCGGGGTGCTGGAGCGTATCCTTTCCGCGTGACACTTCTACGAACTCATATTGGACAAACTCTGCGCCAATCCCGCATCTCACAGGAGCGGACTTTGCGTGATGTCGCAAAGCAGGCACGTGTTTCACTGGGATATTTGTCCGAGGTAGAGCGTGGACAAAAAGAGGCGTCATCAGAGTTGTTAAATGCAATTTGCGTGGCTTTAGATCTTTCACTTTCAACAGTACTCGTCGAAGTTGCTTCACAGGTCAAACTTCACGAATCCCCAGTACTGTCGGTTGTAGACACCAACGCGGCATAATCGTTTTAAAACAAATTTAAAAACAAAGTTAAAAGGGGATTGGTGAGCAGTGAGCACAAATGGCGCACGAGCTACGTATCAACATCAATCCACTATTCATCGTCGCACGAGATTAGCAATCATGGATGCTGCAAAAGCATTGCTTACCGAAAGCGGAATTTCGGGAACAAATATGATTGAAATAGCTGATCGAGCACAGGTTTCGCGGGCTTCACTTTACAATCACTTTCGCGATAAAGGCGAGGTTTTTGTTGCTTTAGTTGAAACTGAATTGGAAAGAATTTCAACGCTCGCGCTAGTTTCGCAATCACGCGCTGAGGCGCTTTATCTAATCTCAAGAGAAATTTCAGAGCATCAAGGGCTGCAAACCGCACTTAAGACCGATGGTGACATCATGGCTAGCGCACTAACCGCTAGCGATCATAAAATTTGGGTGGAAATTTATTCGCAGCTTGCAAAAATATTTGCCACTGATGTGGTTGGAGTGGGATTAATTTTGCGATGGCTGATGGGTCAGGTAACTGCTCCACTTTCTCAAGAACATTCCAAGCAACAAGCTGATCGTTTAGCTGCCATTCTTTAACCGGTAAGAGCTTTGAGAATTACCGAGCTGCGCCGTCGGCTGGTTGAACATTTCGGAGCGGATTGGGCCCCCTCCTACGCCAAGGACTTTGTAATGGCGGAGCTGGGTGGTCAAACCATTGATCAAGCACTTGCCATGGGGATGGAAGCAGCCGATATTTGGCGAGCTGTGGTTAAGCACAACCCTGATATTCCAGCCCGGCTCAAGTAGCGGGCGTAAGTTCTGAAAAAACAGGCGCGTGTCCCGGGCTGCAATTAGAACAAATGTTCGGTAACCTACTCCAGTAACAGCGGAGAGCTGTTACACCCAACCAGAGCGGTTCCACAGCTCCGCAGCCCTTCGGGTCTGCCGTCAGTGGTCTTCCGTACCTTCTGGACCAACCTACGAGAAGAAGAGAGGCAAGACTGTGGCTAAAGAAGCCAAAGATCCTGTAGATAGTTCAAAACCCTCTGCCGAACGGCAGAAAGCCCTAGACACCGCACTTGCTCAAATCGAGCGTCAGTTTGGTAAGGGTTCAGTTATAAAGATGAGCGAGCGCACCGCTACTCCAATCGAAGTTATTCCAACAGGTTCAATTACCTTGGATATGGCTCTTGGAATTGGTGGATTACCACGCGGTCGCGTTATTGAAATTTTCGGTCCTGAATCATCAGGTAAAACAACTTTGACTCTGCACGCAATCGCAAATGCGCAAAAGAATGGCGGCATTGCAGCATTTATCGATGCCGAGCATGCATTTGATGCAGAGTACGCAAAGAAACTTGGTGTTGATATTGATTCACTTCTAGTTTCTCAACCAGACACCGGAGAACAAGCACTTGAAATCATGGACATGTTGGTGCGTTCTGGTGCGCTTGATTTGATTGTTGTTGACTCTGTCGCAGCCCTCGTCCCACGCGCTGAAATTGAAGGCGAAATGGGAGATTCACATATGGGTCTGCAGGCACGTTTGATGTCTCAAGCACTTCGCAAAATCACCGGTGCATTGAGTCAATCAAAAACAACAGCGATCTTCATCAACCAGTTGCGTGACAAGATCGGCGTTTTCTTTGGTTCACCAGAAACAACTACTGGTGGAAAAGCATTGAAGTTTTACGCCTCTGTTCGTATGGATATTCGCCGTATCGAAACCTTAAAAGATGGCCAAGAAGCTGTCGGTAACCGTACCCGTGTCAAGGTTGTTAAAAACAAGATGGCACCCCCATTCAAGCAAGCAGAGTTCGACATTCTTTACGGTGTTGGAATTTCACGTGAAGGCGGCTTGCTAGATCTTGGTGTTGATCTCGGAATCGTGAAGAAATCCGGCGCCTGGTACACCTATGAAGGTGATCAACTTGGTCAAGGAAAAGAAAACTCACGTCAATTCCTAATTGATAACCCTGATTTGGCTAACGAAATCGAGTCAAAGATCCGCGCCCATTATGCAGCGACAGAAATCGATCCAGCTTTAGTTGCTGCGATTGATGAAGCCGCAGCGGATGTCGAGTTCTAGTTCAGTAGAAGTCGAGAGCGACCCCTACTCAGTAGCTCAAACCATCGCGCTAATGGCGCTAGGTCGTCGAGCCAAAAGTAGGGGCGAACTCTTTGCACTTCTTAAAAAACGTGGCATTGAAGAAGAGGTAGCCAACGCTGTTCTCTTCAGACTTCAAGAGCAAGGTTTCATAAATGATTATGAATTTGCTCGTTACTGGAGTGAATCTCGCCAGCGCACAAAAAAGGTTTCCAAAAGGATTATCGCAGGAGAGTTGCGCTCAAAAGGAATCTCAGATGAAATCATCGAATGGATCACCAGTGATATCTCAGATGATTCAGAGTTCCAAAATGCTATGCAGCTCGCAGAGCGAAAATCAAGATCGGTAAGAAGCCTTGCTCCTGAGGTGGCATATCGTCGAATGCATGGTGCACTCTCAAGACGTGGTTTCTCAGGACATATAGTCACCCGAGTTCTAAGTGAACTCGGCATAACACGCTCCTAGAGCCAGCTCGAGTTAACCGCTTTTCATCACATAGGTACGATTCTCCTCATGAGCCGTACCTATGTGATTCAGACTCTGGGTTGCCAGATGAATGTGCATGACTCTGAGCGCATTGCTGGATCACTTGATGCCGCTGGTTATTTTCCAGCACAAGAGGGCGTAGAACCAGATCTAGTCGTATTTAATACCTGTGCGGTTAGAGAAAATGCGGATAACAAACTTTATGGTCATTTAAGTTTTCTTGCTCCAGATAAGAAATTACGGCCTGGTATGCAAATTGCAATCGGCGGGTGTCTAGCTCAAAAAGATCAGGGCACTATCCTTAAAAAAGCGCCTTATGTTGATGTGGTTTTCGGTACCCATAACGTTGGTTCGCTACCGACTCTTTTAGAACGTGCTCGGGTCGAGAAAAGTGCACAAATTGAAATTAAAGAAGCGCTGGAACATTTCCCCTCAACACTTCCTGCGCGCCGCCATTCAGCCTTCTCTGCCTGGGTTTCCATTTCAGTGGGATGTAATAACACCTGCACTTTTTGCATAGTTCCAGCGCTTCGAGGTCGCGAGAAAGATCGCCCGCAAGATGACATTCTCAAAGAGGTGCGAGCACTTGTTGCTGATGGCGTAAATGAAATTACCCTTTTAGGTCAAAATGTGAATGCGTACGGAGTGGATTTTGGGGATCGAACCGCCTTTGCAAAGTTGTTGCGAGAATGTGGGAAGGTTGAAGGGTTAGACCGCATCAGGTTTATGTCACCACATCCGCGTGATTTCACCGATGATGTAATCGAAGCGATGGCAGAAACCCCTAATGTGATGCCTCATCTTCATATGCCTTTGCAGTCGGGTTCTGATCGGATCTTGCAAAGTATGCGTCGTTCCTATCGAGTTGATCGCTACCGTGGAATTATTGAAAAAGTACGCAGCGCGATGCCGCACTCAACGATTACCACCGACATCATTGTTGGTTTCCCGGGTGAGAGCGAAGAAGATTTTCAAGCCACTATGGATCTGGCAAAGGAACTCAAATTCTTAGCCGCTTACACCTTCCAATATTCAAAGCGCCCCGGAACTCCGGCCGCTGAAATGGCGGATCAAATACCAACAGAGGTAGTAGCTGAGCGATACACAAGGCTGCATGAGCACATTAATCAGATTGCAAAATCTGTAAATCAAGAGGTAGTTGGAAAAAGGGTAGAGGTCTTAGTTACCGACATTGATGGCCAACGTGCCAGCGGAAAATCAAGAGATTTCCGTCTTGTTCATTTTGATTCCTTGCCTGAAATGCGTCCGGGAGATATTTGCGAGGTAGAAGTTGGCGAGGCTAAAGCTCACTTTGTTTTAGGAAAAGGGCAGCCCACTAACTTGCGCAAAACCCGCGGTGGCGATGCATTTGAAGCTCGTAAAAAAGAGGCGGAAAACAGTGGTGTTATGTTGGGAATTCCCACTCTAAAAAGCATTCCAGCTAAATGAGCATAATTGTTATTTGCGGAGCAACCGCAACCGGAAAAAGCGATTTGGCGGTCGCACTAGCTAAAGAAATCAATGCTCACATAATTAACGCTGATTCCATGCAGCTCTATAAAGGAATGGATATTGGAACCGCAAAATTATCTATGTCGGAGCGGCAAGGAGTGCCACATCATTTAATTGATGTCTTATCAGTGCGCGAAGAGGCAACAGTTGCTCAATATCAAAGTGATGCCAGATCATTAATAGATCAATTACAGGAGCAAAACATCCCAGCAATTGTGGTCGGTGGTACTGGTCTTTATATAAAAGCAATTTTAGATGATCTGAATTTTCCGGATACTAATCCTGAAGTTAGAGAGCGGATTGCAAAAGAAGCAGAAGAGCTGGGAATCGATGCCATGCACAAAAGACTGGCAGAGTTAGATCCTGGCGCCGCATTTGCTATTCCAAAAGAGAATGTTCGAAGGGTTGTTAGAGCGCTCGAAGTAATCGAAATAACGGGCCAGCCTTACACCGCAAATTTGCCCCGGGAGGGAAGTACTAAATACCCGAATGCCAAGCAATTTGGTTTGGTAATGGAACGTGAAACTCTGCAAGAAAGAATTAACCTAAGAGTTGATTTGATGTGGGAAAAAGGTTTAGTTGCCGAGGTAAGAGATTTGATGAAAGAGGGTTTGCTCGAAGGTAGAACCGCCCGCGCAGCCTTGGGTTATGCGCAAATAATTAAGTTTGCAACAGGTGAAATGACGGAGCTTGAGGCGCGGGAAGAGACCAAACGAGCTACCCGGCAATACGCCAGAAGACAGGAGACCTGGTTTTCACGCGATGAACGTATTACCTGGATAAAGAAAGCGCCTCTTGATGAGCTGGTTGGGAAGGTACTTTCATCGGTTAATGCCCCTAGAATTGAGAAAGCATGAGCTCTTCATTGATTGGCACATATGGCCATGGAACAGAAAATGATTTTGTAATCATTTTCGATCCCGATGACAAAAATAATATTTCTTCAAAACAAACCGCTGCCATATGCAACAGACAAACTGGCATAGGCGCCGATGGTCTAATCCGCATCACAAAACGCGACGGCAAATGGTTTATGGATTATAGAAATGCTGATGGTTCCTTGGCGGAAATGTGTGGCAACGGAATCAGAGTTATGGCACGTTATCTAGTTGATCGGGGACATCAACCCGCTGGGATATTTGCGATAAACACCCGAGATGGTGCGAAGTATCTAAGTGTTCCGGAATCAGGAGATATCAGCGTAAATATGGGGCAGGTTCAAATGATTGATGGTGAGATCACCGCTGCTCAAAATGGAAAAGTTTGGAATGGCTACAACATAAATGTGGGAAATCCCCACGCAGTTGTATTTGTTGACTCAATTAATGATGTTGGCAGCCTGTCTGAGCCACCAGTTGTGCGCCCCAAAGAGGAGTACCCAGAAGGTGTGAATGTTGAGTTTGTTGAGTTTTTAGAAAATGGCGAACTAAAGATGCGGGTGCATGAACGCGGCAGCGGCGAAACCAAATCCTGTGGCACCGGTACCTGCGCTGTAGCGCTGGCAGCTACTCTTAAAAAAGGAATGAGGTTGCCGGCTCGTTGGGTAATTAATCCGCCTGGTGGGCGATTAGTGGTTGAGATAGATCCGCACTCCAATGCGGTACTAATAGGACCAGCCGTTTTGTTAGCGGAGCACAATTTGGAGCCATTTCTTGCCTAAAAATCAGCCCGATGATGAGCTAGATGAATTGCTCTCGCAAACTCAAGATGTAGCGGCTGAATACGACTCGGAGATTTTTATCCCAGATTCATATCAATCTACCCAACAAGAGTTAAGTGATCGTCAGGCGCTGCGCAGAGTTGTAGGTCTATCAACCGAATTAACAGATATCTCTGAAGCTGAGTATCGCCAGCTGCGATTAGAGCGAGTTGTTCTGGTTGGAGTGTGGACTGAAGGAACCATTAAAGATGCGGAAAACTCCATGGAGGAGTTGGCAGCTCTGGCAGAGACCGCTGGCTCCACAGTAATGGATGCATTAATACAACGTCGCGACAAGCCCGATCCCGCAACATTTATTGGCTCTGGAAAAGTTAGTGAGTTAAAGGGTGTAGTTAAAGCAACCGGGGCCGACACAGTTATTTGTGATGGTGAATTAAGCCCATCACAATTAAAAAATTTGGAAGATAAAGTAAAAGTTAAAGTTGTTGATCGCACTGTTTTAATTCTCGATATTTTCGCGCAACATGCGAAAAGTAAAGAGGGTAAGGCGCAGGTTGAGTTAGCCCAGATAAGTTATTTACTTCCAAGATTGCGCGGCTGGGGTGATTCACTCTCTCGACAGGCCGGTCGTGCAGCTGGAATTGGGGGACGTGGTCCGGGCGAGACGAAGATAGAGGTTGATCGCAGACGTATTCGCGACAAGATGGCGAAGTTGCGCCGTGAGATTAATGCTATGAAAGTCGCGCGCGATACAAAACGCCAAGAAAGACGGCGCAACCAGATTCCTTCCGTTGCAATTGCGGGTTATACAAACGCTGGGAAATCTTCACTACTTAATCGTTTAACTAATGCCGGTGTCCTAGTTCAAAACGCGCTGTTTGCAACTTTGGATCCAACAGTCAGGCGTGCTGAAACCTCTGATGGCCGGGTTTACACTTTAAGTGACACAGTGGGCTTTGTTAAGCATTTGCCACATGATCTGATTGACGCTTTCAAATCGACGCTAGAGGAAGTTTCAAGCTCTGATGTCATCGTCCATGTTGTCGATGGCTCTCATCCAGATCCATTGGGCCAGATAAAAGCGGTTCGTGGGGTTATTGATGAAATCGGCGGTGGCAAAATTCCGGAAATTATCGCGATTAACAAAGCCGATATTGCCGACCCCGAGGTCATCTCGATGATTATGCGCCAAGAACCCGATGCATATCCAATCTCAGTTTTAACGGGTGCTGGAATTGCAGAGCTGGTTAAAGCGATTGAAATATCTTTACCTAGACCAAGAATCGAAATGAAAACTGTAGTTCCATACAACAGGGGAGACTTGGTAAGTCAGGTTCACGAATATGGCGAAATAATCAGCGAAGAGTATTTACCTGAGGGAACCGCTTTACATGCAATGGTTGACGGCTCTCTTGCGCATGCTTTAGAAAAGTACGTGGTAGCAAAATAAATTAGATAGAGCGAAGTACAGCGGTAACTATTCCCAGTATTTCGCAGTCATCTCCAGCAATTGGCTGGTAATCATCATTGGCTGGCATCAACCAAATGTGCCCATCTTTTTTGGTGAAAGTTTTAACTGTGGCTTCGCCATCGATCATTGCGGCAACAATCTGACCTTTGTTGCAATCTTTTTGAGAGCGAATAACAACATAATCGCCATCGCAGATTGCCGCGTTAATCATTGAATCACCGACGACTTTGAGCATGAAGAGCTCGCCTTCACCTACAAGGGATGCAGGAAGCGGGAATAACTCTTCTACATTTTGCTCAGCCAGGATTGGGCCACCTGCGGCAATGCGACCAACTAAAGGAACGTTGTGTGTCTTTTCTGGAGTGATGTCTTCAAAGCGATCATCACCAGGTGTTAGTACCTCAAGGGCACGTCCACGGGAAGGATCACGTCTAATCCAACCCTTCTCCTCGAGCGCCTCCAGTTGATACTTGACTGAAGAGGGGGAGGAAAGACCAGCTGCTTCACCTATCTCACGCATTGAAGGTGGATAGCCCTTTTGTTCCATCGCATTTTTGATGGCAAGAAGAATTTTGGTCTGACGAGGGGTTAATCCATTCTCATCGACTGGGCCATCTGGAAGTTCAGATACGCGGGAGGGTTTTGAAGTCATGCCCCAAGGTTAGAACAAAGGTACGAGAAAATCAAACAAATGTTCTAAAAAAACTTGCCGATGTCAGTGGCGGGGTGTACCTTTGCTTTTAGAACAGGCGTTCGAAGAGTATCCCCACTCTCAATGATCTGATCTAGAAGTAGCTGGAGAGAGAAGATGACAACCTACGCTGTTCAGGCAGCTGCCATCAATCCGTCCCTTGTTAAGAGATCGCAGAATTTACGCGAAAAAACCCCCGAAAATCGCTATGTATCGCACTCTTCTCAAGCGGTTCGACTAACCCCCCGTGGTCGACTAGTAACAAGGTTGGCGGTTATCACTTCACTCTCCATACTGCTTCTATCCGGATTTGCTGCAATGACCGGGGCTACCGCTGGTTCAGCAGAGACCGCTATCCCGACCCCCTACATCAAAGTAAGCGTTAAGCCTGGGGAGACACTTTGGTCGATCGCTGATTCGATAGATTCAAATGTGGATCGCAGATCGCTGGTGGCCGACATTGTTGAGATCAATAATTTGAAATCTCCAGAGCTACAAGCTGGTCAAAAGATTTACATTCCGACACGCCCATAACGCTCAGCTACCTTTCAAGTTGCGGGAACTCTAAACCCTTGCTTTACTCTTACCCCTAGATGTTGGGGTGAATTTACGGTAAGGTTCCATACCTTGTGGTGCGGAGCTAAGCTTCGGATACACCCTAAATCAGGTTTTTCCCAGCATTGAAAGGATGACACGCCGTGAACTGTCCATTTTGCCGTCACGAGGAGTCTCGCGTTATCGACTCCCGTCCGACAGATGAGGGCACCTCAATTCGTCGTCGTCGCGAGTGCAC
>JBDKIY010000021.1:0-20192 GCA_039796875.1 Actinomycetota bacterium
GTGCTCATCATAAACACCGCCGTAGCAAAGCGCGTTGAACGCTGGAGCTACTTCGTTATCTGTTGGATCACCGAGTTTTGCGGTGAATGAATATGAGCTAGAGCAAACTACGTGTGAGAGCAGAAGATCAACACCGGTGATTGGTGTTCCATCTGACCAAACTTTGCCCTTATTTACTGTGTACTGAACTTTGAATGGCTTCTGGCTTACGATTTTGTATGAACCGAAAATCTTGTTATCAACAAGCTTCGGTGAGTTGTCGTAGTAGTTGAAGCCAAAGCCTTGCATGTATGCAACTTCACTGTTGAAGGTGAGGTTCATATTTACAACGCTTGGGTTCAAGCCAGTTAGCTGATTGCTGGTAACAAGAACTACAGTTGAACGAGTTGCAGCGTTTGCCGGGGAAAGGGTTCCGACTGCAAGACCCGCAGCAGCTGCAGTAGCAATTGCTACCTTCGCAATACGAGTTACTTTCATTTCTTCTCCTAGTGATAGAAATTAAGGGCTCGGTATGAGAAGTCGACTTCTCCCACACCTTTACCCTTAGGGTGGCGAGAGTCTGCCCTATTTATGCGTATTTTTTCAATCTAATGCGAGATTAACTTTCGTTATCAAAGCCACGAAAATGGCGAAATCTAGGGTTTACGACCTTCCGAGCGGGCTTTTTCTATCTTTTCCGTGGTGAGCTTGGGTGCGGCAAAAAAGAACAAAGCCAGACCCAGAATGGCTGAGATGAAATAAGGGGCACGTAGCGCGAACTCTCGATCCCCAGCCAGCTCTGACAAATCCACTATGGCTCCCCCGATCAGAGTGCCGATAGGGATGCTCCCCCAGGCAAAGAATCTGTAGACACTATTAACCCGGCCCAATAAATCAGTAGGAATGATGCTTTGGCGTAGTGAAACTGTGATGACATTCCACAGCACTGCAAATACAGTGGAAATTGCCGAGAGCAACCAGAACAACTGCCAGCTCGAGCTAATACCAATAATCAAGCTAACAATTGGTCCGGACAAAAGAGTTAAGTACAAGGACGGCCCACTTCCGAGTTTGGCGGAAATTTTTGGACCCAGGATTCCACCGAGAGTTCCGCCGATTGCGCCAGCTGTACCTAAAACCGCAAAAATCAAAACTGAAGTATGCAAAACTTCCTGGGCAAACAAAATAAATACCGCTGCGGTTAATGCGCCTATTCCATTTAACAAACCAAGAATGATCGCCATGGGTCTTAAAAGTTCATGGCCCCACAACCAAGAAAAGCCTTCCGTGATTTCCGCGCGGAAATTTAACTTCTCTGATTTCTTTGGAGACTCGATAGTGCGCATGCTCGGTATCAATGTCGCGATTAATGCTGCAGAAACAAAAAATGTAGTGGCATCAAAATAGAAAGGAAGAAATATGGCAATTCCCAAAATGAAACTTCCCAGTGGCGGCCCCACAAAGCTATTCATGACAAATTCAACGGACCACATTTTCCCATTTGCGTTTTCTAGCTGCTCTTCCTCTACAACCGATGGCAGAAGAGTTTGCGCTGAGTTGTCGCGCAATACCTCTGCGCAACCAAAAAGGAGCGCTGTAACTATCAAAACTGAATAAAGCAGCCAATTGGTCTTGAGATCTGCGACGGTGGCAACTTCATTTAGATTGGGCAGGCTGTCTTTTTGTGAGGTCACAGTGAAAGCAACCGCTAGAGCCAGAAAACCGCGGGCAATATCCATGGCCACAATAATTTTTCGGCGATCAAAACGATCGGTAATAACACCGGCGGGCAAAGTAAAAAATAACCATGGCAATCTAGAAGCAACAGCAACCGCTGCGATCAATAAAGGTGAGCGGGTAACCGCAGATGCCAACCAGGGATAGGCAATACCTGAAATTCCATCACCTAAATTGCTCGTGGCATGGGCGGTCCATAAACGCCAATAATTCTTTCCTAGTGGCTTTTGTTTTTCGCCCTTTTTGCGCTTCAGCTTCACCGCGAAACCTTATCTAATTGCCTCTAATTCCATTAACTAGTTCAATGTGCGCATGGCGTTTTCCTTTGAACTAAAAAAATCTATCCCAGGGTTTCAAGGGCGCTCCGGTGAGATCACCACACCGCATGGAAAAATCAAAACCCCTTCATTTATTCCAGTTGGCACAAAAGCAACAGTGAAATCAGTATTGCCTGATTCAGTCGCTGAAGTTGGAGCGCAGGCGGTTCTTTCAAATGCCTATCATCTTTATTTACAACCAGGACCTGACCTACTTGATGACGCCGGCGGTCTATCAAAGTTCATGAACTGGGACAAGCCGACCTTTACAGATAGCGGCGGTTTTCAAGTTATGTCACTAGGTGTTGGTTTCAAAAAAGTAATTGATATGAACTCAGGGTCTCTTAACTCAGATGATGTGATCGCAGAAAAACGCGAACGTTTGGCTCATGTTGATGATGAAGGGGTAACTTTCAAATCTCATCTCGATGGATCTTTACATCGATTTACGCCAGAGATATCTATGCAGGTACAACATAAAATTGGCGCCGACATAATGTTTGCTTTTGATGAGTTAACAACGCTGCACAACACCCGTAAGTATCAGGAACGTTCTCTCGAGCGCACCAGGCTCTGGGCGCTGCGCTGCTTAGATGAACACAAAAAGCTCACCGACCAAAGAGTCGACAGGCCATATCAAGCATTATTTGGGGTTTTACAAGGCGCGCAGTATGAAGATTTGCGACGCAAAGCGGCTCGAGACTTGGGTGAAATGGAATCTTCCGGAATTTCCTTCGATGGTTTTGGAATGGGCGGCGCGCTCGATAAATCAATTTTGGGAACTATAGTCCAATGGATGGCAGAAGAGTTGCCGGTCAATAAACCACGTCACTTACTTGGAATTGGCGAGCCCGCTGACTTATTTGCCGGAGTGGAAAACGGTGCGGACACTTTTGATTGCGTGGCTCCAACCCGCGAAGCCAGAACTAGTGCGGTTTATTCGCCAGATGGAAGATTTAATGTTTCCAATGGCAAGTATCGCCGTGATTTCGCCCCTATTGATCAGGATTGTTCCTGTTACACCTGTGCTAATTACAGTAGAGCTTATTTAAATCATTTATTCCGCGCCAAAGAAATATTAGGACCAACTCTGGCAACTATTCATAATCTTCACTTCATCGTGAATCTAGTGGACCGGATGCGAATCTCAATTGAAAGTGGAGATTTTGTAGAGTTTAAAAAAGATTTCTTGGGTCGCTATCAGTCACGCACTACATCAACAGAGGCATCCCCAACCTGAACAATGCGGCGATAACTCGTTACGGCAATTAGAGTCGCAATCGCTCCCCCAATAAGAAATGGCAGGCGCAATCCACCTTTGGCAATTACTCCTCCAATAACAGAGCCCAGAGGCATTAGTCCCCAGACAATGGTTCTGCGCGCACCATGGATACGTCCGTAAAGATGTGCGGGAATTAATGATTGATACATTGACATTAATAAAATGTTCCAAACCGAAATGGTAAAACCAATTACCACGGTAATTGCCACAAACACATAGACATTGGGAACAAAGGCAGTCAACAAAATCATTAAAGAAGCTAAAAATAGATTTAAACCCAGAGCTTTACCGCGGCCCAAGACTTTAGAGGCCATCGGCGCCATTACAGAGCCAATTAACGCACCGACTCCCTGAATGGCCAGAGTTACCCCAAATAACGCGGGAGTGACATTTAACTCTTTCAATACAAATAGCGGTGCAATTGCGTTTGATAGCGAGTAAAAGAAACCGATAGAGGTCGTAATAGAAACTATCGAGAAAAGATTTTTATCTTGATAGAGATAATTGAAAGCAAATTTGATATCTCCCATTAGACCTAGTTTTTCTGTCTTAACCTCCGGGTCTCGAGCTGGATTCAAATTGTGTTGAAATGATGTGGCGGCCAAAATTAAAGCCGACAGCACGAATCCCGTTGTAGAGAAATAGAACGGTAAGGCGATTGAGGTTGCAAATAGAAATCCACTCAATGGAGATCCAGCGAACTGAGCAACAATAACTTCAGAAATTTGCAATCTGGAGTTACCTTTTTCAAAATTGGATTTATCTAATATTTGGGGCAATACCGCCTGAGCGGTGGTGTCTACCAATACTTCACATATTCCAAATAAGAAAACGCAGAGCAGCAAGATCCAGATATTTATGAAATTCTGTGAAATCGAAAATGCAATGAATAAGACGATGGCCGAGCGGATTGCGTTACCTAATACAAATACTCTCTTTCGATCCACTCGATCTACGAAAGCCCCGATTGGAATGGCAAAGAAAAGCCAAGGCAACAATCCAAGGGCGCCCAGCAGCCCGATAAGAACTGGATCTTCAGTTAGTGAAACAGCCAGCAAAGGTGCCGAAAGACGAAGCACGCCATCGACAAGATTGGTAATTAAACTGGTAGTCCAGACCCGAGAGAAATCTTTTCCTAATGGAATATTCTCACTCACCCAAAAAACTTACCGCATAAAAGATTACTTATTCAGCAATTCCTTCATTAAGGCGATTTCCTTTGTCTGCGCTTCAATAATCGCTTTCCCCAGAGTTGCTGCTCGAGTATTTGCAGAATCAACAACCATCTCGGCCATTTCAATAGCGCCTTCATGGTGTTTGATCATGCCTTCTAGAAACAAGCGATCGAACTCCTCTCCACTGGCTGACTCCAAGTCACGCATCTCATCTTCAGTCAACATTCCGCCCATGGTGTGCCCCATGTGCGAGCCCATATCCAAATCACCCCATGATTTCATCTCTGCAATTTCAGGGTCTTGGGCGTTCTTAATTACATTTGCTAAAGCAAGGATTTCAGAATTTTTAGATCTAGTTAGCGCCAAATTCGACATCTCGATTGCCTGTTCATGATGAGGCACCATCATTGCGGCAAACATCAAATCATTTCCAGAGAAATCAGTCGCAGAGTTGCTGGATGAAACACATCCAGCGAGAAATACCGATAGAAATAGCAACATCAACTTCTTCATAACGCTCATAGTAAAGTAATCGAATGAGTTTTGCTCAATATAAATTTGAGCCAGCAAACTTGGCAGATGCCCAAACACTGGCCTCAATAATGCAAGCTTCCGATAAATTCCTAAATCCCCAAGCTGGCGATGTAGGGGTCTTGGAAGCTGAGGAAATTCTCAGTGGTTATATAGATTCGATTTTGGCTCTGAAAATTGTAGATATTCAAACTAACTCTGTCGCGGCCATTGTTACCGTCCACCCAGATAACTCTCGCAATCGAATTTATGCCGATGCCTGGAAACTCCCCCACGCAGATTTAAATCTAGAAATTTTGAGTAAGACTGTTGAGTTAGCCAAGTCAGTATCTAAAGAGTCACGGCTTTGGATTGGTGTAAATACCCTCGATGAGTCATATAAGAAGACTATGCAAGATAATGGTTTTGATCTGCTGCGGACTTATTGGGGTCTTTTCGCACCTATTACCCATATCAATCCTCCACAGTTAGCAGAAGGATTCACAATTAAGACGGTCGAGAGCGAATTGGATTATCAACTCTGGTGGCAAGCCCATCAAGATGCCTTTAGCAATCACTTTGGATTCGTGCCTCGCCCATATGACCAATGGCGCAAGATGGTTACCGATGAAGTTGGTCTTGATCCAAATGGCAGACAAATTCTCATCTTCGAAGACCGCCCCGTAGGTTTTATCGAATGCTCAGATATCAAGAAAGATTTGAATGTCGGATACGTGAATGGACTTGGTGTCATTAAGGAATTTCATGGTCGCGGTTTGGGTGAAACTTTATTGCGTTGGGCTTTTGCATATTATGCGGCCGATAATCGCTCATCCATTGAATTAAATGTAGATACCGGCAACGAGTCTGGCGCGTTAAGACTTTATGAAAAACTAGGAATGAAACCTAAACATTCCTGGCAACAATTTGAAAATAAAGATTGGTCAACCGTAGAAATCTAGTTGGTTTGCTTGTGGTTTATTACTCTTATCATTACTGAGGACACCAGCGTCGTGATAATTACGTATGTGAGAGTTAATGCCTGAAGCTCAACTGCAAATAACGAGGACGCAGCAAGGCCAGCAATTACCATTGAGAATTCACCGCGCGGAATCAACAGGGCGGCTGCATTTGAAACCGCATTCTCTTCCTTCAAGCCTCGCACCGCCCACCAAGCTGTCAGCCATTTGGATCCAACTCCAAGCGCGGACAAAACAACTGCTGGAATAATTACCGAAGGAATGTCGGCGGGATCTGTGCTCAACCCGAAAAACAAAAAGAAAATTGCGGAAAACAAATCGCGAAGTGGTGCGAGTCTCACTCTTGCAACAATCGCAACATCGCCGGTCAAAAGCAAACCAACCAAGAAAGCCGCAATGGCCCCGGAAAAACCGAAGTATGTTGCAACACCGGAGGCAAAGAGTGCGGAACCAAATACCGTCAATAAAACGGTCGCCGTATCACCCATAATCATTGGAGCATGCGGGATATGAATTCCTTTAGCGCCAATAAGTAGTGCAACTCCGGTAATCAAGAGCGCAATTGAAACCGAGATAAGACCTGTCAACGCTCCTAAAGCGGCAAGCAAAGCGCTCATTACCGGTAAATATGGAGCAAGAAACAAATCTTCAACAATCAAGATGCTTACGGCACGTTTGGTCGACTCTCTAGCCTCCAAGCGTGAATCTTTTATCAATTGAGATGCTATTCCCGAAGAGGAGACATAAGTAATTCCCCCTAGTGTTAAGGCGCCAATCCAGCCCCAACCAAAAATAAATCCAAATGCAACACCGGGCGCAAAGTTCAATATCAGGTCAATAATTCCGGTTGATTTACGTTTCTTTACTGAATCAAATAGCTCTTCTGCCGAATACTCCAAACCCAACATTAAAAGGAGCAAGATTGCACCCCATTGAGCTCCTAAGTCCAAGAAATCATCGCTTAACTCAAGACCAACAATTCCTCCAGTGCCGAAAAATAATCCTGCAATTAGGAATATAGGAACTACAGAGATTCGAAACCGAGTGGCGATGTACGCAGCAATACCTAGACCAACCAGAACTGATCCGAGTTCGCCTTGAATCAGACCTTGCTCTTTTGAAATGGAAGCGGCAATTTCCAACATTCCAAAAGTCTATCGCCGGAAACTTAAAATAAATTTATTTGCTAGCCGCAACAGCTTGCTCTAAATGAGAGCGAACATGTTTGGACATATATCCCACATAATCAAGCAAAGAAATTGGCTCACCATTTGCCTTGATCCCAGTTTTGTCTAACTGCGCCTGACTTAAACCTTCGAGTAGATCGAGGTTATTTCGGCGTAACGCTGCAAAGGTCGAAACTGATTCCCCAGCATCACGATTGACCTTTATTGCCGCAAAGGCATCCTCATCCCATGAGGAGAATTGGTAATTCTCCTCAGTCAAGATCATACGAATCCTTAATGACAATGAAATTTCAGCATCACAGATATGGGCCAAACATTGTGAAGCGGTCCAGCCGCCGTCGCTTGGGACTTTGTCTAAGCTAAATGAAAAAGTGTCAAAGAACTCCTGTACACGGGCAACATCTGATTTGTAACTCTCAAATACTTCCTTTGACATCTCTATCCCCTAATCCAAATCACGGCGCAAAGTTGTGCGCATTGCAACTAATGAAAACACAGTTGCATAACCCAACAGTACAAGAGTGGCGGGCAGGGGCGATAGGTAGTTTTCAATACTGAAATTGAAATCATTGGCGCCAAAATCCAAATCGACAAGGCCAGTGATAGCTCCGGCTGGCAGATATTTACCGATCGACTCGACAAAGGCAACCACTAAACCTTCGACAATCAAGGTCCAGATGACCGCGCCAGTTACTGCGGCAATCTGATTCTTAACTAAGGCACCAAGACCTACACCAACTACTCCCAGTACAACTCCAGAAAGTGCTGAAGCACGGAAAATCTTCCATAGCAACTCTGAGGTGACAGGTGCATGCGGTTCATAAAAACCTAATGCGATGACGCCGGCGGAAATCGCAACCAGAAATGAAAATATCTGCACTACCAAGCCAGCAAATGCAGCGGCGATAATCTTGGCAAATAGAACGGTGCTGCGCTTTGGAGTAACCAAGAAAGTGCCGACCGCAGTTCCATGCCTAAATTCATTGGTCATAATGAGAATGCCCATTATGAGCGCAAATAAATAGCCTCCAGCGGCATTGGCAAATACTGCGTTAATTCCCTCTGCGGTATTTGTACCCGAGAAACCCATTCCCATGCCGCGGGTTTCCGAGTTCAACACCAAGATCGGTGCGACTGTTCCAAGGGCTGCAAACAATCCGCTCCACAGTAACAAGAGCCAATTACTTCTCAAATAAATTAATTTACGAATTTCAGACTGTAGAAGTTCCTTCATGCGCTTCTCCTAACAGTAAGTTCAAGAAACGCTTCTTCAAGTGATCGACCCTGCCTAATTTCATCGATTGAACCCTGTGCTACAACTTTTCCTTTATTGATAATCAGAACATCATCAACCGTATTTTGCATCTCTGCTAGTTGGTGTGAAGAAACCAAAATCGTGCGTCCTTCTGCCGCTAGTTTTGTAACAAACTCACGGAGCCAAACAATTCCAAATGGATCCAAACCGTTAGCAGGTTCATCAAGTACGAGAATTTCGGGATCGCCCAGCATGGCAATGGCCAGGGATAATCGTTGTTTCATGCCTAGTGAGAAACCTTTAGTTCTTTTATTTGTCGCATCCTCGAGTTCTACCAATTTAAGGACTTCATCTATGCGGGCAAAATCAATTCCAGATGCGCTTGCCATAACTTTCAAATTCTGTTTTGCGGTTAATCCAGGATGAAAACCTCGGCTATCAAGCACCGCTCCAACATGTTTGATTGGGTCATGCAGAGAGCTATATGGCCCACCATTTATAAATGCACTGCCGCTTGTCGGAGTAACTAGACCTAACAAGCAACGCAATGCTGTGCTCTTGCCGGCTCCATTTGGCCCCAAAAAGCCGGTTACGCGACCGGATAGAACCTGCGCTGAGAAATCCGAGACCGCAAGTACATCCTTGTACTGCTTTGAAAGATGACTAAATTCAATCTTTACCGTGCTCATTTACTTCCTTTTTCAATTTGATCTGCGGGCTTGATACCTAGGTACGTTAATACCGCAAGAACTCTTCGATGATTTTCATCCCCAGTCTTAAGCTCCAATTTGCTGAGAATACTTGAAATATGCTTTTCAACCGAGCCTTCCGTTATATAGAGCAATTTGGCGATTCCCGCATTTGATTTTCCTTGTGCCATTAATGCCAAAATCTCACGCTCCCGATTTGATAACTCGGATAGCTGCGGCTGCAACGACTCTTTATCCATGGCTTCACGCACTTGGCGTTCGCTGATCTGATGTTTTCCTTTGAATTTCTTCATGAAATTTTCAAATTGTGGAAGCAATGACCCTGACAATAGCGCTTCGACCAACTGCGCTGTCGTTCTTGCAATTTTCGGAACCAGCAGCATTGAAATTACCGTAAATAGAATTCCGATTGCTAGCCCTAGATAGGAATTCAAATCCCAAGACAAAATTCCACTATCAATTAAAACTCCGTCTGCATTGGACTCTCCAAACTGCAAGCGTATTTGGCCAGAATCGCTAAGGAATCTTATGCTTCCAACAAACTTATCTCCGCCGTCTACGACTTCGAAGGTACGACTAAAGCTAGATATGGCTAACACACCTATTACGCCTAAAATTATGGCCACACCTGTCAAACCTGTGATAACTAAAACAAATGCTATTAGCGACCAAAAAAATCCAACAAAAATGTAGATAATCGCCATCCAACTTCGTAATGAAGTTAATCTCTCTTTTGCGCCATCCCAAGAGAAGAAAGGATGTCCAAACCAATTTTCCGCAATAGGAAAATCAGTTCCTAACATGAAGTTGGCGCGCTTTACCTCTAATTCAGCAACTTTTTGCATCGCGCTTAGAAGGAAAAGGAAGATTAGAATCGCAAAAGGTATGAATGATCCTGTAGATAAACCAATCATGGCAAATATAAAAAGTCCGACAAGTATCGGCAACGATGTCAAAACATAAAGAACTTCTCTAAATCTTCTGAATAAGAGCGCGGAAATTGTTTTCATAGAGTTAATTCTGAACCAAAAATTCAACAGTTCATAAGGGTGCTAGCTGGTGTTTCTCGCAGAAGTTGAGGACCCCCGCTAACCTACCCTTGTGAAAATCGCATCCACACATCGCGGTGAGGTTTACGCCAGAAATGGTGTGGTTGCAGCGAGTCAACCGTTAGCGGTTTCAGCTGGGTTAGAAATCTTGCGTCGCGGTGGATCAGCGGCAGATGCGGCAATTGCCGTTAGCGCTGTTCTGTGTGTAATTGAGCCTGGCGCTTCACATCTCGGCGGTGATGCATTTGTAATAACACATCGCGCATCTGATAAATCAAACTGGGCATTTAATGGAAGTGGTGAAGCTCCACACTCCGCAACTCCTGAGCAGTTTCCAAATGGCATCGATCATCACGGTTTTCGTGCGGCAACCGTTCCGGGACTTGTCTCGACTTGGTTTGCGATTCATGAAGAGCATGGCGTATTACCAATGTCTGATTTGTTAGCACCGGCGATTGAATACGCCGAGTCAGGGTTTCCCGCAAATAAGGGTTTTGTAAGAAGATTAAAACATCACTTAAAACTTTATCCAGATACAAAAGTATTTGAAACGCTGGGCATTTCAACTGAAGTTAAAGTTGGCGATTTGGTTGTTCAAAGTGATTTAGCTAAATCTCTTACTGAAATATCAGAACAGGGTCGTGCCGCTTTTTATCAGGGTGATATTGCCAGGCAAATGGTTAATGCCACCGAAGGCTGGTTCAATTATGAAGATTTGGCACAGCATCACACCCGAGTTTGCGCACCATTAAATATCTCTTATCGAGATTACTTAGTTCACGGGCAGCCTCCGCCGAGTCAGGGAATGATTTTGCTTGAACAGCTCAAAATTGCAGAGGGTTACAACCTGGCCGAGCTTTCCGAGTCGGAGCGAATTCATATTATGGTCGAAGCCAAAAAACTGGCATTTGAAGACCGATATCAAATTCTGGGCGATCCTGAAAAATTGGATTTCAATGTTGAAGAAATCCTCACCGCAGAGCATGCAAAAATGCGCAGAGATCAAATCTCGCTGGAAAAAGCTAAAGTCGAACCCACGACAGAGAATCAAGAAGGTAGCGATACCACCTATTTCTTGATTGCAGATCGTGACGGTAACGCTTTGTCCTGGATTCAAAGCGTGTTTCATGGCTTTGGAAGTTCCTGGGCGATTCCTGGCACAGGAATAATTTTGAATAATCGATTGACTGGATTTTCACTTGACCAGAACTCACCAAATTACATAGCTCCAGGCAAACGACCTGCACATACTTTGAATGCTTGGACCGTAACTCGCAAAGATGGATCACTTAGCCATGTAGGCGGAACTCCGGGAGCAAATATTCAGGTACAAAGTAATTTTCAACTCATCGTCAATGCGATTGATTTAGGCCTCTCCCCTCAGCAAAACGCTGAAGCGCCTCGTTGGCAACACTTAAATAAACCTGGTGAAACTTCATTAAATGAAAACTTCGACGGTGTGCTTCAAATCGAAGGTAGATATTCGCAAGAGGTGGGAGCCGAGCTTTCTAAAAAAGGACATACGGTCCAGTACCTCACAGATTATGGGCATGGATCAGCGGTTCAAATCCTTCATGTCCTAGAAAATGGCACTTATATTGCTGGTTCAGACCCGCGCAGCGAAGGTCACGCTGCGGGAATTTAATTTCATTACAATTTCCCCATGATTTCATATGACGAATTGGGTGGTCCTTTGGATTTAGTTATGGGGTTGCCACTGCACCCACTCGTTGTTCACGCCGCGGTAGTTCTTGTTCCTCTTGTGGCTTTGGCAGCGCTGGCTATGTCTTATTGGCCGAGCTTTTCAATTCGTTATGGAAAACCAATTTTAATTTTGGCGGTTGTTGCACAAATTTCATTGTTTTTAGCTAAAGGCAGTGGCGAGCCTTTTGAAGAGAGATTAGGTAAAGAGGTTGAGCGTCACGCTGATCTTGGAGAGATAGCTCCGCTGACCTTCATACCTCTTCTTGTTTTACTTTTCGTGCGTTGGAGAATGGATCGTTCTGGCTCATCAGTAGGTTCAGCAAATATCCGCAGAATGGTTTCTATTTTGTTGGCTATAGCTGCAATTCTCGCTCTAGTTTTTATCTACCTCACCGGCCACTCCGGGGCTGAATCGGTTTGGGGATGGCTCGCTAAGAATTAGTATTTCGATTTAAAGATTTGAACAGAATAAAGCTAATTAATCCGCTTAGTACGGATGCCATAATCACTGCGAAGACCGCTAAATCTTGAGTAGCCGCATCGCTGAAGGCAAGGTTTGCGATAAAAATCGCGACTGTAAAACCTATGCCAGCTGCACTACCGGTCGCTAACAAATCAGTTGCTTTGGCCCCGTTTGGATACTCGCCAACTTTCAGAGTTTTCGCCATAAAGGTAGAGATTAGAACTCCCAAAGGTTTTCCAATTACCAATCCAAAAAATATTCCCCAAGCAATTTTGGATTCCAGCGCATTTTGTATTGAAGAACTTGAAATCTCTAAACCGGTATTGGCAAAAGCAAATAACGGCACAATCAGGTAGCTGGTCCACGGATGAAGTTTGTTCTCTAACCACTCAATTATCGAAACTGAGCCATCTTCAGAATCACGCAGTTTAGAGTTTCGCTTCGGGATATTTGGCGTCATCAAACCCATCACAACACCAGCAAGAGTTGGATGTACTCCGCTTTTATACATGCAATACCAAAGTGCGATTCCCAGAACTACATAAATCCAAGTGCGCTCTGAACCCATTTTCTTAAATGCAAAAATCCAAAATATCGTGAAGCCTGATGCCATCACCCAAGACAGCTGCACTCCAGTTGAATAAACCAGAGCAATTATCAAAATGGCACCAATGTCATCAATTACCGCTAATGCCAATAAAAATGAACGCAGAGAAGCCACGGCATTAGCACCGACCATTGCCAATAATCCAACGGCTAGCGCGATATCTGTCGCTACCGGAACTCCCCAACCATTTGCGTCAATGTCACCTGCGATAGAAAGATAGATAGCGGCGGGAAAGGCCATACCGCCTAGTGCCGCAATGAAAGGCATGATTGCTTTTTTGAATGAGGCCAAATGGCCAGAGCTCAATTCACGCTTGATCTCTAAACCGACGACAAAGAAAAACAAAGTCATCAATATGTAGTTAATGAATTTCAAAGTTGTGAGTTCTACTTTTAGGCCCTCAACCCCCAAAGTGAAATCAAAGCCGAGCGTCGCGTTATAGCTATCGCGCAAAGGTGAATTAGCAACCGCTAATCCCAATGCTGAAGCAACCAGAATTAAGGCACCACTAGAAGATTCACGGTGCAGGAAGTCTCGCAAAGGCGCGATTATGCGATTCACAGCTCAAAGGTAGCAGTCGGAAAACTTGCAGCTAGATTTTTACCGTTAAATCCGAGCCGAGTATTTCCTTAACCATGGGAACCACCTTGGTGGCATAGAGCTCAATCGATTTCATCAATTGGCTATGTGGCATTGGGCCATTGGAGTACTTGAAATCAAAGCGTTGAACACCAACAGATTTGATGGCATAAGCCATTTTCCGCGCCACAGTTTCAGGGGTTCCAACATAGAAAGAGCCATGTTTAACCTCATTTATGAAATGTGCTTTTGAGGTTGGTCCCCATCCGCGCTCGCGACCAATACGACCAAACATCGCTTCGTAATGAGGCCATAACTCCTCAATCGCTTGTTCATCACTGTCGCTGATGTGACCTGGCGAGTGGATTGAAATAGGTAATAGCTCGTGACCAAACTCTTTCATTGCGGTGCGATACAAATCTGAAAATGGCGCAAAGCGCGCTGGATCTCCCCCGATAATTGCGATTGCTAGTTTGGCATTAAGTCTTGCCGCTCTCACCACAGATTCTGGAGTTCCACCCACTCCTACACGCAATGGAATCGCTCCTCGTTCTGTCTTTGGATAAATTTCTTGATTTTTTAGTGGAGCACGAGTTGTTCCGGACCATGTAACTGGACGTTCTTTCAAAATCTCAACGAGTAACTCAAGCTTTTCTTCAAAAAGTGTTGCGTAATCTGAAAGTTCATATCCAAATAGCGGGAAGGATTCAATAAAGGATCCACGACCGGCCGTAATCTCTGCGCGGCCATTTGATAGCGCATCAATCGTTGCAAATCTTTGATAGACGCGAACTGGGTCTTCGCTAGAAAGCACGGTCACACCGGTACCGAGTTTTATTCTCTTGGTTCGAGTAGCAATTCCGGCCAGAACTGTGTCTGGTGCTGACACTGCAAAATCATCACGGTGATGTTCGCCAATGCTGAAGTGATCCAAGCCCAACTCATCGGCGAAAACCGCCTGCTCCACAACATTTCGAATTGCTTGACCTGCAGAGATGCGATTTCCCGCATCATCATTTTGCATGTCACCGAAAGTATCTAATCCGAACTCAAGAGCATCAACCTGAATCATGGGCTCACTTTAGCAACTTTAGTTGAATCTTCAACTAATAGATTTCCCCAAATCGCGCGCGCGGCCTGGCGGGTCTAGCCTGAGGTGGTGAAGCGCATTCTTTATATCCCCTTTGATCATTTGCACAGCAAATACGGGGTCATGCGCAGCGCGAACCCTAAAGAAGACTTGGTCGTTCTCGTCGAAAGCGAACGAATGACCACGGGGCGTCCCTGGCATCCAGAGCGTTTGTTTTTTCTCATTTCAAGTGCGCGTCACTTTTCCGCTGATCTATCAGAATCTGGATTCCAAGTTGAGTATGTAAAAGCGGAGACCACAGTCTCTGGTCTCAAATCAGTCATCAAAAAGCATGGAAAGTTGCCCATTGTTTCAGCGCAACCCTCCTCATTTAAGCAGCAGGCCGCTTTGCAGGAGTTTGGTGTTGAGTTCATTGAAAATGATTTCTTCTTAACCCCTCGTGAATTGTTTTCTAGTTGGGCAAGTAGTCAAAAAAGTTACTTAATGGAGAATTTCTATCGCAAGCAAAGAGTTCGACTAAATGTTTTAGTAGATGGAATAAAACCATTGGGCGGTGAATGGAACTTCGATAAAGATAACCGTCTTCCTCCCCCAAAAAATTACAAATGGCCCGCTTACTTGGCCCATCAAAGAGATGAAATTGATTTAGCTGTGGCTAAAGAATTGAACTACACACCCAAGAATTACTGGGCGACGACCAGAGCTGGTGCGAAAAAACAATTGGAATATTTTTTAAAACATCACTTCGCAACTTTTGGGCCGTATGAAGATGCGGTTACTACCGAAAACTGGGCTCTGCACCACTCACTACTAAGCCCGTACATTAATAATGGATTACTGCATCCATCAGAGGTTATTTCCGCCGCGATAAAACGTTTTGAAAAAGGTGATATTCCTATTGCTTCAGCAGAAGCTTTCGTCCGGCAAATAATTGGTTGGCGTGAATACGTAAATGGTATGTACTGGTATTTGGGTGAGGAATACCGCTCAAATAATCAACTCAATGCCAAGCTGGATTTACCCGAATTCTTAAGAGATTCCTCCAAAACTCAGATGAATTGCATGCGTAATGTAATTTCCGATATTGAAGAACGGGCTTGGGTGCACCACATTCCAAGGCTGATGATCCTTAGCAACTTCGCTCTAATTTCCGGCATTAATCCGCAGCAATTTTTAGATTGGATGCGAGAGGTCTTTGTTGATGCAACCGATTGGGTGATGGTTCCCAACGTGATTGGTATGGGAGTTCACGCCGATGGCGGGACCATGATGACAAAACCATATGCGGCAGGCGGGGCATACATCTCAAGAATGACAAATTATTGTAAAGGCTGCTTTTTCGATCCCAAGAAACGAACTGGAGAAGACGCCTGTCCATTCACTACTTTGTATTGGGATTTCCTAGATCGCAATAGAGAAGGATTTTCACGAAATCATCGCATCGCACAACAGCTACGCGGATTGGATCGTCTTAGCGATTTACCAGAACTAAGAGTGCGCGCTCAAGAAGTTCTCAAGCGCGTCTCCATAGGAAATCTCTAACTAGCAGTTACAAACCTGATCCTGTGGGACTCCAGCAAGAGCCTCATCAATGTGTTGGCCACATCCAGACCAAGTCCACTTCTTGCAACGATCGCACATTACTCTGCTACACATTTTTAACCTACCTTTTCTAGTTCAGTTTTTGCGGGTGAATTACTCCAGAGGTGATAACCACCATCAAGATTTACCGGCTCATACCCAAGATTCTTTAACAAAAGAGTCGCCGTGTGTGCTCTTTGGCCAACTTGGCAGGTAACCAGAACTTTCTTGTTTGTAATCTCAGCATGACGGTTTCTGATTTCATCAACCGGGATATTGATGAATCCTGTAATCATTCCTTTGGCGCACTCGCCTGGAGTTCTTACATCAAGCAAGGTGTATCCCTGTTGACGATAGCGATCTATTTCATGCCATTGAGCGGTCTTTACCAATCCTGAAACAATGTTCTCTGCGACGTAACCCAACATGTTTACCGGATCTTTCGCGCTGCCAAATGGTGGTGCATAAGCCAGCTCCAAATCAGCCAACTCTGGCGCAGTAATTCCGGCACGAATTGCTGTGGAAATAACATCAATTCTCTTGTCTACGCCATCTTTTCCAACCCCTTGGGCGCCATAAATCTCACCAGTATTGGGATTGATTAGAAGTTTTAAAGCCAGCGTCTGCGCACCAGGATAGTAACCAGCATGCGATCCCGGATGGGTGTGTATTGCACGGTGTTCGATTCCCGCAGCTGTCAAACGTTTCTCATTCCATCCTGTTGATGCAACAGCCAAATCAAATACCTTCACAATTGCGGTGCCAATTGTTTTGACGTGACGCACATTTCGACCGTTGATGTGATCAGCAATAACTCGACCATGGCGATTTGCAATATTTGCTAGCGGCACAAGGGTGGCACTTTCATCAAGCGCATCTTTCTTCTCTGCCGCATCTCCTAGTGCATAAATATCAGGATTGCTGGTCAAATTGTTTTCATCAACAACTATTCCGCCACGTGTGCCTATGGCCAATCCGGCAGCTTTGGCCAAAGTTGTATCTGGTCGTACTCCAATCGCAAGTATTACCAATTCCGCAGGAACGTTGTTGCCATCACTCAAAGTAATTGAATCATTGCTGATCTTTACTGCTGAAACTCCCAAGCGAACATCCACACCATTTTTGGTCATCTCATCGGAAACAAGAAGAGCCATCTCTGGATCGAGCGGCGCCAAGAGTTGTGGGGTTGCCTCGATTAATGCAGTTTTAATTCCGCGATGCACGAGATTTTCCGCCATTTCAACTCCAATAAACCCACCGCCAATAACAGCAGCCGTGGCTGGCTTTGCCTCAACAGCAGAAAAGATTTTTTTAGTGTCTTCCACGGTACGCAGAGTCATGGCGCGCTCTACGCCTTCAATGGGTGGGGCTACTGGTGTTGCGCCAGGGCTCAGAACTAATTTGTCGTACTGCAGCTCATAACCATCACCGGTAGAAATGTTTCGCACCGATACAGTCTTTTTGACTGGATCAATTGCGGTAACTTCGCTTTGCACCCTGACATCAAGCCGGAAACGCTTGTTTAGGCTCTCAGGGGTTTGAAGTAACAAGTCTTGCTCTTTGGCAATTACTCCCCCGATGTAATAAGGCAGTCCGCAGTTTGCATATGAGACAAAGCCACTTTTCTCAACTACGACTATCTCTGCAGACTCATCTAATCTGCGTAATCTTGTTGCTGCAGACATGCCGCCTGCAACGCCACCAACAATAACTATTTTCTTCATGCGGTTGGGGCTCCTGCAGCCGCTAATTCAGCAAAACCACCCTTATTAAAATTGAAAAGATTTGTGAATCCAGCATCTGACATCTTTCCAACTGCAATGGTCGATCGATTTCCACTGCGGCAATAAACCGCATAAACCACATCTTTATCTAATGCGGCGATTTGTGAATCAAATGTAGAAGCGCTCACATCTAGGTTTACCGCTCCTTGCAAATGTCCAGCTGCAAACTCCTCCGGCGTTCTAACATCAACAATTACCACTCCGGTTTCAGCTGTTTTCGCAATGAATTCACTGGCCCCCATATTCGTAGCTCCGCCAGAACTTGAACAACCCGTCAGAAACAATGCGGAAGCAAAAACCGCTGCTAACACTTTTTTCATTTCTCTCCTTAAGCCAGACTCAAAAATAGTTTTTGTAATTTTTCGGTAACTTCTGAGCTGCTCTGTTTACCTTCCGCAATACACTCCTTAAGGCTGGAGGAAATCAAGGTAAAGGCAGCGGTATTAATGGCCTTATTGACCGCCGCAATTTGAGTTACTACTTCTTCGCAATTGCGACCCTCTTCAAGCATTCTGATGACCGCATTCATCTGCCCATTTGCCCGCTTTAAACGGGTTATAACTGTTGCCAGCTGCTCCACATCTTTAAGCGCGGGTGCTGAAATCTTTTTCGCCATGCCACTCTCCTTTTACTGACGTGGCGAAAACTAACATACCCCTGGGGGTATATCAAATACGGCTATCCGTTGGCGATTTCATATGACCAAAGGTCTAGGTCATCAAGGTTTACTGGTTTGAAACCCTTAGCTTCCAAGGCTGAAGCGAGTTGAGCCCGGTGTTCGGTAGCGTGATGAATGGCTTGCGACAGAATTGTGGAACGCCAACGTTTCACAATTTTGCCTTCGTAATTTTCAAATTCCAATTGAATATCATCTAGCTTTACACATTCCAAGAGCGCAGCATCAACAGTGGCTGCTTGTTCTAGCAATCTCGAAAGATCAGAAATCTTTTCAATGTCGGCGATGCAAGGGTCCCCTGGTTGGGTAAGAGCGGGTTTACCGGAGATGCGATAGGCATAGTGATCCGCTGAATCCACAATATGGTGCAAGATCTCAGCGACAAACCATTCTGGATTGGTCGCGAAAGATTTCAACGCATCTTCAGGCAAGGTTTGTACATGTTTAATGGTTTCTTGATTTGCCCAAGCCATGTGCTTAAGCAATCTCTCTAATCCAATCGTCATGACTCGGAGCCTAGTAGATAACCGGTAAATTCATTTAGTTGAACTTTCAACTAATTCTGGTATGCTGAAACTATGACCAGCTCAAATTTGTTACCTGCGAACTCAGATATGGGAGCGGTAACGCTATGGGTGGCTGATCTCGACAAGATGATCAATTACTACCGAGACGCTGTAGGTCTTGAGCTGTTTTCAGAGATTAATGGTCGTGCCGTCCTGGGGCAGGGATCCACGACCATAGTCATTCTCGAATCAAA
The DNA here is from genome assembly GCA_039796875.1 of Actinomycetota bacterium. GTDB lineage: Bacteria > Actinomycetota > Actinomycetes > Nanopelagicales > Nanopelagicaceae > MAG-120802. Next base: position 19,426 of record JBDKIY010000021.1, read on the forward strand.
GCCTGGAATGAAATATGCCTCCCCCGGGCAGGCGGGTCTCTTTCATACCGCAATTCTTTTTCCCACCCAAGCGGCACTTGCTAAAGCGGTCGCCTCGGTTGCAAAACTTCATCCCGGAACATTTACTGGAAGCGCCGATCATTTAGTGAGCAAGGCCTTTTACTTTAACGATCCAGAAAATAACGGTGTAGAACTTTATTGGGATCGTGATCGCACGCAGTGGAGTTGGGCGCATGGATCAATTGAGATGGACACAATTTTTCTAGATCCAAATGAATTTCTGCGTGAAAATTTAAGTGAGGAGCCGGTAGATGAAGCCAAGAAAGTTGGACATGTGCATCTCAGTGTTGGCTCTATCGAAGCGGCGGAAGAGTTCTATGTAAACATGTTGGGATTCGAAAAAACTCTTAACTGGGGTGGTGCTGCGTTATTTGTTTCCGCAGGCGGCTATCACCATCACATGGCGATGAATACTTGGCGTAGCCGTGGTGCCGGAAAACGACAGCTTGCTCTCGGCCTAGGAAATTTGGAAATTGTTGTTCAATCAGAGGATCAAGTTTTGGAAACGCAAGATCGCCTGAATTTCCACAAACTTGAATCTACCTTTGATGCCGGAGTGGCAAAAGTTTTAGATCCGTGGGGAAATCAGATCTCTATTAAATCAGCGTGATCTTTTGCGGCGCGGAACAGCACCGTCAAAACGGCGTTCATCATTACCGTATTTCTTGCGCTTCTTGCCGCCTTGCTTGCGCGGCCCGCGATAAGGC
>JBDKIY010000022.1:0-19685 GCA_039796875.1 Actinomycetota bacterium
CTGCTACCAAAACTAATTGGTCCAGAAAAAGCGGTTCAGGTAATTGTTCTAAATGCGCTTAACAACAACACAATGATGAAAGCTAAAGATGCTTTGACTCTAGGCGTTGTGGATGCCGTTTACGAACCCGCTGATTTTCTTGAAAAATCAATTGGATTTGCGGCATCTGTAATCTCTGGCAAGAACAAAATTGAACGAGTAAATCACAGCAATGATGCTTCTGCTTGGGATAACGCTCAAGCAACAGGAAAAGCAGCTATTGCCAAGAAATATGGTGGAGCGGACATCGAAGCACCGCGACGTGCGCTTGAATTAATTTCAGCTGCTCGCACTAACACCAATGATCAAGGCTTTGATGCCGAAGATGAAATTCTGGCGAATCTAGTCATGGGCAACCCGCTTAGAGCCTCTCTCTACGCATTTAATTTGATTCAAAAGAAGCGCAAAAAAGTAGAAGGGGCGCCAAAAGCAGCGCTGGCCAGAAAAGTTACCAAGGTTGGAGTTGTGGGTGCTGGCTTGATGGCTTCCCAGCTCGCGCTGCTTATAGTTCGCAATCTCAAGGTGCCGGTTGTAATGACTGATTTAGATCAGGCTCGCGTCGATAAAGGTGTCGAGTGGGTTCGCACCGAAATAAATAAATTGGTTGAGAAAAAGCGTTTGAATGAAGAAGCTGGACGTCGACTTTCAGCTCTCATCTCAGGTTCAGTGGATCAAGCTGTCTTCGCGGGGGCTGATTTCATTATCGAGGCTGTTTTTGAAGAGCTCTCTCTAAAGCAAAAGCTTTTCAAAGATTTAGAAGCGATTATTTCTCCAGAGTGCATATTGGCAACAAATACCTCTTCTCTCTCTGTAGAAAAAATGGGCGAAGGGTTGAAAAATCCGGAGCGAGTTGTGGGATTCCACTTCTTCAATCCAGTTGCAGTGATGCCACTTCTTGAAGTGGCACGTACTTCAAAAACTGATGATGCAACGACCGCAACCGCAATCAATGTTGGTAAGGAACTCAAAAAGACCATGATTATCTGCAAAGATGCACCGGGCTTTGTGGTTAATCGCCTGTTGACCCGTTTTATGGGTGAGGTCACCGATGCGGTTGATGAAGGTACTCCAGCAGATGTTGCAGACAATGCGCTGCGTCCACTCGGATTCCCTATGTCTCCATTTGAGTTATTTGGCCTAGTCGGACCGGGTGTTGCGCTGCATGTTTCAAAAACACTGAATGCAAATCTTGGGCCGCGTTATCGAATCTCTCCTACCGTACAACGTCTGGTCGACAACGGAGTTAAGAGCTTCTACATCAAAGATGAATCCGGTAAGCAGATTTCAAACCCTGCTGCATTGGAGCTGGTTGAAAAGGGTGACAAAGTTTCAACCGCAGACGAGGTGCGCATTCGTGCTTTAAAGGCGTTAGCTGAAGAGGCGCGCATGATGCTTGATGAAGGTGTCTTAGCAACACCAGCAGAGATTGATCTCTGCATGTTGTTAGGAGCTGGATGGCCGATGCATCTCGGAGGAATTTTGCCTTACTTAGATCGCGAAGGAATTAGTGAAGCGGTTTGCGGTCAGCGCTTTCATCCACATGGAGTTGCATCACTTCCTGCTTAATTGACGCCCATCCAACAAGTGAGCGGGTGACGTTTTGCACGGTAATTCCCAGATCTTCCAAGATCTCTTGTCGTTTGGAATGCTCAATAAACTCTAGCGGTACGCCAATGGAGTGAATTGGGGTATCTAAACCTTGATCGCGAAATGCCTCTGATAGAGAGCTAGCGATTCCGCCATGCTTTATTCCATCTTCCAATACAACTACCCGTTTGTATCTGCGCGCGAGAGAAATCAGAGATTCAATCGGAAGAGGTTTTACCCATCTTGGATCGATGACAGTTACTCCTACACCTTCGCGATAAGCCTGGGCCGCTGCATCAACTGCGATGGAGGCCATCGCGCCGATACTCACCAGCAAAATATCAGCACTCTCTCCACGGTAAAGAATGTCGATTCCATCTCGTCTTTCAAAAGCGGGCAGATTTTTTGCAACAGATCCTTTAGGAAATCTGATTATCGACGGAGCATCGCCAATATTCAGACACTCCCCAAGCAATTCATTCAAGGTTATTCCATCTCGCGGCGCGGCCACGTGTGCATTAGGAACTATCCCAGTTAGAGCAAGATCCCAAATTCCATGATGTGATGGACCGTCATCTCCTGTAATTCCCGAACGATCTAAAACAAAGGTGACGCCGGCTTTATGAAGCGCAACATCTAACAGCAATTGATCAAATGCGCGATTGAGAAATGTGGAATATACCGCTACAACTGGATGCAGGCCGGTAAAGGCCATACCTGCCGCCGAAGTTGTGGCATGTTGCTCTGCGATTCCTACATCAAAGGTGCGTTCTGGAAATTCCTTTTGAAACTTATCGAGCCCAGTCGGACCCAGCATGGCAGCTGTTACCGCAACTAAATCACTGCGGGTTTTTCCATAATTAACCAGGGAATTGGCAAAAACACTGGTCCATGATTCTCCAGCTTTGTTTAGCGGCTCCCCAGTCTCTGGATCTACAACACCAACAGCATGAAACTTTTCCGCTTCATCCTGTATCGCGGGCGCATGTCCACGACCTTTTTCAGTTATAGCGTGAACTAAAACGGGTCCGCCAAATTTCTTTGCTTGATGCAGAGCTTTTTCCAGCCCCAGAATGTCATGCCCATCAACTGGTCCCAAATACTTGAGTCCTAAATCTTCAAACATGCCCTGTGGAGCCACAATATCTTTTAGGCCCTTTTTCATGCCATGCAAAGTTTCATAAATTGGTTGGCCGACTACCGGGGTACGCTCCAATACACCTTTGCCCCAATCGAGGAACTTCTCATAGCCCTTAGTGGCCCGCAATGTTGAGAGGTAAGTTGCTACACCGCCAATAGTTGGCGAATAGGAACGTTCATTATCATTAACAACAATTACTAAACGTAAATTTTCTGATGCAGCGATGTTGTTGAGCGCTTCCCACGCCATTCCTCCGGTTAAAGAGCCATCGCCAACTACTGCAACAACGGTTCTTTCTTTCTCGCCTTGAACCATGAATCCCCGCGCAATTCCATCAGCCCAGGAAAGTGCGGTAGAGGCATGAGAGTTCTCAATTACGTCATGTTCGCTCTCGCTACGGCTTGGGTATCCAGCAAGTCCGCCGCGCTGGCGAAGTTTTTCGAATCCATTTGCGCGACCAGTCAGAATTTTATGAACATAGGTTTGGTGACCGGTATCAAAAACCATCACATCTCTAGGAGATTCAAATACGCGATGAAGCGCGATTGTTAACTCAACGATTCCCAGATTTGGCCCCAAGTGCCCACCGGTCTTAGAAACTTTTTCAATCAAAAAGCCTCTAATTTCATCAGAGAGCTCGTTGAGTTCTGCAATATCAAGACGCGCCAAATCACTTGGAGACTTGATGCGTGGCAGATACTTCATAACTCAATGGTAACGAGAATTAGGATAAGAGCGAGCGGAGCACGTACTGCATGATTCCACCGTGGCGATAGTAATCCGCCTCGCCTGGCGTATCTATGCGTACTTTCGCCGTAAAGCTCTTCTCCCCTGCAGTTACCGCAACAGTGGATGGAATTCCACCATCATTAAGAGCGGTTACGCCAGAGATAGAAAATATCTCATCGCCCTTTAGCCCGAGCGACTCAGCATTTTCTCCATCCAAGAATTGCAATGGCAATACACCCATTCCAATCAAGTTGGAGCGATGAATTCTTTCAAATGATTCGGCAATGACAGCTTTTACGCCGAGCAATGCGGTGCCTTTTGCAGCCCAGTCACGAGAAGAACCTGATCCGTACTCTTTGCCTGCCAATATGACTAGCGGAACGCCGGCGTTTTGATAAGCCATAGATGCTTCATAAATTGTGGTTTGATCACCATTATTTAAGAAGTTCTTGGTGAAACCACCCTCAACTCCATCAAGCAGCAGATTCTTCAAACGGATATTGGCAAAAGTTCCACGAATCATTACTTCATGATTTCCGCGACGAGAACCGTAAGAGTTGAAATCAGCCTTAGCTACACCATGTTCTGCCAAATACTTTCCAGCTGGAGAATCCGGTTTGATTGAACCGGCAGGAGAAATGTGGTCTGTGGTTACAGAATCACCAAGTTTTGCTAATACTCGCGCACCTTGAATATCTGTGACCGGCTTTGGATTTCGAGGCATGCCTTCGAAATAAGGAGGTTTGCGCACATAAGTAGATTTTGAATCCCACTCAAAAACTTTGCCGGTTGGTGTATCGAGAGAGGTCCAATGATTGTCTCCAGCAAATACGCTGGCGTAATCCTTCTTGAACATCTCTGAGGAAACAACCTCGTCGATGACCCCTTGAATTTCTGCAGTAGATGGCCAAATATCCTTCAGGAAAACATCGTTGCCATTGGAATCTTTACCCAGAGGATCTTTTTCAAAATCATGATCCATACTGCCGGCAATTGAATAAGCAACAACTAAAGGCGGAGAGGCCAAGTAATTCATCTTCACATCTGGCGAGATGCGGCCTTCAAAGTTGCGATTTCCGGAAAGAACCGCCGCCACAGCTAGATCGTTCTCATTTACCGCCTTGCTTACCTCTACAGGCAGCGGACCAGAGTTTCCAATGCAAGTTACGCATCCATAACCGACTAGGTTGAAGCCTAATTTTTCTAAGTAGGAAGTAAGTCCAGCCTTCTCATAGTAATTAGTAACAACCTTTGAACCGGGGGCCAAAGTTGTTTTTACCCATGGCTTGCTTTGCAATCCTTTTTCGACCGCTTTCTTAGCCAATAACCCAGCACCAATCATTACGCTCGGATTAGAGGTGTTGGTGCAAGAGGTAATAGAGGCAATGACCACTGAACCATTTGTAACTTTACCTTCACGTGAATTTACCGAGACCGCAACCGGCTCCTTCGCTGATTTTTCTGATAGATATGTTGGAAGAGCTTTTGCAAAAGCATTTTTCGCATCACTCAATGACACGCGATCTTGTGGTCTCTTGGGGCCGGCGATGGAAGGAACTACCGCTGAGAGATTTAACTCAAGATTCTCTGAGAAACGCGGAGTGGCGTTTGGATCATGCCAAATGCCTTGGCGCTTGGCATATTTTTCAACTAGCTCAAGCTGCTCTGCAGTACGTCCCGTTAATTGCAAATATTTAATGGTTTCTTCATCGATGGGGAAAATAGCAACAGTTGAGCCGTATTCAGGTGACATATTTCCAATGGTTGCGCGATTAGCCATCGGCAAAGCGCTAACTCCAGGACCATAAAACTCCACAAACTTTCCAACTACGCCATGCTTGCGCAACATTTCAGTGATAGTTAGAACAAGGTCGGTTGCTGTAGTACCAACTGGGAGCGAGCCACTCAATTTGAAACCGACCACTCTTGGAATCAACATAGATACCGGCTGACCTAGTAGCGCGGCTTCCGCTTCAATTCCACCGACTCCCCAACCTAGTACGCCAAGACCATTGACCATTGTGGTGTGTGAATCTGTACCCACAACGGTATCTGGATAAGCACGCTCAACTCCGTCGACATTTCTTGTCATTACAACTCGTGCGAGGTATTCAATATTTACTTGGTGCACAATTCCAGTTCCGGGTGGCACGACTTTAAACTCATCAAATGCGCTTTGCCCCCAACGTAGAAAGCGATAGCGCTCAGTATTTCGTTGATACTCAATTTCCACATTTTGCGAAAAGGCATCCTTGGTTCCATAAGTATCTGCAATGACAGAGTGATCAATTACCAATTCGGCAGGTGCTAATGGATTAACGCGTGTTGGATCTCCACCAAGTTCAGCAATTGCTTCTCGCATAGTTGCCAAATCCACCACACACGGCACGCCAGTAAAGTCCTGCATGATTACTCGCGCTGGAGTGAATTGAATTTCAGTATCAGGTTGAGAGTTCGGATTCCAAGATGCCAACGCCTCAATTTGCTTGGCGGTTATATTCGCACCGTCTTCGGTACGCAGGAGATTCTCCAGCAAAATCTTTAGCGAGAAAGGCAAATCTTTTGCAGCTGGCAGTTTTGTGATGTCGAAAATCTGATAGCTCTTGCCGGAAACCTCGAGGGTGGTTTGTGCATCAAAGGAGTTTTTGCTCATGGGCGAATACTAACTCGACCTCATTTAACGGCCCTCGTAGCAAGGGAATTAAAGTTGTTGGGTTAGGGCTTTTCGGAGATGAAACGCGCCACACATTCCATATGTGAGGTCATCGGGAACAGGTCAAATGCTCGAACTTCCTCGAGTTTGAATCCCGCCTCTTTCAAGTGAAGAGTGTCTCGAGCCAAGGCTGCTGGATCACAGGCGACATAAACAATTGCACGAGGTTTCAGTTTTGAGACCGCCGTAACTACCGCAGCACCCGCTCCCGCCCGTGGCGGATCAAGAATTACTACATCAGCGGCCACATATTTCTTTAGAGCACTTTCAACCCGCGACTGAACAATCTCCACATTATGTGCCGCAGCAAATGAACGTTTGGCATCTGTAATTGCATTTTCATCCGACTCAATCAAAGTTATTCGCCCACCTAGGCCGACTTGAGAAAGTGCCATGCCTGTAAATAGACCCGCACCACCGTAAAGATCAAAAACATGATCGCCGGCACGAAGTTGTGAAAACTCACTTACTACTTTAGTCAAAACCTCCGGTGCGCTTACATGGCTTTGCCAAAATGAAATTGGATTTAAAGTAAATTCAAAGCCCGAAGAGATCTCACGTATCAATCCATGATTCTCACGGCCCTCAATTACAACTTGCTCATCCCCCGCTGAAGAAATTACTACATCAACTTTCTTGCCAACAGGAAGTTTCTGAGTATTAATTTTGTCTAAATCTATCTTGGAATGCGCAATCAAACACTTATCTATTTCAATTAATTCATTACTTCTGGCAGCAAACAAAGCTAATTTTCGATTTGGCGAAACTGTGAACTCCATGCGACTGCGCCAATTTTGAGTAGGAGAAACTTCTTCAACTTCTATACTGATATCAATCTTTGCCAGTCTCTTAAACTGTTCGACAATAATCTGAGACTTTAAAACTCTTTGATAGCCCAATTCAATATGTTGAAAATCGCACCCGCCACATCCACTTGCGGTTGCGTATTTACATGGCGGAGTCACTCGAAATTCAGAGGGTTTAATTACTTGCACACAATTGGCACGAGCGAAGTTCTTGGTTTTGGCGGTTATTTCAACGCGCACTCGTTCGCCGGGAATCGCATGTCTGACGAAAATAACCTGTCCTTCATGTCGTGCAACACAATGTCCGCCATGAGCTATGGAACTAACATCGACCTCAATTTGGTCTCCGATTTCCACCCGAACTCCTCGCTATACATGTGCGCCAAAACTGGCATAGAACTAGATATTTGCCGTGTTAATTACAGTCGCACTAGCCTAAAGGTGTAGATTCTCCTTTCGTGCATATCGTGATCATGGGTTGCGGCCGCGTCGGTTCAACTCTGGCAAAAGATTTTCAAGCCTTGGGGCATTCAGTGGCTGTTATTGATCAAGATCGCGAAGCATTTCGCCGACTAGGCGCTGACTTCAACGGTCTAACAGTTGCAGGCGTTGGGTTTGACCGAGATACCTTGCTTGAAGCTGGAATCGAACGAGCAGATGCATTCGCGGCGGTTTCAAATGGTGATAACTCAAATATTCTGGCGGCGCGAGTAGCTCGAGAAACCTATGGTGTCTCTAGCGTTGTGGCACGTATCTATGACCCAGCTCGAGCTGAGATTTATCAAAGACTTGGGATTCCAACTGTTGCTACCGTTCTTTGGACAACAGATCAAATTATGCGCCGTATTCTTCCTCAGGGTTCCAGATCTGAGTGGCAAGACGCTTCTGGCAAAGTTCAGTTAGCAGAGGTTCCACTTCATAGAGATTGGTTTGGAAAACCTGTTTCATTAATTGAACAAAATACCTCTGCCAGAGTTGCTTTCATTACCCGCTTAGGTGAAGGTCTAATACCGAATGAACACACGGTGCTACAAGAAGGCGATGTAGTTCATGTAATGGTTGAGGACACAAATTTACTTGCTACTGAAAAATCTCTAAGCATTACCCCTGGTGGTGATCACTAAATGAGAATAGCTATCGCAGGAGCAGGAAATGCCGGTCGGGCCATCGCACGTGAACTCATCGGAAATGGTCACCAAGTGTTGTTAATTGATAAGAATCCAAAAGCCTTGAAGATGGAGAGTGTCCCCTCGGCTGAATGGCTACTGGCTGATGCCTGTGAAATTAGCGCTCTCGATAAGGCGAAGCTTGATACTTGCCAGGTAATGGTCGCAGCAACTGGAGATGACAAGGTAAATCTGGTGTCCTCTTTGCTTGCTAAAACCGAGTATGGCGTTCCTCGAGTTGTCGCCCGTGTTAATCATCCAAAAAATGAATGGTTGTTTGATTCTTCATGGGGTGTGGATGTTGCTGTATCAACCCCACGCATAATTGCCGCATTGGTAGAAGAGGCGGTGTCTGTGGGAGATGTTGTAAGGCTGTTCTCACTCAAAGCGGGAGAAGCAAACCTGGTCGAATTAACTTTGCCAGATGATTCCTTTTGCCTAGGAAAATCGGTAGCTGAAGTGGATTTGCCTGAAGATGCATCTTTGGCCGCGATAATTCGTGATGGACATGTCATCTCACCATCTGCTCACGATGTATTTTCTGCTGGAGATGAATTGATTTTTGTGGCTTCAGCAAAAGCCGAAGAGTCCCTAAAAGGGTGTTTTGTAGCTAACTCTTAACTCTTGGTTTCTTCCCGTAGTTTCGGTCCGGACTTAATTACTATCCAGGTCAACCAAGCTGTTGCGATAAATAATGGATACCCCATAATCAACCGGGCGGTTCCGAGAGCATTTACATTGCCGCTGATGTAAAGCGGGTACTGCACCATTAATCTTAGTGAAAACATTCCAACCCAAAGCCAAGTTGCTCTTATGTAAACCTTGGTACGTGCGGAATCTTTTCGCCAGCGGAAATTCTCTTCTAGTAAAGGTCCGATTAATAATCCAATAACCGGCCAACGCACAATAATCGAAATTAAGTATGCCACTCCGTAAATCGCATTGGTCCAAAGTCCAGGTAGATAAAAATCCTCCGCCTTGCCGGAACGATTAGCCAACCATGCACACACCGCAACTCCGATTACACCAGAAATAGCGTGCTGGATTGTCTCTCTTCGTACAAGACGAAGTAGGGTCAAGATCAGCGACAACGCCAAGGCAAAATATGAGGATTGTGTTACATCTTTGTTGAAGTTAAAGGCAACTAAAAAAACTAAAGCAGGAAGTCCTGAATCAATTAATCCTTTTGTGCCACCAAGGGCGTTAACAATTTTTGCCTTATCTGCTTCGCTACTCATGATTTCCCTGTCGATCCAAAACCGCCACTACCCCGACCTGATCCGGGTAGCTCTTCAACCTCCAGAAACTCTACGGTTTCAACTTTTTGAAAAACTAATTGCGCGATTCGATCACCACGTTTGACGGAAAAACTTTCACTTTTGTCATGATTTATCAAAATCATCTGCAGCTCGCCGCGATAACCCGCATCAATGGTTCCAGGAGCATTCACAATTCCGATTCCATATTTGATTGCCAGCCCCGATCTAGGGTGTGCAAATGCTGCATACCCAGCTGGCATGGCAATAGAGATACCAGTTGGGATCAGAACTCGTTCACCTGCGGCGATTTCACAATCAACTCTTGAGTAAACATCCACCCCGGCATCACCCGGTTTGGCGTAATGCGGTGTTGGTAGCTCTTTATCGAGCTTTGTAATGAGCACTTTCATGGATTTATTTCAAACTCAGTATCAATGGATAAGTCGGTGCGGCCCGCCAGTATGTCTCGGAAACCTTCGGGTGCGTTATTTACGAAATGTTCCATAGGAACGATGATGAAAATTGCCGCAGCCTCAACAGCTACATCTCCTTCTTGCGAATCCAAACGACCTTCTGCTTTGCAGTAAATTTTTCGGCCCTCTTGTCCCACAATCTCAGCTTCAATAAATAATGTAGTTCCCACGGGTACTGGCAATCTAAATGAAGTTTCGAGCTTGCCAGTTACGGCCGGTTGTCTAACTAACCACATAAGTTTTCCAAGTGCTTCATCAAATGCACAAGAAAGCAATCCACCATGTGCCAGCCCGGGTGCTCCTTGATGTAATTCAGTGACCGTGAATTTGGCGTTAATAGTCATGCCTTCGCCAGAGTAAGCGATTAGATGTAAACCGGCCGGATGCGATGCGCCGCATCCATAACAATCAGGATTATGCGAACCCAACAATGTTCCTGGTACCGGAGCTTGCGGATGGCGCGGTGGGACAGCTGCTCCAGCAGGTGGATTGATACTTAATCCGCGTGACATGTGGGAAAGACTACCGCTTTTTAACAGGTACTCTCTAGCTGTGAAACAAAGCATCTATTGGCCTTTTTGGGTCAGTCTTTTGATGCTTGCATTAGATCTTTCAATTGCTTTAGCAATTTGGGCCAGTTTAGGAAATCAAGCCGCCATCATCGCTATTTTATTTTGCGCGGGCCTCTCAATATTCTTTTTTAAATTCACTTCATTGCAAATTAGATTTGAGAATGATGAATTATTTGTCGGTACCGCCAGGATAGAACGGAAATACTTAGGAAAAATATCTGTTCTGGACAAAAAAGAAATGATTTACTTACGCGGTCCGGGAATCAATCCAAATGCATTCATGGCGTTAAGATTTTGGGTTAAAGGTGGAGTAAAAGTAGAAATAAGTGATCCGCGAGATCCAACACCTTATTGGTTATTTAGCTGCAAAAAGCCCGCGCAATTGGCGCAGCTGCTAAAAAACTAAATACAGTCCTTACAAACCGCTTTTGCGCCTTCGCCTTTAGCAAGCTGAGTCATGTGGTGCACCAAGAAACACTTTGAGCAGGTGAATTCATTTTCTTGTTTTGGAACAACTCGTACCGCTAACTCTTCACCAGACAAATCCGCGCCAGGAAGTTCAACATTTTCTGCCTCTTCTTCATCGAGATCAACTTGACCTGACTGAGCCTCTGCTCTGCGGGCCTTTAACTCCTCAAGGGATTCCTCATGTAACTCTTCATCCGTTTTTCGGGGCGTGTCGTAATCTGTTGCCATTGATCTCTCACCACCTATCCATCATTTTTGAACTTCACCTTTGGATGCACGCTTGTTGTGCGCACGGGCGGATAATGCCTAAAAGCTGTGCCACTGTCCTAACCAACACTCGGCGTGTCGCGATTATTCCCAGCTCAATTACAGAAAAGTCGGGTTATTCCTGTGAAGAACGTCTTGAACCTTGTTCTTTACGCCATTTGGCAATTTCCCCGTGATTTCCGGAAAGCAAAATTTGTGGGACTTCGAGACCGCGCCAATTAGCTGGTTTTGTATAGCTGGGATATTCCAACTCCCCTAACTCATTGTGGGATTCTTCGGCCAGAGAGTCGGGATTTCCAATAACGCCAGGCAGCAATCTAGTAATCGCTTCAATGATAACTAGTGCAGCAACTTCCCCACCATTTAAAACATAATCTCCGATTGAAATTTCATGCACCCTTACATTGCTCTGTGTGCGATAGAACTCCGTAACACGTGCATCAATTCCTTCATAACGCCCACAGGCAAAAACTATATTTTCTGCGCTTGCTAAAGTTTCCGCAGTTCTCTGATTGAACTTTGCACCAGCCGGCGTTAACACTATCAAATCCACAATTCCAGAATCCTGATTTGCTACCGAATCTATGGCTTCTCCCCAAGGCTCTGGCTTCATAACCATTCCTGCGCCGCCACCATAAGGAGTGTCATCTACTGTGTGATGGTTATCGTATGTGTAATCCCGAAGATTGATAGTTTTGAAATCAATTAATTTTTGTTCTCGCGCTTTACCGATCAGAGATAACTCAAGTGGTGCAAAATACTCAGGAAAGATTGTAATAGCTGTAATCTTCATAATAACCCTGCTGTATTAACTATGGTTAAGAGTTTATTATCTATATCAACTTTTGGAACGTAGGCTTTTACAAATGGCACAAGAACTTCGCGGCCATCTACTTTTATAACTAAAGTGTCTTGAGCCGGAAGCTGCAAAACATCAACCACCACACCCCACGCCTTGCCATTCTCATCAATTACTTTGCAATCAATTATTTGAGAGATATGAAAATCATCCTCGCTGACGTTAGATTCTTTTGGATCAACTTCAGCCAGCAGTAAAACATTGCGTAATCTTTCAACAGCGGTTCTATCCTCTACCCCCTCAAATGAAAGCAAGAGAGTTCCGCTATGCACCTTTAAATCTTTTATGACCAACGGCCCTTTTTCCTTCGGGTCTGTGGTTAATTTGGCTCCAATATAAAAGCGTGCATCGGGGTTATCGGTTCGAATTTCTACAGTGGCTTCGCCGCGCACTCCATGTGCGCGACCGATGCGTCCTACAACAAGTAGCACTACAAAATATAAAAGATGACAAAGCGCGATTAACGCGCTTCATCCGCCTCTATTAAATCAACCCGAACACTGCGTCCCGCTAGCGCAGAGACCACAGTCCGCAAAGCTTTAGCGGTGCGACCATTACGTCCGATTACTTTGCCAATGTCTTCTGGGTGAACGCGCACTTCAAGAGTTGTGCCGCGACGACCATCTTTTTCTGTAATTACTACCTCTTCAGGGTTATCAACAATTCCCTTTACGAGATGCTCTAATGCTTCGTCAATCATCACAGTAATTACTCTGCAGCAGCGTCTGATGAAGCTTCAGCTGAAGCCTCTGGGGTTGCTTCAACTACCGCTTCAGGAGTTGCTTCTTCCGCCGGAGTTTCAACAACAGTTTCTTCAACCGCAACGCTCTCAGCTGCAACAGCTGCTTCTTGTGCTGTTTCAGTTTGTACTGGTTCAGATTTAGCAGCTAACTTCTCTGCAGCGCGCTTCTTCATTGTTGTTGCGCCATCTGCCGGTTCATTCATAGCTGCTTTAACAGCTGCTTCATAAGCAACGCGCTTGTCAGCACGAACTGGAAGGGTCTTTAGAGTTCCTTCTGCTCCTGGGATGCCTTTGAACTTCTGCCAATCGCCAGTCACTTTCAAAATTGCCTCTACAGCTTCGGTTGGCTGTGCGCCACTCTTCAACCAGTGTTGTGCGCGCTCTGAGTTAACTTGAATTAATGAAGGCTCTGACGCAGGTGAATAACGTCCGATCTCTTCAATCTTCAAACCATTACGAGCTTTGCGTGAATCTGCCACAACAATTCGGTAGTGCGGTGTGCGAATCTTTCCGAGACGTACCAATCTAATCTTTACGGCCACGAAGGCTTTCTCCTTGCATATTCGATCGAATGATGAGTTCAACCCGAGTGGGATGCCAGGTCAAAAAATCATCAATTCTGGTTAATGGTTGCCGGTCAAGAGGTAGAGGGCTCTTGAACAGGTGGCCAATATTGCCATGTTGAGCGGCATATGCCCAATTCTTAAGCGCGACCCTCTTCAGCGGCCCGCTTGGCCGGGTTGCCAGATCTGGATTTTTTCTTTGGTGCAGCTGATTTATTGGGGATTCCAGATGGCATTCCAGCTGGCATTCCCATACCCAGCCCCTTTGGCATATTTGAGGCTAAACCAGATGGCATTCCCCCGCCGGATCTCATTTGCTTCATCATCTTTGCGGCTGCCGCAAAACGATCAACCAACGAGTTCACCTCTGTAACAGTGCGGCCACTTCCTCTGGCGATACGAGCCCTGCGCGAGCCATTCAATACTTTTGGATTACGCCGCTCCTCTGGGGTCATTGATTGCACAATGGCTTGAGTTCTTACTAATTCTTTATCATCTAAAGCGTCAATCTGCTTTTTCATCGCTGCATTATTAGCACCAGGCAACATTCCCAGTAGCTTTGTCATAGATCCCATTTTCTTCATGGCCTGCAACTGCTCTAGAAAATCCTCTAAAGTGAAATCCTCTCCAGAAATAAACTTTTCTTCCAGACGTTTTGCACCATCAACATCCATAGCTTTTTTAGCTTGTTCGGCAAGAGTCTGAATATCTCCCATTCCCAGAATTCGGGAAGCCATTCGATCGGGATAGAAGTAATCAAAATCTGAAAGTTTTTCACCATTGGAAACAAACAAAATTGGCTTGCCTGTCACTTCAGCAATTGAAAGGGCTGCACCACCTTTTGCATCGCCATCCAATTTGGTTAGTACTACTGCATCAAAACCAACGCCCGCTTCAAATGCCTGGGCGGTGCGCACCGCATCTTGACCAATCATCGCGTCAACCACAAATAGGGTTTCATCTGGATTGACGGCAGATTTAATATCCTTGGCTTGCTGCATCAACTCTTCATCGATACCAAGTCGACCGGCCGTATCGATAATTACAACGTTATAAAGTTTTTCATTGGCGAACTTGATCGCTTCTTTAGCTACTTTTACCGGATCGCCAACACCATTGCCTGGCTCAGGTGCGAAAACTGGAATCTTCAGAGAATCTGCTAACACCGATAGTTGCGTAACCGCATTTGGTCTTTGTAAATCGGCAGCTACCAGAAGTGGAGTATTTCCATCTGATTTCAAAAATGCGGCTAATTTTCCGGACAGGGTTGTTTTTCCCGAACCCTGGAGACCGGCCAGCATGATTACCGTTGGGGGGTTCTTTGCGAAACGTATCCGGCGTGTTGCTCCACCCAATATTTCAATCAACTCATGATTGATTATGTTGTAAATTTCTTGCGACTGATTGGTTGATTGCCGAATCTCTGGCAAAGCGGCCAGGGATTTTTCTTGAACTCGAGCTAGAAAATTATTTACAACTGTAAGCGCAACATCGGCATCTAGAAGAGCCGTTCTCAACTCTTGAATAGTCGAGTCAATATCAGACTCGGTAATCCGACCCTTATTACGTAGGGAGCCAAAAATCCCGGAGAGCTTGCCACTCAAGGATTCGAACATGGATAACAGCCTACTAAATCAGTATGAATGTGAAAAATGGACGCTTGAGATTAACTCGAGCGTCCATTTTCAGTACTAACTTAAATTAGATTGCAGTCTCCCCGGTTTCGCCGGTTCTGACTCGCACTACATTATCTACCGGAGTTGTCCATACTTTGCCATCTCCAATGGCTCCGGTGGATGCGGTCTTAACTATTAATCCAATTATTTGATCTACATCTTTATCCTCAGCGAGAATCTCTAGACGTACTTTTTGAATCAAATCAATGGGATATTCAGCGCCTTTATAAACTTCAACGTGACCTCCTTGTCGACCAACCCCTGAGACTTCAGAGACGGTCATACCTTTTACGCCAGCGTTTCGTAAAGCAGTTTTTACTTCATCAAATTTTCCAGGCTTAATAATGGCAGTAATTAATTTCATGATTAACGACCTCCTTTTAGAATGCCACCTAATTCATAGGCGCTCTCGGCATGTTCTGTTTGGTCAACACCAATTAGCTCTTTGTCAGTTGAAACCCGGAATCCGATTGTTTTTTCAATGGCGAATCCGATTATCAAGGTAGCCACGAAGGAATAAGTCATTACAAGAACGACTCCTAGTGCTTGCTTTGCTAGCAGTGCAGTTCCTCCACCGTAAAACAGTCCATCGAGTCCAAGTGAATTAACTGCGCTGGAACCGAAAAATCCGATTGCCAGGCTGCCGATAATTCCACCGACTAAGTGAACTCCAACAACATCAAGCGAATCGTCGTATCCGAATTTGTATTTCAGACCCACCGCCAATGCACAAACTGCGCCAGCAATAAATCCAATGACAACTGCGGCCCATGGAGCAACAAATGCACAGGCCGGAGTGATTGCAACTAAACCAGCTACCGCACCTGATGCCGCGCCAAGGGTTGTTGGGTGTCCATCTCGGATCTTCTCGGTGAGAATCCATCCCAATAGAGCTCCAGCAGCCGCAACTTGAGTATTAATAAAAGCTAGACCTGCAGTGGCATTTGCACCAAGTGAAGAGCCAGCGTTAAATCCAAACCAACCAAACCACAGCAAGCCCGCACCTAATAGAACCAATGGAAGTGAATGTGGGCGCATTGGACTCTTTTGCCATCCGATACGACGTCCCAAAACAATTACCAGAGCTAGTGCTGCTGCGCCTGCATTTATGTGTACCGCGGTTCCGCCTGCAAAGTCCTGAACACCGCGTGAAGCTAAGAAACCAGCGCCGGTTACAGTATCACCTTCTTTATTACCAAAAGCGAAAACCCAGTGCGCTACCGGGAAATAAACCACTGTTACCCAAATTGCAACAAAAATTCCCCATGATACAAATTTTGTTCGATCTGCAATTGCTCCCGAAATTAGCGCAGGAGTGATTATGGCGAACATCAATTGAAATGCTGCGAATACAAGTAACGGTATCGGATACACACCGCCGTTATTTGCTAACTCATTTACGACGTCTCCTAATCCTGATAATGAAAAGGCTCCGTACCATTCAGAGTTTGCCGCATAACCAAAGGTGAGTTGATATCCATAAATAACCCACAAAACACTTACAACACCGATTGCGACCATCGACATCATCATCATGTTAAGTGCACTCTTTGCGCGCACCATGCCACCATAAAAAAACGCTAGACCTGGAGTCATTAACAAAACTAACGCTGTGCTTGCCAATACCCAAGCAGTATCTCCAGCGCTTAATACAATTTCATCCATCGGGGTTCTCCCATAAGAGGTAAGAAGGTGGCTCTACATTGAGAACCTTCTGCAATATGGGTAGAAGAATGAACCTCATCTATTACAGAATTGAGTTCCCTCAGGTTTCGATTTGGTGACGGTTTTGAGAGTCTTGTTACAGTTATGTAAAAAGGTCAGATATATACGTATCGGGATCAAAGCCCTTGAAATCCCCGATCGCCTCTCCCATCCCTACAAATTTGAGTGGGACGCCCAACTCCCGCTCAGTGGCCAAGGCAATTCCGCCTTTAGCCGATCCATCAATTTTGGTCACCACAATCCCAGTTAACGCAACGCTTTCCGAAAAAACCTTTGCCTGCGCAATTCCATTTTGACCAGTAGTCCCATCAAGTACAAACAAAACCTCATTTACCGGGGTAACTTTCTCAATTACTCGACGAACCTTGCCTAACTCATCCATCAAATTGCTCTTGGTGTGCAATCGACCCGCGGTATCAATAATAAGTATGTCGAAATTTTCACTTTTTGCTCTTGTTGCTCCATCAAAACAAACAGCAGCCGGGTCAGAGCTATCTTTTCCTCTCACAACCTCGACCCCAATGCGATCTCCCCAGGTAACTAATTGTTCGACTGCGGCAGCGCGGAAAGTATCTGCTGCCACCAATAAAACTCTCTTACCTTGTGACTTATAGAGGTTTGCTAACTTTGCGGCGCTGGTGGTCTTTCCTGTTCCATTGACACCAACTATGAGAACTGTGGTGAGACTTGTCTGCTGCAATTCGATTTCTCGTGGCTTATCAACTAGAAAACTCTTGATTCGCTGAACAACAGCATTCTCCAAATTTTCAGCTTTTTCCTTTTTTACTAACTCAATTATTTCCTCGGATATGGCAACACCTAAATCAGATTCAATAAGTAAGTTGCGAAACTCTTCTATGTCCTCAATCGATGCACGATTGCGGGAGAACTTCGATATAAAAGAGCTAAATAAGCCCATAGCTAGACTGATTCAGTCTCATTTTCACGAAGGCGTTGTGAAATTACCTCTGAAACTCCATCACCGCGCATCGTTACACCATAAAGAGCATCACCAATTTCCATAGTGCGCTTCTGGTGCGTAATGATAATTAACTGTGACGCTTGGCGAAGTTCCTCAAGCACTCCAAGCAATCTGCCTAAGTTGGTGTCATCCAAAGCTGCTTCAACCTCATCCATTACATAAAACGGGCTGGGACGAGCTTTAAATATCGCCACTAGTAATGCAACCGCGGTTAAAGATCGCTCACCACCTGATAGCAATGAAAGCCGTTTGATTCGTTTTCCTGGCGGGCGAGCTTCTACATCCACGCCTGAATTCAACATATCACTGGGGTCGGTAAGCACTAGGCGACCCTCACCGCCAGGGAACAATCTGGCAAAAATCTTCTCAAACTCACGGGCGGTATCGCGATATGCCTCTTCAAAGATTTCTTGAACTTTATCATCGACCTCTTTGATGATGTCCAATAGATCTTTCTTGGATTTCTTCAGATCTTCAAGTTGCTCAGCAAGATACTTCAAACGCTCCTCGAGTGAGGAGTACTCCTCTAAAGCGAGCGGATTGATTTTGCCCAATAAAGCGAGGGAACGCTCAGCGCTCGCTAATCTCTTTTCCTGTTGTTCTCTGACATATGGAATTAAATCACCTTGAACTAGGTTGCCATCTTCTTCTTCAATAAAGGTTGGAACATCTTTATCAGGACCATATTCATTAAACAGAGTTTGAGCATCTACTCCAAACTCCTCCATGGCTTTTCCTTCAAGTTGTTCGATTCGCAAACGCTGCTCGGCGCGAGCAATTTCATCTCTATGAACACTGGAGGTTAATTGGTCCAATTCAGATGTTAATTCGCGAACCTGAGCTCTAATCGCCAGAATTTCACCATCTCTATTCGAGCGCGCCACCTCTAACCGTTCGCGCTCTGCATTCGCTCTAGATATCGAATTCTCAATTTGAATCAAGGCTTCATATGCGGCATCGGCGATGGCTTGAGCAGTTACCGCTCCGCGAGCACGTGCCTCTCGTCTAGCAATGCTCTTACTAGCAGCTTCTCTCTCGTTTTGTGCCGCTATCTCTAAATCTGAAGCGCGTTGCGAAATGGCTGTTACACGTTCTTCTATAGTTCGTAATCCAAGTCTGGCTTCGACTTCAACTGCGCGTGCGGTCGCAATTGAGGCGCGTAGATTTTCAATTCCGGTTAGATCAGGCTCTCTTGGCTCTTCACTCTTCGCGAACTCTTCTTGAGCAACCGCTAGTTCAGATTCATCATTTTGTAGCGCACTCTTTAGCTCTTGAATTGAGTTTGTTACCCGATCTACTTCGCTCATACCGCTTCTGACGCCTTGGCCGGCTGCGCCCATTTGCTCAGCCAATCCAGCCATCGCCGCATCAGATTCATTTAATTTCGCCAAAGCTTGGTCATATTGGGTCTGATCTACCCGCAGTTGTGATTCAGCGGTGGAAATCTCAAATCTGATTCGATCACATTCATGGCCAAATTTTTGTAAATCAATCTCACTTTTTTCAATCATCGATGTGATTTCGATTAGTGAGGAGCGAACTGATGAACCACCGCTTGCTCTTCCCCTACCTACCAAGTCACCATCCCGAGTTACCGCTACTAAATCTCGATTTTGCTTGATGATTTGCTCGGCCTGTTCTAGCGATTCAGCCGCTACATATCCCGCCAATAACTTCGGCATAACAGCGCTTAATGTCGAAGATGAAACTTTGGAGGCTAGCAAGGTGAACCCAGAAACGCTTTGCGCAACAGTGGATTCATCGTTGTCGGAAACAAAAAGAATATCCGCATTTCCTGCTGACTCCGCCTTCAGGAAGGCCAAAGCAGAAATAGCTTGTGATGCATCATGAACCACTAATGCATTTGCTAGTGAACCCAGAGCTGCCGAAACCGCACTCTCCCAACCCGCTTCAACTG
>JBDKIY010000023.1:0-24880 GCA_039796875.1 Actinomycetota bacterium
TAACTATGAATTAGTAAGCCCTGGCCAACAGATGCGGCCGCTTGTTGAGTAGCTAGATCCTTTGGTCTCGTGGTCAACCCCAATGGAGCAAGTCCTGCTGCAATAGCTCCTGAGGAGACAACAATTACCTCTTTGCCTGAAGCTTTAAGCTTTGCGACAGTATCAACAAGTTTATTAACGGCTGACTGATCTAATCCCGCACCATCTTTTCCAGTTAGTGAGGATGAACCAATTTTTATGACAACGCGTTTTGCTTCTGAAACGACAGTGCGAGTCATTGCTTTGGTTCCTCGACTCGTGGATTTGTTGGATCAGCAACGTTGTACTCCCATTGCGCCGCCAACTCTTCATCATCTAATTGATCGACAGCCTCTTCATCGTATTTCTCCCAGCCGCGTGGAATTCTCATGTCATCACCACGAGGTCCAGCCAGTAATTCTGCTCCCGCTTCGATGGTTGGAACCCAATCAAAGATAACTGCATCATCTCCGGCGCCAATGCGCACTTCATCGCCCTCTTGTGCGCCCAATTTAAATAATTCCTTTTCAACGCCCAAGCTTGCTAAACGATCTGCCAAATAACCGACCGCCTCAGCATTTCCAAAGTTTGTTTGATGTACCCAACGTTCTGGACGTGCGCCGACTACAGAGAATGATCCATCTTCATTAACAGAAACTTTGAATCCAGCATCATCTACTGGAGTTGGGCGCAAAACTATGCGCGCCTTTTCTTCCAGTGATTGCTTGGCGCGGTATTCATTTACGAGGCGACCCATTGCGTAAAGCAAAGGATCTAATCCGATGCGAGCTGCTGCAGAGATTTGATAGACCTCATAGCCACGTTCACGCAGAATTGGTTCGACCATGTCAGCCATGGCCTTTCCATCAGGCAAATCAACCTTGTTTAAAGCCACGATTCTGGGACGATCACTTAAATCCTCTGCATACTTCTTTAACTCATTTTCGATTATGTCGAAATCTTTAATCGGATCTCGTTCACTTTCTAAAGTTCCACAATCTAGAACGTGCACTAAAGCTGCGCATCGTTCGACGTGACGTAAAAAAGTTAAACCCAACCCTTTACCTTCTGCCGCACCTGGAATTAATCCTGGTACATCAGCCACGGTAAAACGAGATTCGCCAGCTTGTACAACGCCCAAGTTTGGCGCCAGTGTTGTAAATGGATAATCGGCAATTTTTGGACGCGCTGCAGAGATAGCTGCAACTAGAGAGGATTTTCCAGCGCTTGGATAACCAATCAATCCAATATCTGCGACGGATTTCAATTCCAGAATTAGAGTGCGTTTTTCGCCGGGTTCTCCAAGTAATGCAAATCCTGGTGCGCGACGTCTTGAGGATGCGAGTGCATTATTACCAAGACCGCCAAGACCGCCTTTGGCTGCAACAAAACGAGTTCCATTTCCAACTAAATCCGCTAGGACGCGTCCATCTTTTGTCATCACAACTGTTCCATTTGGAACACCTAAAACTAAATCATCGCCATCAGGACCGTTTTTTAGCGCTCCGTAGCCTTGTCTTCCTGAACCAGCAGAACGGTGAGGAGAATGATGGAAATCCAACAAAGTTGTAACACTTGGATCCACTACCAAAATTACATCTCCGCCACGCCCACCACTACCGCCATCTGGTCCGCCTAGTGGCACAAACTTTTCGCGATGCACTGAAACACAACCATCTCCACCTTTTCCGGCGGTGGCATGAAGAGTTACGCGATCAACAAATGTTGTCACTTAATAACTCCTCTCTAGATAGTTTCTTAAAATAAAAAACGGGCCCGTGTTTACGGACCCGCAATTTATAAAGTCCGTTTGATTAGGAAACCGGAACGATATTTACAACGCGACGACCACGAGCACTGCCAAACTCAACTGAACCTGCAGCGAGTGCAAAGAGAGTGTCATCTTTACCGATTCCAACATTCTTACCTGGGTGAAACTTGGTGCCACGTTGACGAACAAGAATTTCGCCGCTGTTAACTACCTGTCCACCAAAACGCTTGATTCCTAAATATTGCGGATTGGAATCGCGACCGTTACGGGTTGAGGAGACGCCTTTTTTGGATGCCATGTTTTTTCAGCTCCTTACTTCACACCGTTAATCGCAGTGATTTTCACGCGAGTGTTCTTTGAACGAAAACCTTGACGACGACGATAGCCGGTCTTGCTCTTGTAGCGAAGGATATGAATCTTTGGACCCTTTACCTCTTCAACAATCTCGCCAGTTACCTTTACGCCTGAAAGCAGCTTTGGATCTGAGGTGACCGCAGCGCCATCAACAACCAACACCGCAGGAAAAGTTACGGTTGAGCCAGCTGCAGCATCAATACGGTCTACAAAGACGGTATCGCCAACAGCGACTTTCTCCTGGCGTCCGCCAGCTTTAACAATTGCGTACACGATTTTCCTTCCAGCGTTAATCAAGCTCGAAGCTTCGAGCAGGGGGCTAGGTTACGGATTAAGCCCAAGTTGGGTCAAACTGAGCTTTTAGGCGGTTACTACCCCAGAGCTGGCAGCCCTGCGGCGCTTCCGGCTAAAGCCCGATTTCCTCGAAGGTTGTTCTGAGCCTGAATCCTCAACAGAGGGAGCAACCTCTGCAGGTGAGCTCTCCTGTTGGGATGGCTCTGCTTCGGTCTCGTCAGCTTCAGATGTGAACTCATGGGTCGGAGTGATCTCGCGATCCAATGACTTCTTATTTACCGGCTCCATATGAACATGGATTCCTCGTCCACCACAGCTTTCGCAGGTAGTTGAGAAGGCTTCAATTAATCCTTGGCCAACGCGTTTGCGGGTCATTTGAACCAGACCCAGAGATGTCACTTCAGCAACTTGATGCTTGGTGCGATCGCGTCCCAAACATTCGACAAGTCGACGAAGGACCTGCTCTCTGTTTGATTCCAAAATCATATCGATGAAGTCGATAACAATAATTCCACCAAGATCTCGCAAACGAAGTTGTCGAGCAATTTCTTCTGCAGCCTCTAAGTTGTTCTTTGTGACAGTTTCTTCCAGATTGCCACCTTTGCCGATGAACTTACCGGTGTTTACATCGATAACAACCATCGCTTCAGTGCGATCAATAACGAGAGAACCGCCTGAAGGTAGATAGACCTTGCGATCTAATGCCTTAGCTAACTGCTCATCAACTCGATTTTCGGTGAACAAGTCTTTAATGCCGGTCCACTTTTCAATCTTGCTAATTAATTCTGGTGCAATGTGTCCTAAATAATTATTGATATCTTCCCAAGCGCCATCACCCTGAACTGTGAGTTTGCGGAAATCCTCATTGAAGATATCGCGAATAACACGAACTGTTAGATCAGGTTCTCCGTAAAGCAGTGTTGGAGCATTTACATTTGTGCTTTCCGATTTCTTTTTAATATCTTCCCATTGCGCTTTTAGACGAACAACATCACGGGTTAGTTCTTCATCAGAAGCACCTTCAGCGGCGGTGCGAACAATTACGCCTTCTTCATCTGTGATCAAACCTTTTAGAATTTCTTTAAGACGTGTGCGCTCAGAATCTGGCAGACGTCGAGAAATTCCACTCATTCCACCACCTGGTACATAAACCAGATAACGGCCCGGTAGAGAAATTTGGCTAGTCAAGCGGGCGCCTTTTTGCCCAATTGGGTCCTTGGTTACCTGCACCAATACTGATTGACCAGTCTTCAAAACTCTTTCAATCTTGCGTTCCTGGTTATCGGTTAAACCAGCAGCATCCCAGTTAACTTCACCGGCATAGAGCACAGCGTTGCGACCTTTACCAATATCAACGAAAGCAGCTTCCATAGAAGGCAAAACATTTTGTACTTTACCCAAATAGACGTTTCCTACATATGAAATGTTGCTATTTCGATTTACGTAATGCTCAACCAGAATATTGTCTTCCAATATTGCAATCTGGGTGCGATCGCCTTGTTGACGTACCAACATCTCACGATCTACAGATTCGCGGCGGGCAAGAAACTCAGCATCGGTAAGAATGGTTCCGCGACGTCGATTTTCGCGGTATTCACCTTTGTATTCGTTGTATCGATGACGCTCTCGTCCTCGATCGCGATCTCTATCACGATCACGGAATCGACGATCGTTTCTTCCGCCACGATCATTGCGATCAAAACTCTTGCGGTCACGGGCTGGCTTTTCTTGCGCCGGGCGTGATTCACGTACCTTTACAACTGTTACTACGCCATCTTCCTCAACGGTTTCTCCTGGAGTTACTCCATCAGATCCAGAGCGACGACGACGTCTGCGCTTTTTAAAGCCGACAGCATTTCCCGAATCATCTTGTGATCCAGAATCATCGGAATCATTTTCAAGAGAATCGCTTTCGTTTTGATTAACTGAATCCGCTCCGCCTTCAACACCCTTTTCAGAGCGACGGCGTCCTCGTCCGCCACGTCTGCGGCGACGACGACGATTCTCATTTTCGGAATCTGAATCAGAGACCACTTCAGCGCTCTTATTTTGCTGAGGCTGAGTTTTCTTGTTATTCGGTTTCTTTGCCTCTTGTGACTTAGGCGCGGTGCGCTCTTTTGGAGCAGCCACTGGTGCAGCTTGAAAAATTGGAGCTGGAACGACTCCCGCCGCTTTACTTTTTTTCGCGGTTGGGGTGTCACTCTTTGACTCTGAACTAGCCTCCGCTTTGGGGGCGGCTTTTTTTACTGCGCGCTTGCGCACTTTCTTTGGCTCATCAGCCATACGATCAAATCCTTTATAGTTCTAGAAAATTTCCTAGTTAATGGCCTTGCGGTCATTATTAAAAAAATCTCTGGTGGCGCCTGTATCTGGATCTGCCGACCGCACCTAAAGAGCGGTCCTAGCGACCTCGAGATATTGAGGCGATTTGTACCCCCGAAGTATGGCAGATGCGAGCATTTCTGGCCTAATCCCCGCATGGGGTTCAAGATTCAAGCTTAACGGGTGCGCTGATAAACGTTTTGTAGCAGTCCAATGCCAATGAGATTGGCAAACATGCTGGAACCTCCATAAGACATGAAAGGTAGAGGCACCCCAGTCATAGGCATCAAGCCCATAGTCATTCCGATATTTTCAAAGATTTGGAAGGAGAACCATGCAATCACGCCGACGCAAACCATTCGACCAAATAAATCATTAGTTTTACGAGCAATAGAAAATGCCCGCATTAAGACCACAAAGTACAACAACAAAATAAATCCAGCGCCAAGGAAGCCTAGCTCTTCTCCAGCTACTGTGAATATGAAGTCTGTTTGCTGTTCTGGCACAAAACGCCCATTGGTTTGTGGACCATCAAATAATCCTTTGCCAAACAAACCACCGGAACCAATTGTGATACGAGCTTGGCGCAACTGATATCCGCTGGCCTGTGGGTCAGCGGTTGGATCGACAAATGATCTAAGGCGATTTAATTGATATTCACTAACTTCACCACTAGCGACCGCCAAATATGCACCAGTAATTCCTACAACTAGTAATCCAATTACCCAACGCAATCTGGCCCCTGAAACTGCAATCATTGTGATGACACAGGCCGAAATAATTAAAACCGTACCTAGGTCCGGTTGTAAAATAATAAATAGAACTGGAATTGCCGCAACTCCCAATGATTGCAAGACCTGGCGATCTGTTGGTTGATCATTTCCTGCAATGCGTTCAGAGAGAATCAAAGCCATTCCAACAATGATAGAAATTTTCGCTAACTCTGCAGGTTGAATTTGAAACCCACCCGGAAAAGAAATCCACGAACGGGCGCCATTTACCGTTGAACCAAGTCCGGGAATAAGTACGACAATTAATCCCAAAACACCAAGTCCCCAAACAATCGGCGTATAGGCCCTCAGCAATCGATAATCAATCAATGTCGTTCCATAGGCCAGCGCGATACCGATTATTACGTTGATTAGCTGTCTTTTTAGATAGTACTGGGGATCTAAATCATTAGCTGCAAACCAATCTCTTGTTGCGGCATAAACCAAGAGCACACCCATGAAAAGTAACAGCAATACCGCAGCGTTTAGAACGCGGTCAGAACCGGCAAAGAAACCAGGACGGTCCTTGCTGCGGCGCTGATAATTCAAATTGCTGGCCATCATGAGAGAGATCCTTTAGATGAATCAATGTACGGTAATTGTTTTGGTACTCCATTTGGGAAGATTGCGGTCTTGCCATTTGTGCCAAAAATGTTTTCATAAATTCGTCGCACACCAACACCGCTAGTACTTGCGCCAAAGCCGCCTTGGCTGACCATCATCACAACAGCGTATTGTGGATTTTTGGTTGGGCCATAAGATGCAAACCAAGAGGTGTCATCTTTTGCTGAACCATCAAAGTTTCGCCCAAATACTTGTCCGGTTCCCGTCTTGCCACTTACTTCAACACCGAGTCCAGAAAATGCTCCCCGTGCGGTTCCTGAAGTAATAACGGCGCGCAAAGAATTTTGTAAGAACTTCAATGTTGATTTCTTTATCGGCAGTTCACCTTTGGTTTGCGGCTCAAAACGCTTTATTACTTTGCCATCTGGTTGAACAATTGCTTTTGCAATCTGCGGAACGACAAATTTCCCACCATTTGCAATCGCCGAATATAGAACCGCCATTTGCAATGGAGTCATCAAAGTATCGCCTTGGCCGATCGAGAAATTCACCATATCG
Organism: Actinomycetota bacterium; assembly: GCA_039796875.1. Lineage (GTDB taxonomy): Bacteria > Actinomycetota > Actinomycetes > Nanopelagicales > Nanopelagicaceae > MAG-120802. Next base: position 6,652 of record JBDKIY010000023.1, read on the forward strand.
CCGGCGCGAACTTTGTCTCCATCGAGGCAATTTTCTCGAGCAATTTCAATCAAATAAGCGGTTAATTGTGATTTCTTGGCTCGTTTTTCATAATTACAGTAGAAATCTTTATTCTGCTCATACCAAGACTTCTTCCAATCTCTATTAGGTAATCTTCCGCTTATTTCCGAGGGAAGATCTATGCCGGTTTTCTTTCCAACTCCAAAACCAGCCGCCGCCTTGAAGAAGTAATCGTTGGGGTTTGATTTCGGTTTCAAGCCTCCATCACGCACCCACTCGTCATATGCAATTTGATACCAAATGGAGTCACAGGAAATAGCCATGGCTGTGGTCATATCGATTCGACCTGCAGCCTTGCTATCAAAGTTCTTAAAAACTCGAGTTCCGATTTCTACCTGAGCAGGACAGTCATACCTGTCTTTCAGGTTATATCCCGCATCTACCGCAGCAGCTAAAGAGACAACTTTGAAGGTTGAAGCCGGAGCGAAACCACCTTGTATTGCCCGAGATAGAGCCGGCACATAGGTTCTTTCGCTATACAACTCTTTGGCTTGTTTTACCGTAATTCCATTTTCCCAAATGTTTAAGTCGTAATCTGGATAGGAGGCCATCGCAAGTACTCCACCATTATTAACATCCAAAACAATTGCTGCACCTGCATCACCACGATAACCCGAGGCGCGAGCGCGCAGGACCGCACTCTTGAGTTCCTGCTCTACAACTGATTGCAACTTCGCATTAATGTTTAGTACTAAGTGATTTCCTGGAATTGAAGGAGTGTTTCGAGATTCCTGAGTTACTGCTTCTTTGCGATCAACAATAACGGTTCTTACCCCTGCAACCCCGCGCAATTCACTGTCATAGACAATTTCAACTCCGGCTTTTCCGATGAACTCATTGCGGTAATACCTAACACCATCCTCGTTATTTAGATCAGCTTCCGTAATGGGACCGATGTAACCCAATACGTGGGTAGCTCTCTCCCCCGCATATGAAGGGTAATAGCGAATAGAAACAGGTTGCGCACTAATTCCTGGAAATAAATCAGATTGCTCGAGAATCTCTAATACCTGATTTTCATTAGCTTCTTTAGTTATTGGTATTGGTTGATAGCGATTTCCATTCCAGCATCCATTTCGATCACCTTCAGACAATTCGGCACACAACCTGGTGCGGGCAAAAACATCTGTGTAATTAAGTTTCAGGATTGCAGCAACTCTAGATAAGACTGAATTACCTTTATCCTCCAACTTATCGAGTACCGAACGGTCTGCAGTAATCATCAATCCAGCGCGGTTTGATGCTAAAAGATTTCCTTGATTATCAACGATCAAACCACGCAGTGCTGGCGTAACAATATCTCGACTCTGTATATCTAAAGCTGCCTCTTGATAACGTGGGCCATCCGCAATCTGCAAATAGAAAAGACGTCCGAATAACGCCAGCATTAATGAGGCAACAAATACCTGCACAACAAACAAAGTTAGGGTTGAGCGATCTCTCATCTACCTGCTCCTTGCAGTGAGAGTAGCGCGATATAACTTTATAGCGATTGGCGTGTAGAGCGGTGATAGCAATAATGCCCAAAGGCTATTTCCAAATAATTGGCGGAACATGTAATAACCAGAGCCGACATCTTGGCCCAATATCGCACCTGCAATTAGGAAACTAATTAAGCCAACCAAACTTCCAAAAACTGCCACTAAACTCATCGTGATTGGACTTAAATCAGAATCAAGCGCGCTTTTCACATTATTTGCTAACACATAGCTGAGAACAGTTAAAACAAAGGTCCATAAACCAAATGGTGATTCAAGAGTTGGAGACAAATCAGCAATTAATCCAGCAATGAAACCTGTCACAACAGCACTGTTGCGTTCTTCCTGCATAACCCAAGCCACGAAAAAAGCTAAGTAAAGAGAAAACCCACCTATCAAGAAGTTAATTCGATTCAGTAACGCCTCTTGAATAATGAATAGAAAACCAAAAACTCCAATAACTGCTGGAATACGATTTAAGGTCATGACTTATCCAGAATGTTTCACTCTGTGGGTGTTGGAGTTGGCGTTACAAAAATCGTTACCGTAGGTGCGGGCTTTGGTGCACGTGGAACTAGCGCATCCCCCGGATTTCCAGAGACTGCATCCAGAACCACGCTGACTACTCCTAATCCATTTAGATCCACGAAGCCTTCAACTCGGCCCTGTTTTGTTAATTGACCCGCTGATCTCTCAACAAATGAAACTTTCCCAACCGGAACTCCTGGTACAAACGGTTTATCTCCAGAGCTACCGCGCGATAACAAAACATCGCCCACCGATATTTGCCCGGTGGCGCTTAACATTTGGATTGAGTAACGGTTCTCACCTTCACCAGAAAGAATGCCCATGTCCTGGCTTCCCGCTACGCGCACACCCATGCGGAATGACGGATCACTCATCAACAACACAACAGATGAGGATGTGGTTGTTGATTTAACAACCCCAACCAAACCGCCAGCTGCAATTACCGTCATATCTCGTTTAATTCCAGCTTTTGATCCTTGATCAATAACAACTGTTTCGCCAAAAGTCGCCGTGCCGCCTTTTGTAATTACTCGGGCTGAAACCACTTTAAAGCGAGCATTGCCAGCAAGATCTAGAACCCCTTTAAGTTGTTCTAATTCGCCGACCACATTCTCATTAAGGATTAATTGAGATTTCAGCTCTTCATTTTCTTTTTTAAGAGCATCAATCTTTGATTGCGTTCTACCTAAGTTTGTTATGTCTTCAAAAAGGTTGCTAAATGGAGATAGAAATCCATTTCCCGCTTTTTGTATCGGCGCCAAAAAACTCTGCATTCCAGTTCGAAGAGATGAAACCAAGCTGACTCCACGCAGATCTAGCGTTATAAGAAACAAAGAGGTAACTAAGAGCGAGACCCATAAGAGTCTGGTGCGATTTGAACCTCTGGCTGGCATGAAATTCCTAGCGACGTGGCTCGGAAATCAAAACCTTTTCTAACGCTTCAAACTCCTCAACGCACTTACCTGAACCTTCAGCTACCGCGTTAAGTGGACGTTCTGCGATGTGAATTGGCATGTTGGTTTCATGACGCAATCTTTCATCTAATCCTTTAAGTAGAGCTCCTCCGCCAGTAAGAACAATGCCGCGGTCCATCAAATCTGCCGCTAGCTCGGGTGGGGTTTTATCAAGAGTATTTTTAACCGCGTTAACAATTGCATTAACCGGTTCTTCAAGAGCTTTTCTGATGTCCTCTGATGAAACCACAATTGTCTTTGGCAGACCGGTTGCTAAATCACGGCCACGAATTTCAGCATCTGGCTCATCGCGCAATGGATAAGCAGATCCAATCGCCATCTTTATTTCTTCTGCGGTTCGCTCTCCCAACATTAGAGAGAATTCTTTTTTGACCCAGTTGATGATCGCCTGATCAAGTTCATCGCCACCAACACGTATAGATAGAGCGGAAACAATTCCACCCAAGGAGATAACCGCGACCTCTGTGGTTCCGCCACCAATATCAACCACCATATTTCCGGTTGGTTCATGTATTGGAAGACCCGCACCAATTGCAGCTGCCATAGGCTCTTCAATGATGTAAACCTTGCGGGCGCCAGCTTCGTAACCAGCATCTTTAACAGCACGCTGCTCAACACCGGTGATTCCAGAAGGAACACAGATAACAACTCGTGGCTTAGCTAGATAGGTGCGCTTGTGGACTTGTCTAATGAAGTACTTAATCATCAAAGCAGTTGTATCGAAGTCGGCAATAACACCATCTTTGAGTGGGCGAATCGCAACAATACTTCCTGGTGTACGACCAATCATTTTCTTTGCCTCTGTGCCAACCGCAAGGACCGCTCCAGTGTCCTGATTTACTGCAACAACACTTGGCTCATTAAGAACGATTCCCTTACCTCGTACATAAACCAAGGTATTGGCGGTTCCCAGGTCAATCGCCATATCGCGACCGAGGAATGTCCAACGGTTGATCTGATTACTCATTGCAGTTGCTCCTTACAGGTTGGGGAAGAAAATCTTTATTTCGCGTTCGGCAGATTCTGTTGAGTCTGAACCATGAACAATATTTTGCACAACTTTGGTGCCTTGATCACGCGCTAAATCTCCGCGGATAGAACCAGGAGCTGCGGTTGTTGGATCAGTTGTGCCGGCAATGGTTCTAAAACCTTCGATCACTCTCTCGCCTTCTGCAATCATCGCAACAATTGGTCCGGAAAGCATGAACTCCATCAAGGGTTCATAAAAAGGTTTGCCTTCATGCTCTGCGTAATGAGCGGCCAATGTGTTGCGATCGGCTTGCAACATGCGCAATGCAGAAATTTTGTAGCCCTTGCGTTCAACTCTGGCAATTACTTCGCCAACAAGGCCACGACGGACACCGTCTGGCTTAACGAGAATTAGAGTGCGCTGGGCGGAGGAAGATGAGTTAGACACCGCCCCAGTCTATTGCGTTTTTTTATCCTCGCTAAATGCGGCCCTAGCGGCCTCACCCTTGCGGCCTATGACAATCGCGGCGACCCAGAGCCCCATGAAGAGCGCGCCCAGAAAGAACATGGTGAATACGAAGAAACCGTAAGCAATAAGGGCAAACTGAGTAATCCAACCCAAAATCCAGCCCCATTTAGATTTCAATCCACCTGAGGCCAAAAACGCTAACAAGGCGATAATTCCTGCCAACCAATAAGCCTCGGTCTCAAGATTTGTTGAGGTCAAATCTTTGGCAACTAAAACTGCAAATCCAATTACAAAGATCTCCATAACCAAGACACTTCGCGCCAGCATCTTCATTATTTTTTCTCCCTTAACTTTCGAATGATTGCTCTAGCTTCACCGGCTGTTACTACTGAACCGGCAATTAGCACAGCAGAGTTCAAATCATTTACCGCGTTCTCCAATTTTGCTTGTTCAATTGCGGTTTGAATTGCAGAAGATAGAGAGTCAACAGCGACCGCTCTGTTAGCTCCAAATATATTTTGGGCGGTTGCTAATAGTTCACCAACTGGAGCTGCTCTATGTGAAGTGTTACGACTTACGATTACCTGCGAGATAACATCTTCCAGCTCTTCAAAAATGCCATCTACATCTTTATCACCCATTGGGGCAATTACTCCGATAATTGATTCAAAATCAAACTCTTCTTTGATAGTTCTTTTCAGCGACTGGGCGCCATGCGGATTGTGGGCGGCGTCAATAATCACAGTTGGATTTCGCATTATTACTTCACAACGACCCGGAGATGTTGCATTTGCAAATGCCTCTCGAACCACATTTTCATCGAGTTTGGTTTCACCAGCGAATGCCTCTACCGCTGCTAAGGCTGTGGCAGCGTTTGCCGCTTGATGTGCGCCATGTAAGGGAAGGAATAAATCATCGTAATCTCCATATATTCCTGAGATAGAAACGAGTTGGCCACCCACCGCAAGAGCACGACTCTTCACTGAATACTCAACTCCCTCTCGAATCGGAGTTGCATCTACTTCCGCACATTTATGCATGAGTATTTGAGCTACTTCCGGCTCTTGTCTCGCCAGCACAGCAAAGGAGTTTGGCTTAATAATTCCTGATTTTGTTTGCGCAATTTTCTCAAGTGTGTCGCCTAGATATTCCATGTGATCAAATCCAATTGGAGTAATAACCGATACTGCGGCATTTATGACATTAGTCGAGTCCCACTCGCCACCCATGCCGCATTCAAAAATTCCAACATCAACTGGGTATTCAGCAAAAGCCACAAAGGCAAGTGCACACATGGATTCAAAAAATGACAACTTGTTTGGCATTCTCGAATCAATCATGTCTAAATACAGTGCAATGTCGTTATAAGTTGCAATCATTCCCTCTGGAGAAATTGATTCTTGGTTAATGCAAATTCGCTCCAAGAAACTCTCTAGATGAGGACTCGTGAATCGACCAGTTCGCATTCCTAGTTCGAAACACAGGGAATCGATAAGTCTGGTGGTTGTGGTCTTGCCATTGGTGCCTGCAATATGAATAGTTGGATATGAAAGCTGTGGTGAACCAAGCGCGTCAGAAAGTGCCGCGATTCTCTCGAGGGTAGGCGCAATGCGGGTTTCGGGCCAGCGATTTAAAAGAGCTTTTTCAACTGCATCTAAACGTTGCAGATCATCTTGAGAACTCATTGTTGTGGCAAAGCGGCTAACAAGGCATTGATTCGATTGATCTCCGTTTCGCAAAACTCCATTCGTTCACGGATTGTGTTAACCACTTCCATCGGTGCTTTCGCCATAAAGTTTTCATTTTGGAGTTTAACTTTGGCGGTCTCTTGATCTTTCTTGACTGCCTCTAAATCTTTCATCAAACGAGCGCGCTCTGCTTTGACATCAATACTTCCTGTGAGATCAAAGTTAACTGTGAAGTCACCAACTTCAATTTTCGCGGAAGGGTTGAATGATGCAGATGGATCATCAAGGCGTACCAAGAAACGTAACGCTGGCTCGTACTGCGCTAAAGCCCCCTGCATTCCCTCGATTTTCGCCACAATGCGCGCAGAGGTCTTAATGCCCTGTTCACTTCGGAAGCGACGAATTTCGGTAATCAAACGCTGAAGATCAGTCACAACAGAAATAGCTTCTAAATCATTCTCAACCTTCTCGGCTGTGGGCCATTCTGCAATAACCAGCGACTCACCTTTGGTCAGCGCGGTCCACAACGCTTCAGTAAGAAACGGCATGGTTGGGTGCATCAAGCGGAGTAATTGATCAAGAACATGACCTAAGACGCGACGAGTTTTATCTGCTTCTGCCCCGCCTTTTGCAAATGTGTCCTTAATTAGCTCTAGATACCAATCGCAAACCTCATCCCATGCAAAGTGATAAATCTCTTCGCAACCTTTTGCAAACTCAAAACTCTCAAATAATTGATCGGTATTTCTAATAGTTTCATCGAGTCTGCTCAAAATCCATCTATCAATATGGTTAAGTTCAGAGCGATCTGGCAAAGCTCCTTGAACTGTAGCTCCATTCATCATTGCGAAACGTGAAGCATTCCAAACCTTCGTTGCAAAATTACGGGCGCCGCCAATCCATTCCTCTGCCAATGCTTGATCGGTTCCGGGATTTGCGCCGCGTGCCAAAGTGAAACGCAATGCATCTGAACCATATTTATCCATGAACTCCAAGGGATCTACGGTGTTGCCTCGCGACTTACTCATCTTCTTGCCGTGCTTGTCTCGGACTAATCCATGCAAGGCAATCACTTTGAATGGTGGAACGCCATCCATTGCGAATAAACCGAAAAGCATCATACGAACTACCCAGAAGAACAAAATGTCATATCCAGTTACTAAAACACTGGTTGGATAAAACTTCTTCAACTCTTCAGTATTTTCTGGCCAGCCAAGTGTTGAGAACGGCCACAAGGCGGAAGAGAACCAAGTATCCAAAACATCTGGATCTTGCTCATAACCCTCCGGCGCGCTTTCTCCAGGACCGACAACAATTACCTCGCCATTTGGTCCGTACCAAACTGGAATGCGATGGCCCCACCACAGCTGGCGTGAAATACACCAGTCATGCATGTTGTCTACCCATTCAAAGTAACGCGGTTCCATGGAAACTGGATCAATCTTCACTTTGCCTTCACGAACTGCATCTCCTGCAGCTTTTGCAAGTGGAGCAACTTTTACAAACCATTGCTTGGAGAGTCTTGGTTCTACCGTTGTATCGCAGCGAGAACAGTGGCCAACAGCATGCATGTAAGGACGTTTTTCAGATACAACTCGACCCATACTGCGTAGCTTTTCAACAACAGCTTTACGGGCATCAAAACGGTCCATGCCATCAAACTCAGTTCCGGTGCCGGACATGACGCCATGCTCATTCATAATCACAATTAGCGGGACGTTGTGACGCATTCCCATCTCAAAGTCATTTGGATCATGAGCAGCGGTTACTTTGACTGCGCCCGTTCCGAACTCAGGTTCAACGAGTTCGTCAGCAATGATTGGAATCATTCGATCGACAAGTGGCAGCAAAACTTTCTTGCCAATTAAATGTTTGTATCTTTCATCATTTGGATGAACTGCGACTGCGCCATCGCCCAACATTGTCTCTGGTCGAGTTGTTGCAACAGTAATTCCAATTTCATCATCACCGTACCGAACCTGAACAAATTCACCAGCATCATCGCTGTGATCGACCTCAATATCTGAAAGAGCGGTCAAGCATCTTGGGCACCAGTTAATGATTTTCTCGGCGCGATAAATCAATCCGGCGTCATAAAGTCTCTTAAATATAGTTAATACAGCCTCTGACAATCCCTCATCCATTGTGAAGCGTTCGCGACTCCAATCAACGCTGTCACCAAGTCGTTTCATCTGACCAAGAATTGCTCCGCCGGATTCGGCTTTCCAGGCCCAAACTTTTTTAACAAACTCTTCACGTCCTAAGTCATGACGTGACTTGCCTTGTGCTGCTAATTGTTTTTCAACAACATTTTGGGTCGCAATCCCAGCGTGATCCATTCCTGGAAGCCAAAGGGTTTCGAAACCTTTCATACGCTTCATGCGCGTCAATAGATCTTGGATTGAGTGATCAAGTGCGTGACCAATATGAAGACTTCCAGTCACATTTGGCGGCGGAATAACGATACAAAAAGGTGGCTTGTCAGATTTGGCGTTGGCTGTGAAATATCCAGCGTCAATCCATTTTTGGTAGAGCTCAGCCTCTATCTCATTAGGAGAAAATTGCGCGGGTAGCTCTGACATAAGGCGTGATACTACCGAGTGTTAAGCGGTCTTCTCTTCTCCACGTTTTGATGAACGCTTTACCGCATTTGGGCCACGCTCTACATATGTTGGGGCAACTTTGGAGTGAATTACCTCTGGGGTGACGATTACCTTGCCGATTTCCTTCTTGCTAGGCACTTCGTACATCACCGGCAACAAAATTTCTTCCATGATTGCTCGTAAACCACGGGCTCCGGTGCCACGAGCAATGGCCTGATCGGCAATTACCTCTAGAGCCTCATGAGTTATTTCAAACTCAACATCATCCATTTCAAATAGATGTTGGTATTGACGAACCAAAGCATTTTTAGGCTCGGTGAGAATTTGAAGTAGTGCTGCACGATCTAGGTTTTCTACCGAAGTAACAATTGGCAGACGACCAATAAATTCAGGAATCATGCCAAATTTAAGAAGATCTTCCGGCATAACATCGGCAAAAGGATCATTAGTCTGCTTGTCTTTTTCACTCTGCAGTGTGGCATTAAAGCCAACTCCAGCTTTTCCTTTGCGACCTTCAATAATTTTTTCTAATCCTGCGAATGCGCCACCGACAATAAAGAGAACATTTGAAGTGTCAATCTGTATGAACTCTTGATGTGGGTGCTTGCGACCACCTTGTGGTGGTACGGAGGCCGTTGTGCCTTCGAGAATCTTTAGCAAGGCTTGCTGTACACCTTCACCAGAAACATCTCTAGTGATTGAAGGGTTCTCGCTCTTGCGTGCCACCTTATCAATTTCATCGATATAGATAATTCCTTGTTCTGCTTTTTTAACATCAAAGTCAGCGGCTTGAATGAGTTTTAGAAGAATGTTCTCAACATCTTCGCCGACATATCCCGCCTCGGTAAGTGCGGTCGCATCTGCAATGGCAAATGGAACATTAAGCATGCGTGCCAAAGTCTGGGCAAGCAAAGTTTTTCCGCAACCGGTCGGACCAAGAAGCAAAATGTTGCTCTTTGATAATTCAACGCCATCTTCACGATGACGATCTCCCGCCTTGATTCTCTTGTAATGGTTATAGACAGCAACCGAAAGTGATTTCTTAGCTCGAACCTGACCAATTACATATTGATCTAGAAAGTCGTAAATTTCCTGAGGCTTGGGAAGTTCTTTAAAACCTTCAGAGGATGCTTCGGATAATTCATCTTCAATGATTTCATTACATAAATCGATACATTCATCGCATATATAGACGCCAGGTCCAGCAATTAACTTCTTAACCTGCTTTTGAGTTTTGCCGCAGAATGAACACTTAAGAAGATCGCCGCTTTCACCAATGCGAGTCACTGAACGCCTACTTTCCTTAGGGAAGGTCCTAATCGTAATTCGAGCAGGCACACTCATGCGGGCGAAACATGTTCGCCCTGAGAGTAATTAGTTATTTCTTGATTGAGGCTTTACGAGGAGCAAGAATCTGATCGACCAATCCATATTCAACAGCTTCTGCCGCTGTAAGAATCTTGTCACGTTCGATGTCTTTGCCGATTTCCTCTTTAGATTTCTTGGAGTGCTTTGAAAGCATTTCCTCTAAAAGTTCGCGCATGCGAAGAACTTCGCGGGCCTGAATTTCAATATCTGAGCCTTGTCCGCCACCCTCGCTATAAGGCTGGTGAATCAAAATGCGTGAGTGCTCCAGCGCATATCGCTTTCCTGCGGTTCCACCTGCAAGCAATACAGCTGCTGCGGACGCTGCTTGACCCAAACAAATAGTCATCACATCTGGACGAACAAATTGCATAGTGTCATAAATCGCGGTTAGCGCTGTAAATGATCCTCCGGGAGAGTTGATGTACATCATGATGTCGCGATCTGGATCCATCGACTCAAGGGTCAATAGCTGTGCCATAACATCATTTGCGACAGTGTCATCAATTCCCTGTCCTAGGAAAATAATGCGTTCTTCAAATAACTTTGTATAAGGATCTAATCTCTTATAACCATATGCGGTGCGCTCTTCAATTGTTGGAAGCACATAACGATTGTGAATGTCATTTATTTTCATCGAGCTGTACCGCCACTTCCTGATACCTGTCCGGCCGACTTAACAACATGATCTACAAAGCCATATTCCTTAGCTTCTTCTGCGGTAAACCAACGATCGCGATCTGAATCGGCGGTAATGGTGTCCATCTTTTGACCTGTGTGATGTGCAATTAACTCAGCCATCTTCTTCTTGGTGAATGACATTTGTTCTGCCTGAATCTTGATGTCAGAGGCTGTTCCGCCAATTCCGCCTGATGGTTGGTGCATCATGATGCGGGCATGTGGCAACGCATAACGTTTGCCAGGTGCACCTGCGCAAAGCAGGAATTGACCCATTGAAGCTGCTAATCCCATCGCAACTGTTGCAACATCATTTTTGATGTATTGCATGGTGTCGTAAATCGCCATACCTGCGGAGATAGAACCTCCCGGTGAGTTAATGTAAAGATAAATATCTTTGTCAGGATCTTCCGCAGCAAGTAACAACATCTGTGCGGCAATCGCATTTGCCATTGTGTCTTCTACAACTGAGCCCAAGAAAATAATGCGTTCTTTTAGAAGTCGGTTATAGACCTGATCATCTAAACCGCCGGCACCTGGTGTGGCCAGGCGTGGGGTAATTAGCTCCACAAATTCCTCCTGATAAAAGTTATGTAGTGACCCTAACGCTCATGGGGCCAAAATGCTTCCTCGAATTGGGGAAATTTGGTGCTGTTCGCTCAGGGCAGAGCGAGCATCGAAGAATTAGAGATTAAGCCTGAGCTTCTTCGGCTTTTTTCGGAGCCAGCGCAGCCAAATCCACCTTCTTACCGGATGCATCTTTAACTGTGACGCGCTCGAGAACAACGGCAAGACCCTTTGTGCGTGCAACTTCAGCCATAAGAGTTGCTACCTGACCGGCCTGTGTAATTTGCTGCACAAACTGATCTGGAGTCATTTGGTAACGAGCCGCAGTACGAATCAAGTACTCGGTTAATTCAGCTTCAGAAACCTGAACCTCTTCAGACTTAACGATCGCATCTAGCAAGAAATCTCCACGCACAGAACGTGTGACCTCTTCAGTTACTTCAGCGCGATGAGTGTCATCTTCGAGACGGTTTTCTTTCTCAAGATGATCATTTACTTCATCTGCAACAAGGTTTTCTGGAACTGGAATTTCAACGGTATCAAGCAGCAGTTTTAGCAAGTTATCGCGTGCTTGTGCACCTTGTTCCATAGCCTTAAGACGAGTCAAACGCTCGCGAACATCTGCTTCTAGTTCCTTAAGAGTTTCAAACTCACTAGCTAGCTTTGCAAAATCATCATTCAACTCTGGAAGCTCGCGCTTCTTGACCGCTTTGAGAGTTACCTCAACCTCACCGGTTTCGCCTTCTTGCATTCCAACTAAAGGAGCATTGAATTTCTTGCTCTCTTCAACTTTCATACCTTCAAGGGCTGCATCCAATCCATCAATCATTCGATTAGATCCAACTTCATATGAAATTCCGTTTGCAGAGCCACCATCAATATCTTTTCCATCAACACGAGCTACTAAATCAATAGAAACGAAATCTCCGTTAGCTGCATCTTTTTCAACAGTGGTTAGTGTTCCAAATCGGATACGTAAAGCCTCTAGTTGCTCTTCCACATCTTTATCGGTAACAACAGCATCTTCGACAGATACTTCTAACTTGGAAAAATCAGGAAGAGAAATCTCTGGACGAATATCCACTTCAACTTCAAACTTAACAAGTTCATTATCTTTGAGTTCTTTTATATCTACAGTTGGACGTCCAACAACTAGAACATCATTCTCACGCGCGGCTTGGCTGTAGAACTCTGGAAGCGCATTGTTGATTGCTTCATCTAAAACCGCTCCACGACCAACTCGCTGATCAATCATTGCGCGTGGAACTTTTCCTTTACGGAAACCAGGAATCACAACGCGTTCTGAGATTGATTGATAAGCATTCTTTACATGTGGTTCAAGTTCTTTGAAATCGACATCAATCGAAATTCTTACTCGTGTTGCGGAAATACTTTCGACAGCGCTTTTCACGGGACTCCTGACTTCACATTTTTGTTACGAGATCTGGTCGGGGCGGAGGGATTCGAACCCACGGTCTCCTGCTCCCAAAGCAGGCGCGCTAGCCACTACGCTACGCCCCGCGGCGCAGACTCGGAATTCCTGTGCCCCCTGAAGGGACGGGCAACCGCCCCCGAGGAGAACCACACGAGAATAAGTGCGGGCGTAGCTCAATGGTAGAGCCCTAGCCTTCCAAGCTAGTTACGCGGTTTCGATTACCGTCGCCCGCTCCACTCTCCTCACTTATCTATTTACTCAACCTCAATTCGGCTATCAGCTGGTGATGACACTGATGCTGCCTACTAACTGTCCAGAAAAGCCACCACTGAACATCACTTGATCGCTAGATGAAAGGTAATTGCCGCTAGTGATCGTGACCGCAAGTTGATAACTAGTAATTGTTGAAGAACCATTCACAACGATCTTCGCCGATAAACCGTATTCCGTTTGAGCAGTTAGGTTCCTGTATGACTTATATGTCGAACCAACCCAGGTTGTTGTAATTGTCGGACTCGAACCAATCGCCGATGCGGCAAAATTCAGTCTCGTATCTGCCCAAGTAATTGGACCCCAAATTTTCAAATCAAATACGTAACTTTTTCCTGCTTCCAAGTTTCCAAAATTACTTGATGAAATTGAAGTTCCTGCATTTCCTTGTAAACCACCAATAAATGTCAAACTCCCAATCTGAACATTTGATGGACCGGTTGCTCCTGTTGCGCCGGTTGCACCTGTTGCTCCATTTGTTCCGTTCGTTCCATTTGCACCAGCAGGACCTTGCGCACCTGTCGTGCCTGTGTCGCCTTTCAATCCTTGAATGCCTTGTGCGCCTGTTGCACCGGTTGCTCCTGTCGCACCGGTGTCTCCTTTCAAACCTTGAATTCCTTGCGCACCTGTTGCGCCAGTTAAACCAGTAGCACCTGTTAAACCAGTATCGCCTTTATCTCCTTTCAAACCTTGTGCACCTGTTAATCCAGTTGCACCGGTTAAACCGATTGCGCCCGTTAAACCAACTTCACCTTTCTCGCCTTGAATTCCAGCATCACCTTTATCGCCCTTGTCCCCTTTTTCTCCCTTCTCTCCTTGTTCACCTTTTTCGCCTTTCTCTCCTTTAGATCCATTGGAACCACTGCCTGATGAACCTTTTTCTCCAGGTTTTCCATCGCTACCTGCAGGACCTTTAAGACTCACAGGAGATGGCCAGCGATTATTTGATTTAGGGCCATAGATATTGAAGTTCGATAAATCAATGTAGAAATCGCCATTAATTCCAACTTTTGTCGTTGGAGCGCCTTTTCCACTAAGCACTGTGTTTGCAATTGATTTGTTAGTTCTTCCCGCAGCGCTCGCAGGAGAAAAAGTATTTAACGAAAAGACTGTTAATGCAGTCAACAATGATGCTATTCTCATTTGACTGGTCATGATTACGATTCCTTAATCTATGATCTACGCACTTTGCGAAGAATTCGAAAATCAATAGTCAATGAGCTAAATAGCAATTAACAGGCTGGTTTTTCTCTGTTTATTCTCAGGTTTCAGGCGTATACGGATTTATAAGCGGTGAAAACTCTAATGTGTCTCTCAAGATAAATGACTTGGCGGCACAGGTTGAAGTAGTTTCATCCCGTTATCGAATACGAGGGTGTTCGAAGAAGGTACTCGAATAAGTAAGGAGTATTAATGAAGAAGAAGTTAATTGCGGCCACAGCGGTTGCTGGTCTCACAATTGCACTTGGCACTGCTGGTGTTGCTTCTGCACATGACAATAAAGGTGGCAGAGGCGATAAGGTTTCATCAGTTCTTGGTGGACTTGTTTCAAAGGGAACTTTGACTCAAGCACAAGTTGATGCAATCACAAAAGCAATGACTGAAGCTCGTGACGCAGGCCGTGCTGCTCATGATGCAATTCATGCAGAACGCACCAAGGTAATCACAGATGCACTAGGTATTGATGAAGCGACTTTGAAGTCCCGTCTTCAAGCCGGTGAATCACTAGCAACAATTGCTGGAGCCAAGAAGGATGCTCTAATTAACGCTTTGGTTGCATTTGAAACTAAGCAGATTGATGCAGCTGTAACAGCTGGAAAGCTGACAGCAGCTCAGGCAACAACCTTGAAGGCTGATCTCAAGACTCGAATCACTTCTCATGTAGAAGAGGTACGCGGAATGGGTAAAGGCCATAAAGGAATGGGCCACAAAGGCAAAGGAAAAGGTCGCGGCGGACATTAAGCGCCACTAAAACCCTTTCGAATCATGTAACAAACCTCCTAAGACACAAAACCGCTGGCAGAAATGCCGGCGGTTTTCTTTTTTCTTTGAGAAAGTTTGCTTATGAAAATTCATATCGGTAGTGACCATGCGGGGCTGGAGTTCAAAAACAAAATTGTTGAGCACCTAAAAGCAAAAGGTCACACCGTTGAAGATCACGGTCCGCATGTATTTGACGCATTAGATGATTACCCGGTTTTTTGTATTCCAGCTGCTGAAGCGACTGCAAAGGAGCCTGGTTCATTTGGAATTGTCTTGGGTGGCTCAGGAAATGGCGAACAGATGGCTGCCAACAAAGTTAAAGGAGTTCGAGCAGCTCTGGTTTGGAGCCTTGAGACAGCCAAACTAGCCCGTGAACATAATGATGCGAATGTAATTTCAATTGGCGGTCGTATGCATGATAAAGATTTTTGCTTGCAATTGGTTGATACCTTCTTAGCAACGCCATTTAGCGGAGATGAAAGACATGTTCGCAGAATCGGTCTGATGTCTAAATATGAAAGTGAAGGCAAGCTCTAAGATTTTTTGCGGTATTCAAAATCTGTAACTACATGCTCTTTTGTAATTCCCTTACTTTCAAATTTGGTTAGTGGTCGCCACTGTGGTCTAGGAATTACCCCACCTGAAAAATCTTTGCTGGCAGAAAAATTCTTTTCGATTTCTTGGGCGTAGGGATACCAGTCGGTTGCAATGTTTATGCGACCATTTGGTTTCAGTTTTTCAGCCAGAATCTCGATAAAGCTTGGTTGTAACAATCTACGTTTGTGTTGTTTTCGCTTTGGCCATGGATCTGGGAAAAATATGTGAAAAGCATCGATGGTTTGGTCTTCGACATGCTTGGTAAGAACTTCATAAATGTCAGCGTTAATAATCTTTAAGTTACGAACTCCAAGGTTTTCTGCTCGAATAATTAGCGCACCAATTCCAGGTCTATGAACCTCGACCGCCACGTAACCAGTTTCAGGATTGCTTGCTGCAATTTGAGAAGTTGCCTCACCCATTCCACTACCGATTTCAAAGACAACTTCCTTTGGATGAAGTGAAGGAAACAAATCAGTTGGCTTGATTGTGCCTTGCAATGGAACTTCGAATTTATTCCAATGCTCCCCTATGGCCTCTGACTGGGCCTTGGTCATTCGATCCCCCCGTAGCCGAAAGCTGCGGAGTCGAAACTGGCCCTCTGTGACTTGCTCCATAGTGGCAAAGAGTGCCATCTCTGCTTGGATACGCGCATGCCTGGAATAAATATCTCTCGCGCCGAAGCGGCCGAACGCTCTGCTCACCTATCTATTAAGCACTACGACGTGGCTCTTGATGTCACCACTGGTGAGGAAACCTTTATCGCCACATCCAAAATCACATTCAGCTGCAACAAGCCGGGCTATGACACATTCGTAGATGCAGTAGGCAAAAGGATTATCTCTGCGACGCTAAATGGAACAGCGGTAGATGTCTCAAACTATGACGGAGAATCAGTATTCATCAAGAATTTACAGGCGGAGAATGAACTTGTAATTGAAATTGAGGCAATTTATTCCAAGAGCGGCGAGGGACTACAGCGCTCTGTTGATCCCGTAGACAACGAGGTTTACCTTTACTCACAAGGTGAGACCGCCTTCATCCGAAACATGTATCCATGTTTTGATCAACCTGATTTGAAGTCCACTTTTGCATTCACAGCAACGGCACCTGCACATTGGCAAGTTATCTCAAATAATCCCGTTAAATCTGTGACCGAAGATGGCGGCAAGAAAACTTGGTCATTCACCACCACTCCAGTGATGCCTACATACATCACCGCACTTGTGGCCGGTCCCTACTCTTATGTTTCAGATGAATACAAAGGCAAGAAGACAATTCCAATGAGCATTTATTGTCGTAAGTCATTATTTGAACATTTGGATGCAGATGAAATCTTCCTCATCACCAAACAAGGTTTCGCATACTTCGAAGAGGTATTCGGATTGGCGTATCCATTTGAAAAATATGATCAGATCGCAGTAGTAGATTTCAATTGGGGCGCAATGGAAAATGCGGGCGCTGTTACTTTCCGCGAAGATCTTCTGGTATTCCGCTCTAAAGTAACCGAGCGCATGTACAACGCACGTGCCAACACAATTCTGCATGAGATGGCACATATGTGGTTCGGAGATATGGTCACCATGAAGTGGTGGGACGATCTTTGGTTGAATGAATCTTTTGCAGAGTGGTCCTCTTATCTGGCTCTAGTAGAGGCCACAAAATTTAAGAATTCCTGGGCTGGATTCAATGCAGAGCGCAAGAACTGGGCTTATCGCCAGGATCAACTCTCTTCCACCCACCCAATTGCATCAGACATGGTCGATATCGACACTGTAAAAGCTAATTTCGATGGCATTACCTATGCAAAAGGCGCATCAGTTCTGCACCAGCTTGTTGCCCATGTGGGAAGAGACAACTTCATCACTGGTCTGCAGAAGTATTTTGCTAAACACGCATTTAAAAACACTACGCTCCAGGATCTCTTGTCAGAGTTAGAAGCAACCAGTGGACGTGATTTGAAGCCTTGGGTATCAACCTGGCTGCAAACCGCTGGCGTAAATACCCTGCGACCCGTAATTGAAACTTCCGGTGATACATATACATCAATCTCAGTTCAACAAGAGCCTCCGCTAATTCCAGCTGGTTCAAATGAACTGCGCCCTCATCGTATGGCGGTTGGACTTTATGATCTTAAAGATGGTGTTCTTTCTAGAAGAAAATCTGTCGAGCTTGATGTGACTGGAAAACTCACCAAAGTTGATGCACTTGCAGGAGAAAAAATTGCAGATCTATTGCTAGTAAATGATTACGATCTGTCCTACGGAAAAATTCGCTTTGATGAGCGCTCAATCGCAACTTTGAAATCCCATTTAGGGAAACTCAATGATGGCCTTTCTAGAGCTTTATGTTGGTCAGCTGCATGGGACATGTTGCGAGATGCTGAAATCTCCGCCACAGATTTCATTGATATCGCAATTGCTGGTTTGCCAGGGGAAGATGACATAACAACTGTCACCGCTTTAGGTAACCAATTAATTTCTGCGGTTGAAATTTATGCTGCAGATAAAAATAGAGATGCGTTGAGAGAGAAAATTGCAGGTGTTCTTGCCGAACTTCTCGATA
>JBDKIY010000024.1:0-21822 GCA_039796875.1 Actinomycetota bacterium
GTAGTTGAGATCGCACCACCATTGCCATTGTCAGCTGAGTTACCTGAAACAGTAGATGCACTAACTGAGACATCACCACCTGCGGCAATAGCACCACCATTGCCGTTTGAACTATTACCGCTCAGGGTAGAACCCTCCACAGTTACTGACCCACCGGCAGAGACGGCACCACCATTTCCAGAGGTGGAGTTGCCCGTTAGGGTGGAATCAGTAATTTGCACATTGCCAGGCGTGCTTACTACGGAACCCCCCGTAGTGCTGGAAGCATTTTGTGCTTCGACGTTAACAAGCTGCACAGTTGGAATCGGCTGAGTTTCATTTATCGATGGAGCGGTTGCGGCCCCAACACTTATCAAAGTCCCTCGGGTAGAGGTTCCATCGAGTGAGACATTTTCTAGTCTGACAACCTGCGTGGCATTGTTATCGGCATTGTTATCGGCATTGTTATCGGCGTTGCCAGAGTCTGGATTTACAGCGATTAATGGATCTTCTGGAGTACTAAAGCCATTAGAGCCTGAAGAATCTTTTTTAATTGTTAGTAAAGGATTTCCTTCATTGTCAGCAGGTCCAATAATCGTCAAATTTGTCTTTATTTCCAAGGTACTTTGCAGAGTCAAAGTTTGAGCTGTTGAAGTAAACAGTAAAGGGTCAAAGCCGATCATTGAAGGAGTAGGAGATGACGCTCCATTGGAATTTGCATGTTCGACAGCCTGACGCAAAGACCACTGACCTTCGGGAACCGGCGCTCCCGGGTCCGTGTCATTTAAAGTCTTGACGCAGTACTCACCTTCAGAAAGAGTTCCCTGAGAACAGTCGATTGCCCACGAGGTAATCATGCTTCCAGGTCCAACCTGGAACATAATTGAAATGCCCACGATGGCTGAAAGGCGAGTAAAACTTTTCTTAAAGGAGCGACTTAAAGATAATTTTAGGCGAGCTTCCATAAACTAAAAGTAGATTTAAGGTAAGGGTGAATAGGAATTCACTTAGGGTTATAACCCAAGCGACTTAGGGAATTCCCTATAGATAGAAAGAAAAAAATACTTCAAATAGTGAATACTCAAGACATGGGTTTAGCAAGAGTTTTGCTGGTAGAAGACGATGTCTTTATTCGGGCTACCCTGTCATCACTTTTGTCCTCAAAAGGTTTTTCGGTTGTGGGCGCGGTTGAGACCGCAGATGAAGCTTTGGTAATTCAAGAATTACATGATCCAGAGGTATTGGTCACCGACCTCGATCTAGGACCAGGGCCAAATGGAATAGATATTGCGATTGCTCTTCGCAATAG
Source organism: Actinomycetota bacterium (assembly GCA_039796875.1). GTDB lineage: Bacteria > Actinomycetota > Actinomycetes > Nanopelagicales > Nanopelagicaceae > MAG-120802. Next base: position 1,289 of record JBDKIY010000024.1, read on the forward strand.
AAATCCTCAGATTGGAGTCATAATTCTGACCTCGTTTTCGGATCCCCGATTATCCGACCCGAGAACTGCGCCGTTACCAAAGGGCGCTATGTATTTCACTAAATCAAAAGTCAGCGACACTTCAATACTTTTAAGTGCCGTTTTACAGGCTAAACACAGGCCCTTAATGAGCGCTTCAACCCGCAGGCCAGAACAGTCAGGTCTTACCGAAACTCAAATTGAGATTTTGCGTCTTGTCTCTGAGGGTCAGACTACGGCGAGTATTGCCAAAGAGAGGAATGTGTCTGAAAAATCTGTAGAAGCTGCGCTTTCTAGGATTTATGGAATTTTGGGGCTGGAGCGTAGCCATGAACTTAATCCGCGAGTTCAGCTAACAAGAGCTTATTTCAGGCTATCCGGAAAGAAACTTCCAAATGAATAAGAGTTGGACGCGATTACAGCGCGACGCTTCATCAAGCAGACAAATATCACTTGAGGTTTATTTGGTCTACGCACCCATTTCAATTCTCTCCACACTTTTGTCTATCCCCAGTCAAATTACGGAAGAAAATATTGTTGAGGCTTTATACCTTGGGGTTAACATCACTGCCCTAACTGGGTTGATTATCCTGACTCTAAATTCAATTGTAAACAAAATTGATGCAACGTTAGATAACAAAAAGCGCGAATACATATTCATATTAATTCTTGCTTTGGCAGGTACCGTTAGAGGATTGCTGCTTCATTACTCATACCCATTAAATGGATTTGAACAGCCCACAGGACTAGCCATGCGTATCTTTAGTTCTACTTTCAATTTTATGTTCTGGGTCTATTTGATTCAAAAAGTATTTCAAGATACTCGGATCTTTAATGAGACATATCGATACATGATTAGAACTGCAATTTTAAGAATTGCTAAGGAACAAGAATCTAAGAGTTCGAAAAAAGTAGAGCGAGAGCTCGAAAGCGAGCTGAAAGAGATTCAGGAATTAATCTCAAAAAGCATTGACTCTGTAACTCAAAGCTCAATCCAGCGTGATGATCTGATTAGGGCAGCAAGACAAGTCCGAGAGGTTATTGAAAACAAAATACGGCCATTGAGTCATCGTCTTTGGTTGAAAAGTAATATCTCCGTACCAAAACTTCGAATTCGATATGCAGTGTTATCAAGCATCAAAAATCTAAGAATTCCACCTATACCCACCGCATTAACAATGGCCATTTCGACTGCAGTAAATCTCACTACCAACTTTGGACTATATAAAGGCCTATTATCGAGCATTTTTGTACTAGTGGTTTCTATTACCTACTACAGATTAATAGATAAGCTAAGTAAGAAAGTAGAAATCAATAATACATTTCTGGGCTTTTGCATTTTGTTGTTCCCTGGAGTCTTTATATCAACTTCTTTTTACCTAATTAATACATATCATTATGAGGTTCATCTTGGTCCACAAACCTTAGTTTTCATTCCTGTATGCTTCTTTATTGGGACTTGTTTTTCAATCTATGAGATCAATAAATCAGACAGAACAGCTGTTATACAGACTCTTGAAAATGAGTTTCAAAAATCTATTGAAAAGTCAGATATTCAAGAAAGTATTGCGGCGGAGAAGGCAGCTTCTTACCTGCACAACACCTTGCAATCAGAGTTGCTCGCGCTTAGTTACCAAATGGATAATTCTGCGGAAAAGTCTGATGAGGTCGCCGCTCGTTCTATTTTAGAAAGACTTGCATCGCGCATTAATCAATCTATAGGAAGAGATTTTGAAAATTTCCAACAGAATCCCTTAGATCGACTTAGAAAAATTCAAGAGGCTTGGAAGGGAATTGCTTCGGTAGAAATATCAATTCCAGACCGCCTATTGCAAGATTCAGATCGTAATTTCCTTCTAGTACAAGTAATCGAAGAAGCTATAGCAAACGCCATTCGCTATCAGAAGTCGAATCACATTACGGTGACAGCGTCTGATTCGACATCGGGGAAGACAAAGCTTTTAATTATCAGCGAAGGAGAAGCAATTCAGGGCGGCAATCCAGGAGTAGGAAGCGAGTGGCTAGATCGATATGCGGCCGGTAAATGGCAAAGGAAAATCGGGGGCCAGCAGACAGTTTTAGAAATAGAACTGTAAATAACCAGCACAATCAAATCAGTTCAAAACCAACTCTATTCTTTTGATTATTATTTGTGTTCTATGTGAATTTAGCTTGATGTCGTTGCGCCAGGCTTGAAGTTAATTGGTTACAAAGTGAGCATAATCGAGTAATTGGAGAATTTATGAATAGATTAAAAGGGAGAGTCGCCCTAATTACCGGCGGAGCCAGCGGTATTGGTAAGGCGACCGCATTTAGATTTATAAATGAGGGTGCAAAGGTTGTAATTAGCGATATTCAAGATGAAAAAGGCTTGGCGATAGAAAAAGAATTAAAGGCAATTCATGGTGAAGCAATGTATCTGCACCACGACGTATCAAGTGAAGAATCTTGGAAAGAAGTGCTTTCTAAGATTGAAACCAAGTTTGGCGGCTTAGATATTCTCTTTAATAACGCTGGAATTGGTGACACTTTAAATATAGAAGAAACTAGTATGGAAAATTACTTGAAAACCATTGGCGTGACCCAGAACTCGGTATTTCTCGGGATGAAATTAGCGGCTCCATTGTTGAAAAAATCTAAACATGCCTCTGTAATAAACACGAGCTCGATATTTGGAATAAGCGGCGGATTTGGCGCATCTCCGGCATATCACGCGGCAAAAGGTGCGGTTCGATTAATGACTAAATCCGCTGCTTTAGGTTGGGCAACTCAAGGCATTCGAGTTAACTCAGTGCATCCAGGATTTATAGATACTCCAATACTTGGCAATGCGAAGGAAACTGATTTCGGCAAAGTTTTGCTGCAGGTAACTCCGATGAATCGATTGGGATTACCTGAAGAGGTAGCGGCAGGTGTTGCTTATTTAGCCAGCGATGACGCTTCATTCGTAACGGGATCTGAGCTAGTTATTGATGGTGGTTACCTGGCCCGCTAAAAATTGCCCATAGAATGGGCGATGAAAGCGAGGCGATAATGACCACTCCAGGTGAGGTAATGCTGCGGGAAATCTCTGAGATTCCACGCATGCTGGGCGATATTGCTAATGCAATGTCTACCAACCAAGAAGCTAAATCATTATTTGCCGACCATAACTTTGATTCAGTAATCATTCTGGCGCGGGGAACCTCTGACAACGCGGGCCACTATTTGAAGTATTTGCTGGAAACCCAACTTGGTTTGCCGGTGGGATTAGCTTCTCCATCAGCGGCCACGATGTATCCGACCACTTTCAAATATAAAAACTGTTTATTAATTGCGATTAGTCAAAGCGGTCAATCAACTGATCTTCTAACCTTTGCTAGAGCAGCTCAAGCCGGCGGCGGGTACTTACTTTCAATCACCAATGATGAAAACTCACCTTTAGCCAAACTCTCCAATCTACATCTCTCAATTTTTGCCGGCCCCGAGCTAGCGGTTCCCGCTACAAAATCCTACGTTGGCCAGTTAATGGTTTCTTATTTATTAACTATGGCCTGGAGCAATAAGTCAGCTGATGTTGAATCGATAATCGAGGCCGCGAAAAACATTGTTAACGATGAAACAAATTACAAGAAATTTGCTAATCAAATTGACATTTCCAAGCCGGTATATGTCCTAGGTCGCGGCTTTTCCTATCCAAACGCTAAAGAGTTTGCTTTGAAACTACAGGAAACCTGTTTGATTCCGGTGCAAGGAATGTCTTCTTCGGACTTTTTACATGGACCGATCGCCTCGTTAAATAATGATGCGCAGGTGGTTTTTATAGCCTCCGAGCACCTACCAAAAGAGTCATTTGGTGAAGCTCCAAAGAGAGTGCGAGCGGTAACCGGAAAAGTTCTTTGGATTGGAAATCCATCAGAGTCCGAATCCGATGATGTGGTGCTTCGTACGCCGCACACCAGCTCGGAACTCACAGCCTCAATTTCAGATGCGTTGGCATTTCAGAAAATTACCCATGAGCTCGCAACATCAAACGGGTTAAACCCCGACAGCCCTGAGGGTTTGAGCAAGGTGACAATCACCCGCTAGTTAGATTGCGAGTGTTGTGAGAGGATTTTCAAATGGCCGCGGCACCTAAGAAGCATAAACATGTGGTGTTGCGTGAAAAGCTACAAACCAAATTTTCTAAATTAAAGCCGCACTCACAAATTCCTTCGGCACGTGACTTGGCCGCGACTTATGATGTTTCGATCATGACAATTCGCCAATCTTTGGCCGCGTTGCAAGCGGATGGATTGATTTACACAATTCCAGGATCTGGAACTTATGTGGCAGGTGAGAAACTTTCTAAGAAATTGGTTTTTGTTTCTTTCTCTGAAGAAATTAAAGAGAAGGGCATGAAGCCAACCTCACAGATTCTCAAAGCGGAAAAAGTTCAAGTAAACGATAAGAAATTGGCGGAAATACTGCAGATTTCAGTAGGGGATTCTGCATATCGAATCAAACGTGTTCGTTTGGCAGATGGAACCCCACTTTCCCTAGAAGACACCCATATTCCATGTGATAACGCTCCAGGTTTGTTGGATCAAAATTTAAAAGGTTCGTTGTATGAGATTTTCAAAGAGGTTTATGAGCGTCCAGTAATAAAGGCTGACTCAACAATTTCACCGATTTTGTTGGATAAAGATCAAGCAAATGCCTTAAAAGCGCCGATTAATACGCCATCTTTGATGTTTACTTTAACTGCCTTTGATATGCGCGGCAGAACAATGGAGCACTGTATTTCTGTTAAACGCGGAGATAAATACGATTTCAGATTTAGTATTGAAGCTTAATTAATTACTTGCACAAAACTTTTTGCTAGCAAATATGGATTTGTAATTGCGGTACCAATACAAACTGACCAAGCACCAGCGTTAAATGCTTGCACGACATGTTCCGGAGTGCTAAATCCACCTTCTGCAATTACAGGAAGTTTTACCGCATTTGCAATTTCGGAAATTAATTTAATGTTGGGAAGTTTTGGCGCAGGTGCTTCGGTATATCCAGAAAGTGTGGTCGCCACAGCATCACAACCCAAAGATTCAGCGAGCAAAGCAGCCTCGACCGTATCAACATCAGCCAAAATTGGAATTTCGGTTTTGCGGCGCAACTCCTCCATAAATGCGGGGAATGAAACCCCGTTAGCACGCAATCTTCCGGTGGCATCGAGAGCGACGATGGTTGCTCCGGCTTGTTCTAGATCAAGGACATCATCAATTTCTGGAGTTATGTGAATCAAAGTTGAATCTGAATATCTTTTTACTAATCCGATGATCGGTACTGAAACCGCTTTTGCAACCGCGGCAACATTTGCAATTCCCTGGGCTCTAATTCCAACCGCGCCGGCTTGTAGAACTGTTTTGGCTTGGGCGGCAATAAATTCCGGGGTATCAATTGGGGTTCCATCTGGAACTTGGCAGGAGACAACTAACCCTCTTTTTAAGGGCGCGAAGGGCTCAATTTTCTGTTCCCTCGATACGAAAACGTTACTCAACGCGCCCTCTCTGCCTATTGACTTATTTGAACCTTACTATAGTTTTGGCAAATGGTCTAGAACAGTTACCTCCCGTATTAGACCAAACAGAGCGTTATTTCTTAAGCGAGAAACAACCTTTGGCCTCAAACGCGTTTATCTAAAGGAGTTTATTAATGAAGGGAACCCTCAAGAAGTTAGGAGTGGCGGTTGCAGCTTCAGCTTTAGCGTTGACATCACTTACGGTGCCAGCAAAAGCAGCAGACGCCAAAACTACACTCACCTTCGCCGAAACCAGACAAGGTGGCGTCGGAATCAAACAGGTAGAGCCACCCTGGCTTAACTCAGGCTCACTAACACAAGCTGCAATGTTCCGCGCTTTATTCAAAGCTGGACCAGATATGACAACAGTCAAGCCAGATCTCGCTTCTGGTTACAAAATTAGCAAAGATGGTAAGACTGTAACCATCACATTGAAATCTGGTTTGAAGTGGTCAGATGGCAAGGCAATCACAGTAGATGACGTGATTTGGTCCATGAACTCTGCACTACGCGTTACAAAAATTAATGCGAACTACACAACTTCATTCAAACTAATTGATGGAGCATCTGCAGTTACCGCAGCAAACAAAGTAAACATGAGCGGTCTAACCGCAAAAGGTAATGAGATCACTGTAAAACTCGGTGCGCCTCAGCCACTCTTTATTCCAATCTTGGCACAGTTCATCATCTTGCCAAAGCATGTTCTTGAAGATGAAGATCTACTACGTCTTGACACCAGCAAGTACTGGTTAGATCCAGTTACCTCTGGTCCTTTCAAAGTAGGTAAGCTAAGTCCAGATAACTTCATTACTCTGGTACAGAATGCAAACTTCGAAGGTGCAAAGCCAAAAATCCAAGAAATCAACGTGATTTCATCAACCGCGCTTTTGGCTGATGCACGTTCTGGAAAAGTTGATTACTTCATCACTCAGGATGCAGACACCATTCGAGGAATGAGATCTGTAAGCACATTCAAGAGCTATCAGACCTCAGGTGCGCCATTCCATCGTTATTGGGTATTTAACCTTTCAAACGCTGATGGACCGCTACAAAATGTGAAGGCTCGTGAAGCTCTCAAGTACGGAATCGATTGGGTTAACATCGTTAAAGCGGCCTATCCGCACGGAAAAGTAATTAACAGCGGTGTTCCATCCGGCTTGCCATTCCACTTGAAGTCAATTCCGACCTACAAGTACAACGTTGCAAAAGCAAAGGCACTTCTAGCTGAAGCAAAATTTGATTTCAGCAAGACAGTTCGTCTACGTCACTACCATGTCGGTCCTGCTGACTTGATTTTCATGAGCGCTGTTGCACAACAGATGCAGGCTCTTGGAATGAAGGTTGAGCTAACTCGTTTTGTTGGCGATGCAACCACTGAGTTGTACACCAACAAGAACTACGACATTGCGTTGAAGGGTCTTTCAACCTTCGATGTAAGCGAGTGGTATGGCGAGTACAGCAACGCTAACTTTGCCAAGATTCTTGGCGCTCAACCTAAGTACGCAGAGTTGAACGCTCAACTTGCTACAGCGGTAACTTTGAAGCAGAGAGCAAAAGCTCTAACTGCACTTCAAGAGCTAGAGCAAGAGAATCTTTACAAGTTGCCTACATATCTACTACCTGCATACGTATACGTTTCAAAGCGCATCTCAGGTGCGCCGACGAAGTACGGTCCGCAGTTGTATCTATATGAAAACAACTTCCTAAACTGGACACTTTCCTAAAAAAGTAACCAGTTAGTCAGTAGTAGAATCAGTGGGCTGGAGAAATTCAGCCCACTGATTCGCTTTAATGGTTAATCAAAAGAGAGAAAAGAAAACTTGTTAGCTTTTATTATCAGGCGAATCGCGATTGTGATTCCTATGGCGCTGGCTATCAGTGCCATTATTTTCTTTGCCTCGAGACTTTCACCGATTGACCCGCTTAACTCTTTGATTTCCCCCGATGCTGCAGCAGATCCCACCAACCTAGAGCTGCTCCGAGATCGCTTGGGCTTCAATGACCCCATAATCGTGCAGTATTTCAACTGGTTAACTGAGATGCTCAAAGGCAATTTTGGCTACAGCATCCAGACCGGCCAACCTATCTCAGAGATTTTGGCGCTGCGCATGCCAGCCACATTGGAGTTAATTCTCTCCGCATTAGTTATTTCAACAACCTTGGCGCTGGCTATCGGTCTAGTTGCTGGTGCAAACCGAGGCGGATTCACCGACAAAGCATCACGTGCTTTAGCGGCGGTGGGAATTTCAGTACCTGATTTCTTTATTGGCCTAGCACTACTTAATGTTTTGGCTTATCGCCTGCAATGGCTTCCAACCGGACAGCGCATATCTCCCGGCCAAGAGACATTTTTTGACCGCCTACCGCATTTAATTTTGCCGGTGGCAACACTTAGCATTGCGATGCTTGCGGTATTGATTCGATATACCCGTAACTCAGTGCTTGATACTTTAAATAGAGATTTTGTAAAAACTGCGCGCAGTAAAGGTTTGCCAGAATGGAAAGTGATGTGGAGCCATGTATTCCGTAACTCACTTGGTCCAGTTATGGTGATCTTGGCTTTCCGTTTGCCGCTATTAGTTGGCGGTTCAGTTTTGGTAGAGACCGTTTTCCAATGGCCTGGAATTGGTAGCACTGTGGTCGCCGCCGTTACAGTTTCAGATTTCCCAGTAATTATGGTTGTGAGCTTGTTGATTGCGGTGGCAATTCTTTTTGCCAGCTTCTTAGTAGATATTGTGAAATCAGTCTTGGATCCTCGAGTTAGATTGGGGGCCACCACAGAATGATTGAAAAAGCTCCCAGCACCGCAAAATTAATGATTGCTAATTTTCTCCGTAACACCACGGGCATGATTGGTTTAGCAATTGTATTTTTGGTTATTACATCATCTATTTTTGCGGTTCAGATTTCTGGCTATGACCCAACCATGTTTGATATCGCAAATACCAGCCTTCCACCTTCATCAAATCACTTAATGGGCACCGATCAACTAGGTCAAGATGTATTTAGCCGTGTGCTTTACGGCGGTAGAAACTCCATATTAATCGGGGTTTTAGCCTCGTTTTTAGGCAATCTAATCGGAACGGTATTAGGTGCAATCGCCGGCTATGTACGCGGAAAATTCGACACGATATTGATTCGTCTTTCCGAATTAGTTATGACCTTCCCACAATTAGTTTTGGTTTTAATCTTTGTAACCTTCTTGGGACAAGGTGTTTCTAACGTTATCTTCATCTTTGCAATTACGGGTTGGATGACTACATTCCGCTTAGTAAGAAGTGAGTTTATGTCGCTGCGCGAAGAGGCCTTCGTCGAGGCGGATCGAGCTTTTGGATTTTCTAGTAAGCGCATTATTTTCCGTCACTTGCTACCAAACACTATGAGCCCAATTGTTGTGGCCTTCACAATCAATACCGCGATTTACATTATCGCTGAAGCTGGACTTTCCTTCTTAGGTCTTGGTGTTCCAGTAACTACTCCAACTTGGGGAAATCTTTTAGCTGCAGCTCAAGCACCAGTTGTTGTGGAGCAGTATTGGTGGCTCTGGGTTTTCCCAGCCGCGGCCATCGTAGTTTTTGTCACCGGCGTTAACTTTATTGGTGATGGCTTAAGAGATGTTCTAGATCCAAGATCAAGAACCCAGGTAAAAGAAGTGTCCTTCGGATCAGCTTTGAAACAAAAACTATTTGGGTTTAGAAAGCGCAACGCATGACCAACATACTTGAATTAAAAGATGTAAATGTCACCTTCAATGTGGAGGCTGGACAACTTCATATCTTGCGCGATGTTTCAATTGAAGTGCCTAAAGGTTCATTCCTTTGTGTTGTGGGCGAGTCAGGTTGCGGAAAATCTGTAACCGCACAGGCCATCGTGCAACTTTTGCCTGACAATGGAAAAGTTGAATCAGGCAGTATTAATTTTTATGACCAAGGTGAAAAACTTGAGATCAACAAACTAGAGAAGTTTGGTCCAAGGATGCGCGGACTTAGGGGCGCGAAAATCGGAATGATTTTCCAAGACACCCTTTCCTCCCTAAACCCAGCGCACCGGGTGGGCCGCCAGGTCGCCGAAAGCCTTTTGCAGCACATGGATATCTCCAAAGAAGAAGCAAAAGAGCGGGTAATTGAGCTCTTTAAGAAGCTGGGGATCCCTGATCCAGAGCGACGTTATGACGCCTACCCCCATGAATTTTCCGGCGGAATGCGCCAACGTGTGATGATCGCAATTGCCACTATTTGCGAACCTGATTTAGTAATTGCTGATGAACCAACCACCGCACTTGATGTAACTATTCAAGCCCAAATCATGACTTTGCTAAAGGATTTACAAAAGAGCGCAGGCAAAACCTTTATTTTGATTACCCATAACATGGCACTGGTTTCTGAGGTAGCAGATCATGTAGCGGTTATGTATCTAGGCAGAGTTGTTGAGTATGGAAAAGTTAATGAAGTCTTACGCAACCCACGCCATCCATATACCCAAGCACTTTTGCAAAGTGTTCCATCATTAGCCGCTGATAAAAATGTTGAGCTAAAGACCGTTGATGGCCAAACCCCTTCACCTGCCGATGTAACAACAGGTTGTGAATTTGCCGGACGTTGTCCATTTGTTACCGATGCTTGCCGCGAGCAGGTTATTCCATTGCAAAGTTTTGATGCGGGCCATCAAGTTCGTTGTATTCGTCTTGATGAAAAAGGAAATCTGCCAAAATTGAGCAAGGCGGGAATAAATGGCTAACAAAAAAACTACCCCGCTTTATCAAGCTAAAGCAATCAAAAAACATTTCCCAGTAACTGGTGGAATTTTGCGTCGCACTATTGGACAGGTAAAGGCGCTAGATGGTGTTGATCTAGATATCTATCGCGGTGAAACCATTTCGGTAATCGGTGAATCTGGTTGTGGCAAAACCACTTTGGGCCGAATGTTGGCGGTATTGCAAAAACCAACTGACGGCGAACTCACATTTGATTTTGGAAATGGTCTACAAAATGTGGTCGATTTAGATCGCGATGAAGAGTTAGCTTTCCGCAAAAAAGTTCAGATGATTTTCCAGGATCCTTACACCTCCTTTAATCCACGTCAGAGAGTTGGCGTCGCGATGGATGAGGTGCTCCAGGTACATGGCGTAGATGATCCAGAAGAGCGCCTTTCCCGCATAAAAGAGGCCTGTGAGATGGTCAATATGCGGGTGGAATATCTCCAACGCTACCCACATGAATTCTCTGGCGGACAGCGTCAGCGCCTAGCTATTGCTAGATGTTTAGCGGTAAAACCAGAGTTGATTATTGCTGATGAAATTGTTTCCGCACTTGATGTTTCAATCCAAGCCCAAATTGTTAATTTGCTACGCAAGATTCAAGCCGAAACCGGTTTGTCATTTGTTTTCATCACACATGATGTTGCAGTAGCGCGTTATGTAGGGCATCGCATTGCGGTTATGTATCTTGGATCAGTAGTAGAGATTTTGCCAGCTGAAGCTTTGCCAGAAAACGCCGAACACCCTTACACAATCGCGCTGCTCTCTGCGGTGCCAGATATGAACCTGCAGGGCAAGAAAAAACAAATTGCGTTGCAAGGTGAGGTCCCCAGCCCGATTGATGCACCAAGCGGTTGTGCATTTTCAACCCGCTGTCCTTATGTAATGGATATTTGCAAAACCACCCGTCCCACTTTGCGTCTGGCATCTGATGGCCAAACCGGTCATCAAGTTGCCTGCCATCTAGAAAAACCACCGACAGGAGAATAAAAATGAGCGCACCAGCAAACCCAAGAATTCTAAAGGGTGTAGTACCTCCTGTTTGCACCCCCTTCACCGCTGATTATCAGGTGGATGAGAAATCACTGCGCAAATTAATTAACCATCTAATCGATGGCGGAGTACATGGCTTATTTATTTTGGGTTCTACCAGTGAAGTTGCTTATCTCACCGACCATAACCGTGCAGAGGTAATCCGCATAACCATGGATGAGGTTAAGGGACGTGTTCCAGTTGTGGTTGGCGCAATCGACACCACTACTTTGCGAGTTATCGAGCATGTAAAAACCGCGGTGGCTGCCGGAGTTGAAGGAATAGTTATCACCGCACCGTTTTATGTACGCACCCACCCAGCTGAAATTGCCCGCCATTTCCGCCTCGTTAAAGAGGCCTGCCCAAACACCCCGATTTACGCTTATGACATCCCTATTGCGGTAAATGGCGTCAAGCTAGATCTCGGCACCCTTATGACCCTGGCTAAAGAAGGCGTTATCCAAGGTGTTAAAGATTCTTCAGGAAATGACGCGGGAATTCGCGCTGTAATTCTAGGAATTCAAAAATTGAAGTTAGAAAACTTTGTAGTTCTAACCGGCTCTGAATTAACCGTTGATTCCGCTTTGATGTTTGGGGCAGATGGCGTAATTCCAGGAATTGGAAATGTTGATCCAGCAGGTTATGTAAAAATTTACGACTTGGTGAAAAGTGGAGATTACGCGGCCGCCCGTAAAGAACAGGAGCGTTTATTTGAAATGTTCGCGCTAGTTGACGTTGGCGCCGCAGATCGAATGGGACGCGGTTCATCTGCCATCGGTGCATTTAAAGCAGCTTTGAAATTAATTGGAATTATTGAAGATGCCCGTACCGCGCCACCAGCAATTCCATTAAATGAAAATGAAATTGCGGCTATCAAACCATTTCTTACTCAAGCCGGACTACAACTTAAGTAATTAATGGATTTTCAGGTACTCGCCACTAGAGGTAATGGCGGATATCGCCAATACCGAATTCCAGCCATGGCGGTAACGCCATCGGGACGAGTGATTGCAATTTACGATGCTCGGGTAGATCTCGATGACTTACCAGGCCCAGTGGATTTAGTAATTCGAACTAGTGATGACAATGGCGAAACCTGGAGCCCACAGAAAATATTTTTAGAAAGCCATGAAGTTTCAGGTTATGGTGACGCGAGCATAATTATCGATCCCACAGTTGGAGAAAAAGGTCGCATAATTGTTTTTTGCCAAGCTTCGCATTTAGCCAGTTTTTTCGAAAGCTCATTGGGCTCTGATCTAAATGATCCAACCATTGTTCATATTTCTCGTTCGATATCTGATGATGATGGCGAAACCTGGAGCCACAAGATAATTACCGAACAGGTAAAAGATGGAAAAACACATGGAATTTTCGCCTCTTCTGGAATGGGTGGCCGAATTCCGGCAGGTCCCCATGCCGGCCGCTTAATTCACTCCTTTGTATTGCGTCGCGGTGCTGAACTCTTGGGCGCACTTGCCTATAGCGATGATCATGGCATCACCTGGAAACTAGGCGCTGAGATTCCAAAAGGAAATGAATCCGGAGTCGCCTGTCTTCCTGATGGATTAATTCTTTTTCATTCTCGCTCTACTCCATATCGATTAAGTGGAACATCGCATGATGGGGGATTAACTCTCTCCTCATTACAACCACATCAACAATTACCTGATCCCAGTGACAACGGATCGCTTTGTGTGCTTAACACAGGCGCTGTCATTGCAACCCACAATCATGATCATGATTTGCGTAGAAGAACGGTGGCAAAACTATCCGAAGATGGTGGCTCAACCTGGAACAAAGCCATTGTGTTAGAAAAAGAGAGCTCTGCATACTCAACCGCATGTCAATTAGCAGATGGCAGAGTTGGAGTTCTATTTGAAAGATATGGCTACACCGAAATGGTATTTAGTAGATTTGATTTAACAGAACTTAAACCAACTTCGGAAGTGTTGCCAATTGAGTTTGATGATAATCAAATTGAGTTCCAGGTTGCCTTTAGGTATGTGAGGCCGGGACGAAATCAAGAGAAATTAGAAAAATTAAGCGGTTCAATCAAGCGGCATATTCCCAAGGTTGATATGTCGGTCTTTAGATCATCAGAGCGCAAAGAGATAGGTCCAAACTCTGGCTCCGCTAGCGGGGATCCGATTTTTACCAAGGAAGAGTTTGATGAAATCCTCGGACCAGTCTCGCCAGGCTTGCACCTCGGAGATGAACTTAGATTCAGTGGTCGATTACAAAACCACAGTACGGTTGTTTTATCTAGTCTCTTGATTACCCATGAGTGCGAAGAGGGCTCAATTAAAGAGGCTGAATTGACGCCGGGTGAAAAGGTGAAGTTCATGGATTTGCGCTATCGGGTGACGGAAAAAGACCTCGAAAAAGGCCATGTTTCCTTGGTTTTCCGCTGGTCGGGCGAGCATGCCAGCTCGGGTGCCATATCGGGTGAAGTCATCCATAAAATTTCCACCAAAACCGGATTAGCGATTCGATAACTAGGATTATCACGTGGATATCGTCGTAGATCTTGGACAATCCGGAGCCCGGATTAAAACCGGCAGCGAAATAATCAATTTACCTATTGCCAAGAAAGCTACCGATTCCGTAGTTAGCACTTTAGAAGAAATATTTTCTGCGTTACCAACGGCTCAATATGAAAACGCATACTTAAGCCTGACTGGATTATTAGGCAATGTTGGCGATGTAAATCCTTTTGGTGAAATATGTCAGCGTTACTTCGGAACAAAACAAGTATTTGTTATGGATGATGGTTTGGCCGCTTACATCGGCGCACTAGGAGATAGCAATGGAGTGGTCTTAACACTTGGCGGTGGAGTGGTTGCAGTCTCTGGAAACCATGGAAAATTTGGCCACGCCGATGGCAAAGGTCAGATATTTGGAGATTTCGGAGGCGGATTTTGGGTTGGACGTTACGGATTAACCCGTGCGATTTCTACTCTAGATGGCAGAGATAACGCGCAGGATCTTGTAGAGGTAATGGCTAAAGAACTTTCAAATCATGCTCAATTGGAAATTAAAACCGGAACAGAGGCCGCAGCTTTATGTATCTCCGCGGCCAAAACCGTAATCAAAGCGGCCGAAGATGGCTCGCATTCAGCGCTTGAGATTTTGCAACATGGCGCGTCAGAATTAGGTAAAACCGTTGTTGCCGCTTGGCGCAAAGTAAGTGATTCCGAACAAGAGATACCCGAAATCGCTTTTCTGGGTGGACTGTCACAAAGCCAGCTCTACACAGAGCTAATTGCAAATGAAGTACAAAAACAAATTAACTGCAAAGTGGTTCCAGCGCGTGGAGATCACTTAATTGGCGCTCCATTGGCAGCAAATTTGTATCCCAATGGTGTTGAACCCCTATTTAGAGCTTGGAAATCTAGCTAAATTCAAGATTTTCGGAATGGGTATTATTCAACCCTTATTTCAAGATAAATAAATGGGGTTTTGGTGAGAAATTACAAAGTAGCAATAGTCGGTGCAGGACCGGCCGGATATTTTGCTGCCCAAGCATTACAAAACTCCCAAAATGAAGAGTTGAAATTTTCAATCGACATGATTGAAAGATTGCCCACCCCTTGGGGTTTAGTGCGCAGCGGAGTTGCTCCTGATCATCCCAAAATCAAAACAGTGGCAAAAGTTTTTGAAAAAATCGCGACCACTGAGGGTTTTAGATTATTTGGAAATGTCGAACTCGGTAAAGATATCTCTTTAGAAGAGTTAGAAGAGATCTATGACGCGGTAGTAATCGCAACCGGCTCTAGTCGCGGAAGAAAATTGGGAATTCCAGGTGAGGATCTCATCGGTTCATTTTCCGCTGCAGATTTTGTTCCTTGGTACAACGCCCACCCTGATTTTGCTGGGGTAGAAATCTCTCTTGATTGTGACGAGGCGGTTGTTATTGGTGCCGGTAACGTCGCAATGGATGTGGCACGTATGTTGGCGCTAGAACCCTCTGAGCTTGATCCCACCGATACTGCCGAACACGCACTGACAAAACTGCACACCTCCTCGATTCGCAAGGTGCACATTTGTGGCAGACGCGGTCCAGAACACGCGGCATTCACCTCACCAGAACTTCGAGAGCTTCCAAAACTCGAACACACAGATGTTCACATTGATCAACATCAAATCGCAGCGGCAATTAATCGAGCACAAGCCGCAGGCGAGCTACCTAAAGACTTGAAATCAAACTTAGAGGCAATGCAAGCAATTGCTGAAGCTGAAAAGAAGGGCCATCAGCGCTCTATGTACTTCCATTTCCTAGCTACACCGCTGGAGATTAAGGGCAACGGCAAGGTCGAAGAGTTGGTTTTTGGCACAAATAAGGTGGAAAACGGTCAGGTTCAAAGCACTGGTGAAACCTTCTCAATCAAATGCGGCTTAGTTGTAAGCGCCATTGGTTATCAGAGCGATGAAATTTCTGGATTGCCATATGAAAATGGCAAGGTAAAAAATCAAGATGGTCGCATTTCCGGACGCAATTCCTATGTAGTTGGTTGGGCAAAACGCGGACCATCGGGAGTTATCGGAACCAATAAGAGCGATTCCACAGATGTTATGAAACTTCTAGTAGAGGATCTAAAACAACCGAAATCATCTTCAGATTTAGCAAGTAAATTACAAGAACGCGGCGCCATAATTGTTTCGCAAAGCGATTGGGAGAAAATCAACGCTCATGAAGTTTCAAAAGGTGAACCACTTGGAAAGCCGAGAGTTAAATTGGTAACCCGCTCCGAGATGCTAGGAATTAAGTAACTCTCTAGCATCCTTCATCATCTTGGGGCATTTCCAACCCGGTGCGATATTTCCCTCAAAGTGCCACCATTCATTTTCAAAGGTACGACACAAGCCAAATTTGTAACCATTTGTTTCCAGCCACTTTGTCGAATTTGGATAACGCGGATAATTAACATCTATCGCTAAACCCCTTGGATGATGCGAAATCTCCGCCGGTGCAACCCATTTAGCAGCTGCTAAATAACTTCCATACTTTCTGACCGCTTTAGCAAACAAATACTTTTGTCTTTCCGCAGAACGATATCCGGAGGTAATTTGTAATGTAACACCTTCTGCTTTCGCAGCCGCTTGTGCAGCTTTGAAGCGCCATTCCAAAGTTTCATTCAGCACTTTTGGCGCGGTTAATGAATATGGAATCGGTCCCTCACCCAATGATTTTTCATCTGCATTACAACCAATCATCACATTCGAAGTTCGTAATTCAAAACTTGTTTTGTTTACACAAACAACTGGAATATCCACGGCAGCGGAGGGGGAAATGGGCAGCAGAATAAGAGCCAAAATCGCCACTATTCGCTTCATAATTCGCAGGGTAGCAGGGGAAATAGCCTGCATTTTCTGGTGATAATATTCGCAGGCTGTTTGCGCCCGTAGCTCAACGGATAGAGCATCTGACTACGGATCAGAAGGTTTGGGGTTCGAATCCCTACGGGCAGTGATTCTCGATGTAGATACCGGTGTTGATGATGCATTTGCATTGCTTTATGCGGTTCGTCATCCTGATTTGAATGTACTCGGAATCACCTGCGTAGATGGAAACACCCACCTAGATCAAGTTTGTGCCAATACTTTGTATGTCATTGATGCAGCAGGAGCTGGAAACATTCCAGTCGCAGCAGGCGCACGTCATCCTTTGATGGGTAGCTCAGGCCATGCCGAACATGTGCATGGCAATGATGGGCTCGGTGGTCATTCAAAGCCGGTAAAAAATCGCACATTGGATAAACGACATGCTGTTGAGTTAATAAAAGATTTAGTAAATGAAAGTGCAGAGCCGGTAACACTAATTCCGGTTGGGCCATTAACAAACATCGCATTATTTATAGCAACTTATCCTGAAGTAGCCAAAAAACTTGAGGGCATTTTGCTCATGGGCGGATCTGCTGGAATGGGTAATGTCACCGCGACTGCGGAGTTCAACATTTGGCATGACCCAGAGGCTGCGCATGTTGTTTTTAATAGCGGATTGCCAATCACAATGTATGGATTAGATGTGTTTTATGAACTGAGCGTCTCGCAAGCTCATGTAGATGATTTACGTAAATCTCCTTCATCATCGGCGCAATTAGCTGCGGATTTAGTGGAGTTTCGCTACGGCAGCATGGGCTCAGAGATAACTCTGGGTGACTATGGAGCGGTGGCATCCTTTTTGTATCCAGAATTAACCACCAGCAAGGTTATGAATGTGGCTGTTGATGTAACTAATGGATTAAATCGCGGCCAAACTATCTGCGATAAGCGACCAAATGAGCAGGAGTTATATCCGAATCAGATTGGTAAACCATGCAAAGTGATTTTGACGGTGAAGAAAGAAGAGATGGTTAAGCGCTGGGTTGAGGTAGTTAAGTAGCTTTGCTCCAAAAAGCCGCCAAAACTTCGGCGGTTAACCGTGGATTCTCCTCATTTGGGCAGTGTCCACAACCAGCCAGAACAGTTAATTGCGCATTTAATTCCTGCGCCATTTGATCCTGTTCTGCAAGCGGCCAAACATCATCTAGTTCACCATAAACCACATGGGTTGGAATATTGAGTTTTGCAATTTCTGAAACTCTGCTTTGAAACTCCCGCAGGTGTTTATGTAGTGCAAGTGTGGAAATAGCATCACTAGCCAGCCAGCGCTTCTCCTTTAAATCCTTTTTTGGATTATCCAGATTTTGGGGAGCAAGAATCTCATTCCAAATATTGGATTTGGTTTGGTTGGTGAGTTTCATAAATTGTGGCTCGGCAAACCAATTTGATTTACCTCCTGGGCCAGTACAAAAAAGTGTGAGTGAGGACCAAAGTGATGAATGCGAAGCCACCACTTCTTGTGAGATTAAACCGCCGAGCGAGTGACCGAAGAGATGCGGTTGATTAAATTCAAAGTGTTTGGCTAACGCAATTACATCTTGGGCAAAAGATTTGATTTCATAATCTAAAGAGCTATCTGAATGGGATGATTCATGCTGCCCGCGATTATCAAAAGTTAGAACTCGAAAGCCAAACTCGGCTAGCAACCTTGATAATTCAGTGAAATCCTCTTTACTTCCGGTAAATCCATGGACCAATACGACATCAGCAATGGGATTCTCCGGTTGGGTAATAATGGTGGCCAGCTGGCCACCGCGGATATCGATTAAGTTCTTACTGACTGTAATGGGAGTTGTCATCGAGAATTTCTATTCAAAATATCTAGTGCGTCAGAAATCAATTGATAACGCTGGGCAACACTTCCCATTACCTCATTTGGCCAACCCATTTTTATGCCTAGATACGGCAGTTGACCAGCTATCTGAATCGCAGCCTTAGCGCGGCCTTCAGTCAAAAGAGAGTCTGGGTCGCCAAACTCATTAATTTCACTGGCGATAAAGGGATGGTGGGCATCGATCCAGGGATAGCCAAACAAGCCTTGCTTGTCCGAGGCACCAGAGAAAATTAGGCCTTTCAATAAACCAGAATCTTTTGCCAACTCAACATGTTCGATTACGCGATTAGCATCCCTGAATTCAATGGCGGATCTTCCCCAATTAATCAAGATTCCAACATCTGCGGCTGAAGATTTTATGGCTTCGATCTCTTGCCCTAGTGAAAGAAAACCTTTTTCAGGTGTTTGCCCGGCAACAAAAGCATCGCAGTGCTCAATTAGTATTTCCGTACCTTCCCAATCCCAAGCACTTATTTCTGCTAATGATTTGGCTAGGGAAACAACATTTCCAACTTCTCGTGGCGCGGTGTGAATTTCTATAGCGGAAACGGTTTTGCGTCCGGTTTTATGGTCAAACTCCTTGATTGCTTCATAAATTACTTTTACATCAGAAACGGCTTTTTGTCGGCTATCTTCTGAAGGCGAAGCAAGGCCATAATTTGAATCTTTAGATAGTTGCCCCATGACAAATGGAATGCTGGTAATTACAGCCTTTAAGTTCTTAGGAAAATTATTGTGCAGCCAACCCACATCACGCGGATGGATTTTTCCCAACCAAGGCAGTTCTAGCGAGTCAACTCTTTTGTCGTTAGCGAGAAGTTCAAAAAAATCGGACTCCAATACTGGATCCCAGTTTCGATGGGCGATAGAAGCCGGATATGCACCAACAACATATTGCGTCATCAAAATACCTAAATATTCTTCACGATTTAACCGAAAACCGGACGTAGTTCGACTTTACGATTGCAGGCTCTCGATCCTTCTTCAGCAAGTTGAATTGCGGTTTCGCGATCTGCAACATCAATAATCCAAATACCGCTTTGATACTCCTCAGTTTCATGAAGTGGCCCAGAGCTGGATTTGAGCGAGTTATTTCTGGCATCAATAACAATTGCTTCTTTTGGCGAATCAAGACCAATCGCGAGAACGCGCTGACCGGCGGCTTGGAGCTTGTCATTAAAAGCGTCAATAGCTGAGATTTCCTGGGGAGTGTGAGGTGGTCGAGTCTGAGTATCAATTACTGAAATCATGAACTTCATAGGCCGCAGCTTATACTTCCGGTATGAGATTTAAGGGTCAAGTGTCCGCATGGACCATGTTGATTGCAGCAATTTCGGGTTTAGCTGCATCATTTATTTTGACTATCGATAAGTTCAAAGTCTTAAAAGATGCCGGATACTCCCCCTCCTGCAACATAAATGCCACCTTGAATTGCAAGAGCGTGATGCTTTCCAAGCAAGCTGAGGTATTTGGCTTTCCGAATTCAATAATTGGAATCGGCACATTCTCAATGATGCTAGTAGTTGCGGTGATGCTTTTCCTAAATATTTCACTCCCAAAAATCTTTTTGCAGATTGCAACAGTAGGAACAGTTTTAGCTGTTGTGTTTTGTCATTGGCTCGCTTATCAAACAACATTTGTGATTGGTGCATTATGTCCTTATTGCATGGTGGCTTGGGTGGCAACACTTCTTGTCCTATCAGTTTTATTGCGAGAGCTAGTGGAGTTCAAAAAACTATCAAGCCAAGATGAAGATACAACTTTGGCCATTGATGCGATTAAGAGACTCTTGGTTCCATTCCATGCTTTGTGGGCGGCTTTGTTGGTGGGCGCAGCGTTTCTTGGCGTGTAACCTTTAATGAACTCAACCAAAATATTAGTTAGTGGCTTTGAACCATTTGGTGGAGCGAGCTTAAATCCCTCTCAATTATTGGTGGAGCGCTTGGCCAAAGAATCAATTCCGGAAGTTGAGTTAA
>JBDKIY010000025.1:0-15396 GCA_039796875.1 Actinomycetota bacterium
AGTTGATCTCCAATTAAATGCAGAACAAAGGTCTTTTCATTCATGCGGGCTAGTAAATCTCCACCGCGCAACTCAGAGTTCAACTCTGTTGCGCATTTGATTAATTCATCATCGCCCAAATCTTGGTGGTGTATAGCTATCAATGAAGTAGGTCTATCGGTGCGATTTGCCCAAGATAAGAGCCGGTTTGAGCTTTCATAAAAGTAAAGCGGTGCTAATAACCCCGTTAAAGGGTCATAAATGCCCTCGTCATAAAACGCCATATTGGAGGTTAGCCTCAAAACTCAAGGACCAGCCAGCGCTTTCTCATACTCTATTCTTGGTCATATGAGCTTAGTTCCGCGAAATATCCATTTCATAGCGGCCACTTTGGTGAGAGTTGAAGCGGCATTTCTTGCTGCTCTTGGAGCGTATCTGCTCATTAGAACTATCTCTTCTGAAGTTCAAGAGTTAGATGCGGTAGTTGCTGAAATTGTTTTCCTATTTGTAGGAGCAGTTGGTTTATTCATTGCAGGTAGAGGTTTTTCTCAACAACGATATTACGGTCGCGGCGCAACTGTTCTGGCCAATTTGATTGCGGTTGGTGTTGCTTACTACATGATTGATGGTGAACGAGATCTACTTGGATTTACTTTAGGAACATTCGCTTTGGTGACTCTGTTGGCTGCAATCGCTGCCGTTCCTCACCAGTCAAATCCTCACTAGTTCAATCCTCACCAGGGAACAACCTCCTGATCTTCCCAAAGAACTCCAGTCGTATCCCCTGCTTGAAAATTTCTAGTTGCTAACCAAATAGCGGTAGCAGCACCTTCCTGTGCACTGCGGGGTGCGTTTGGACCTCCCATGTCAGTGCGACTGTGGTTTGGACAAATTGCATCTACGAGAAATCCCCTTGCGCCATGTCCTGTTTCATGCGCCAGATTTCGCACTAATGCATTTACTCCCGCTTTAGAAATTCGGTAAGGCGCTAAACCTCCCGCATTGCCCGGTCCGGACATTCTTCCAAGACATGCAGAGAAAATAATTACTCGACCATTTCTTGCCTCAGCCATTGGAGCACCAATGGAATTTACTAATGTGAAAACTGAATTTAGATTTATATTTAAAACTCTCGACCATTCCTCATCATTTGTGCGCAAAGTTTTGGCCATCTTGTCACTCATTACCCCATGAGCAAGCACCAATATTTCTGGGGTGCCGTAGTTTGTCAGCATAGATTCAGCTATTCGGCGAGTGGCTGAAATATCTTCCAGATCAACCATTTCAAAGGGAATCCCAAGCTGGGCGCCGGCGGCCTGCGCGTTCTCAGGATTTTTGGCGATACCTATTACTTGATGGCCCTGTGCAACAAGAGATTTGGCTACCTCAAAGCCCAATCCTCGACTGGCTCCGGTTACAAAAGCTATGCCCATGGGGCGAGACTGCCTCACTTCAGGGATGGTCGCAGCTTGAAACTGTGGTCAATCACGCGCCGGCACGAGTAGAGCTCACTCCTCTAACGAAGATAGGCTTTCCTTTCGTGGCAGGCATGAATCCAGAAAATAAATTTGGCGGCTCATTCGGCTCTAACGAATGGCTAGTTGATGAAATGTATGAACGTTTTCTTGCAGACCCTAACTCTGTTGAAGATGACTGGAAAGAATTTTTTGCCGGATACACACCTGGCGTGACAAATACCGCCCCTGCATCGGCTGGCGTTCCACCGATTCCAAAACGTCAACAACAAACTGTTACTCCGCCATCTCAACCTGTCGCGCCAGCCCCGGTAGCTACGCCGGTTGCTGCACCACAGCCAACTGTTCGCCCAACAACTCAACCAACACCAACACCTGCACAAGTTGTTGCCAAGCCTGCGCCACAAGTTGCAGCGCCAACCTCTGCGCGCGTTGAACCATTACGTGGTGTTGCAAACCGCGTTGTGCAAAGTATGGAAGCGTCATTAACTGTTCCAACCGCAACAAGTGTTCGCGCCGTTCCTGCCAAATTAATGATTGATAACCGCACCGTAATTAATAACCACTTAAAACGTGCGCGCGGTGGAAAAGTTTCTTTTACTCATCTAATTGGGTACGCCATGATCAAAGCTATGCGTGCCATGCCCGAGATGAATGCTTTTTATACCGAGCAAGATGGCAAGCCTGCGATTGGACATCCAGATCACATCAATCTGGGCATCGCAATTGACTTAGCAAAGGAAGATGGTTCGCGCCAACTACTTGTTCCATCTATTAAAGGCTGCGAGAGTTTGGATTTCGGCCAGTTCTGGTCAGAGTATGAGTCTTTAGTTAAAAAAGCTCGCAAAGGATCACTAACCGTTGAAGACTTTGCTGGAACCACAGTTTCCTTAACAAATCCCGGAACTATCGGAACTGTTCACTCAGTACCTCGTTTAGTTCAAGGACAAGGCTTAATCCTTGGCGTTGGAGCGATGGATTATCCAGCTGAGTTCCAAGGAGCTAGCGAAGAAACCATTGCAGAGTTAGCAATTTCAAAAGTTGTCACACTAACTTCAACTTACGATCACCGCATTATTCAAGGCGCACAATCAGGAGATTTCCTGCGTCGCATTCATGAGATTTTGCTCGGCCAGGGCGGTTTCTACGAAGAGATTTTTGCTGCATTACGTATTCCTTATGTACCTATTCAGTGGCATGCAGACATTCCAGAAGGAAAAGATCAATTAAACAAAGCTGCACGTGTTCAACAACTAATTCAGGCTTACCGCACTAGTGGCCATTTGATGGCAGATGTTGATCCGCTTGAGTACAAGCAGCGCAGTCACCCTGATTTAGATGTTGTCACACATGGCTTAACCCTTTGGGATTTGGATCGGGAGGTTTCAACCGGTGGTTTTGGCGGCAATCCTTACGCCAAACTTCGTAACATATTAGGAACTTTGCGTGATTCTTACTGCCGTTCTATCGGTATCGAGTACATGTATATGGAATCTCCTGAAGAGCGCAAATGGATTCAGAGCCAAGTTGAAGTTGGTTCACCATTTTTCCCACGCGAAGAGCAGCTAAGAATTCTGCGTAAACTCAATTCAGCAGAAGCATTTGAAACTTTTCTTCATACTAAGTTCGTTGGTCAAAAGAGATTCTCACTTGAAGGTGGAGAATCTGTAATTCCGCTACTTGATGCGATTGCGCGTTATGCGGCTAAAGCTAAATTAGATGAGGTTTGCATCGGCATGCCACACCGTGGACGCTTAAATGTTTTGGCAAATGTTGCTGGAAAGTCTTACGGACAAATCTTCCAGGAGTTTGAAGGCCACTACCAAGAAAATGAAGTTCAAGGTTCAGGAGATGTTAAGTATCACCTAGGAACTTATGGTGACTTTGTCACCGAAAATGGCGAGAAAACCAAGATCTATCTCGCAGCTAACCCATCGCACTTAGAGGCGGTTAATCCGGTTCTTGAGGGAATTGTGCGCGCCAAGCAGGATCGCAAAAACGTTAAAAGCGCCTTTTCTGTACTTCCTATTCTCATTCACGGTGATGCAGCTTTTGCTGGTCAGGGCGTTGTAGCAGAAACTCTTAACATGTCGCAGCTGCGCGGTTATCGCACTGGCGGCACCATCCACGTTGTAATCAACAACCAAGTCGGTTTCACAACTTCACCAGAATCAGCCCGTTCCACTCGTTACTCAACCGATATTGCAAAGTTGATTCAGGCGCCGGTTTTCCATGTTAATGGTGATGATCCTGAGGCCTGCGTTCGTGTTGCTCGCGTTGCATTCGAGTATCGCCAAACATTCAATAAAGATGTTGTCATCGACATGGTTTGCTACCGCCGCCGTGGTCACAACGAAGGTGATGAACCAAGTTTCACCCAGCCACGTATGTACAAGCTAATCGATGCCAAGCGCACTACCCGTGTTCTTTACGCAGAGGCGCTGGTTGGTCGAGGCGACATCACACAAGATGAATCAGATCAGATTGCACGCGAGTTCCAAGCTCAACTTGAAGGCATCTTCAATGTTGTTCATGACAAGCTGCCGGAAAAACCTGCATTCAACAAACTTGAAACATTTGATCCATTAACCACAAACACTGCAATTACCGAAGAGGTAGCGCGCAAGATTGCTGCAACTCAAGTTGCAGTTCCGGAAAACTTCAAAGTTCATCCAAAGCTAACTCCACAGCTACAACGTCGCGTCACAATGCTTGATGATGGAACTATCGATTGGTCCGGTGGTGAATTACTAGCTTTTGGCTCATTGCTTCTAGAAGGTCATCCGGTTCGCATCGCGGGCCAGGATGTTGGCCGCGGCACATTCTCAAACCGTCACGCTGTAATTCGTGATCATGAAGATGGCAGCGAATGGATTCCACTACGCGGATTGCTTGATAATGAAAATCAATTCTTTGTGGTTGATTCTCTGCTATCTGAATACGCTGCTATGGGATTTGAGTATGGCTACTCGGTAGAGCGAGAAAATGCGCTAGTTCTTTGGGAAGGGCAGTTCGGCGATTTTGCCAATGGAGCCCAAACCATTATCGATGAATTCATCTCATCCTCACTACAAAAGTGGGGTGAGCGTTCTTCAGTAGTACTTCTGCTCCCCCATGGATATGAAGGACAAGGCCCTGATCACTCCTCAGGTCGTATCGAGCGTTTCTTAACTTTGTGCGCTGAAAATAATATGACTGTTGCCCAACCTTCATCGCCAGCTTCTTACTTCCATTTACTTCGTTGGCACATGAAGAATCCAGCGCGCCGACCATTAATTGTCTTTGAACCCAAATCCATGTTGCGTCTCAAGGCTGCAGCATCCAAGCTTTCAGAAATCACCTCTGGGAATTTCCGTCCGTACATCGGTGATGAAAGTGTTTCAAATGCATCCCGCTTAATCCTTTGTAGTGGAAAGATCTATTGGGAACTAGTTGCAGAGCGCGCAAAACTTGGTGACTCAAGTACTGCGATTACACGTGTCGAACAACTTTACCCACTTCCAATTGAGCAGATCACCGCTGAACTTAACAAGCATCCAGATGCTGATGTGGTTTGGGTTCAAGATGAACCTGCCAACCAGGGACCATGGCCATTTGTTTCCGCAAACCTTGCAGAGCATATGAATGGACGCGCGTTACGTAGAGTTTCACGTCGTGCTGCTGCAAGCCCTGCGACCGGAAGCATCTATGTTCATGATGCGGAACAAAAAGCTCTTATCGCTGAGGTTTTTGCCCGCTAGTTTTCTTCAAGCGGAATTTAACTTTCGCTTTAATTTCATGAGCGCCGATGTAGCCCCATTTGCGTGAATCATTCATCAGAGCTTGGACGTCCAACTCTTTATTGTCCCCTTCGACCCAATAAAGACCGTTATGTGATTTCTGAATCCGCTTTATAAGAAATACTCCCGGCATCTCATCTCGTTCGATAACAACTACAGAACCCAATGGAATATCGGAAACCACTTTCTGAAACCAGTTAACTAGCAAAACATCACCTTCTTTGAAGGTTGGCTCCATTGAGTTGCCAGAGACTTTCACTACTTTGTATGGCCACATATGGCTCAACGAGCTAAAGCTCCTCATGGCCGGTAGTCTTGCACTTATCAACGTCAATTTAGAAGTTATGAAGTGAGGTAACAATGCTTACAGTTCATGCACATTGCGATCTACCTTGTGGAGTTTATGACCCAGCACAAGCCAAGATCGAAGCACAATCGGTAAAGGCTTGTATGGAAAAGTACGCGGCTTCATCTGATGCAGATTTCAAAGCGCGCGCAGTCTCTATCAAGGAAGCTCGCTCTAATATGGTCAAAGAGCACCTATGGGTTTTGTGGACCGATTACTTCAAGCCAAATCATTTTGAGGCATACCCTCAACTGCACTCTCTTTTCAATGAAGCCACAAAACTTGCAGGTGCTGCCGGCACCAAAGGAACAGTGGATGTTGCAGTTGCAGATAAGTTAATTGCCAAGATAGATGAGATTGCTGAGATTTTTTGGGCAACTAAGAAGTAAATATTTTATTGACTCTCTTGTTGCGACATAAGAGTCATAGCGGCGGTCCGTGCTAGGAAAGAAACCCTTTCCACAAGATTGCGACGCATCACTGATGCAGCAATTAAGCGCGGGCCGTCATGTATTTCACAGGCAAAGGTCAAAACATCATCTTCGATAGCCACGCAGGTTGCCGAGCCTTGGATTTCAGTTCCAATTCCAACTGACTCTCTAAGTTCTAATTGAATATCACGCAACACAGTTGATTCGCCATTTTCTAAGAACTCAGCGAGCGCGGAGTTGCATGCACTCTCCATCAAAGTAATCAAGAAACTATTTGAAAGTATCGGCATATCGCCACTGCCATGCGCCAATGAAGTATCGCCCGGCCGCACCACCATTTGTGAAATGCCAACCGCTCCGATTGCTGATTCGTACTGCATCAGCAATTAACTTAGCAGGGGTTTACTGATTAAAAGGGAAAATCTCGACGTATTTCGTGGGAAGTTTCAATCTCAATTTGAGTCTGACCATCTATCGTGATTTCAGTTCGGCGGTATTGGGTAATGATTTCGGTCTGGGTATAACCGGCCAACTCAGATATCTGCAGCTCATGTAATTGCTGCGCAATTCTCTCCTGCAATGTGGATGGTGCGGTTTCGCAACAGGACCTAGTCAGTAATTCGCGAACCAAATTCAGAGCCTGTCTCTCGGTTTCAAATTGCTGGCGGCACCCCTCGCATTCATTTAAATGGAACGCGATTTGGTTAAAGGTTGCAGAATCTTCGATCTCATTATCAATAAAGAGGAGTAAAGAATCGCGACAATCGTTGCAAGGTATGTGACTCATTGGACACCACCTTTGACGTACCCACGCTCACGTGCGTAGTCGGTCAACTTCTCGCGTAACTGCTTTCGACCACGGTGCAGTCGTGACATAACAGTGCCGGTTGGAACGCCCACAATTTCAGCTATTTCCTTGTAAGAAAAACCTTCAACATCCGCAAGATAGACCACCATACGAAATTCTTCTGGAATTTGTGCCAATGCATTTTTGATATCGCTATCTGGCAAGTTCTCCAAAACCACATCTTCAGTTGATTTACCTTGATCGCTGGTGTGTGAAGATGCTTCAGCTAACTGCCAATCTTCCAGCTCTGAGTCCGAGGTTTGTGGCCTACGTTGATCTTTGCGATAGTTATTTATAAATGTGGTTGTTAAAACTCGGTACAGCCAAGCTTTTAAATTTGTTCCAGGCTCGAATTGATGAAATGAGTTGTAAGCCTTTATGTAAGTATCTTGAACTAAATCCTGCGCATCTTCTGGGTTTTTCGTATATCGCATAGCTGCGGCATAAAGTTGATTCATGTATTGCAACGCATCGCGCTCAAAACGTTTGGTGCGTTCTGCTTTGGTTTCTTTTTCCCGATCGACGCGCACCAACTCTCCAGCGCTGCTGGAGTCTGGGGTCGAAATCTCGGTTGGCATTAAATCCAAGGTTATAGCCACAGCGGTCTAACCCGCACTTCGATGGCTTTATTCCCTCTAAAAGAGAGTTTCTGGCTCTGTCTCAATAGGTTCAATTAACTCTGGCCCATTGTTGCGAATCGAATTAACCAGATCAGCCACCGGCCAAAATCTTAAGTGCGCATCCGGCGCAGCGAAATCCATTAAGTCTCGGATCTGGTTTGTATCTTGCAACTCTGAATCCATCCATAGCTTCCATCTGTCTCGCGGCAAAAATACTGGCATGCGATTGTGAACTTTCGCTAAATCATTAACCGCATCCCGCGTGATGATTGCGACGCTATCTTTAATCTCTCCATCTGGAGAAATCCAACGGTCATAAATTCCGGCAAATGCCAAGAGTTTATTGTCATCCCTTGAGATATAAATAGGTTGTTTGGTTTTGTATTCTCCTAATTCAGTGGCCCATTCGTAATATCCACTAGCTGGAACTAAACATCTACTTCGGCGAAATGCGTTTCTAAATGTCGGCTTCTCATGAACCGTTTCTGATCGAGCATTAATAGCTTGTGATTGACTTTTTACAGCATCTGAATTGGATTTACTCCATGGTGCAATCAAGCCCCATGATGCAATTTCTATTCTTTGATTTTTAATGATGTAAATATCCTGGGTTGGTTTTATATTCCAATCAACCGGCAAGGTGCGATCTGGCAGGGTGTTTGTACTGAACTCCTCTGCGATATCGGTAAGCATCGCTGATAAGGCAAAACGGCCGCACATGCTCCTAATCTATGTCCTAGACTTCACCATATGTCGCAAGAACTCTGGAGAGCTCCGTACCGAGGCAATTTTCCTGTTGCTGCTACGGTAACTATCCCCGGTTCCAAATCCGTGACCAATAGAGCTTTGATTCTTAGCGCCCTTGCAGAATCACCATCAACTCTTCGCAAGCCATTGCGATCACGTGATACTGAATTGATGATGCAAGGATTGCGTGCTCTTGGTGTTGAAATAACCGAAACCGTTGATGAAACCGGAGATGAACTCTGGAAAGTCACGCCGCAATCTCAACTTTTTGGACCAGCTTCAATCGATGTTGGAAATGCAGGAACTGTAATGCGGTTCTTGCCGCCTCTTGCCGCCTTAGCTAAGGGATTAATCAACTTCGATGGCGATCCTCGATCTTACGAACGCCCATTGGGTCCGGTTATTGCAGCGCTAGAACAGCTTGGCGTAATCATTGATCATAAGAATCGTTTTGCTTTACCTCTAACGATTAATGGAGCTGGATCTATTCGCGGTGGCGAAATAGAAATTGATGCTAGCTCCTCAAGTCAATTTGTTTCGGCCTTGTTACTCGTCGGTCCTGCTATGAGAGATGGAATTACCGTCAAACATGTTGGTGGCAATCTTCCATCACAACCTCACATAGATATGACGATTGCAATGTTGCGCCAATTTGGTGCAGAGGTTGATGATTCAATACCGGCACAGTGGATTGTTAAACCCAGTAAATTGCATGGTCAAGACTTAGTAATTGAACCAGATTTATCAAATGCTGCACCATTCATGTCCGTTGCGATGGTCTGCGGTGGCTCAGTAACAATTTCTGATTGGCCCAAATCCACCACCCAACCCGGTGATCAGCTACGTAACATTTTTTCGCAAATGGGAGCTGATATCCAATGGCATGAAAAGGGTTTAACAATCACAGGCGGTAAAGAAATAAAGGGAATTGATATTGATTTACATGACGTTGGTGAACTAACTCCCTCAATTGCTGCGGTCGCTGCCTTGGCAAACTCACCATCATCATTAAGAGGAATTGGACATCTACGGTTACACGAAACTGATCGACTCTCTGCTCTCCGTACCGAAATCAATGCTCTCGGCGGTTCGGTATCTGAAGAGGAAACAGCGATACATATTGATCCCCGGCCTTTGCATGCTGGAATTTTCCACACCTACGAAGATCATCGATTAGCAACGGCTGGTGCTGTAATTGGCCTAGTTGTTGAAGGCGTCGAAGTAGAGAACATCGCCACAACCCGCAAAACTTTGCCTGATTTTCCTGGCCTTTGGAGCGAGTTACTGAATGGCTAAAAATAATGGTTAGACGCCGACCCGATGAGAGCGATATTCGTATTCGCCCTTCACGTTCTACTCGGCCGCGCAGTAAGGATCGCCCTACTCATGAGGATGCTGTTTCAGCTCAAGTCTTAACCGTTGATCGCGGTCGCACGTTATGTCGACTGTCAGATGGACAACTTGTCAGTGCCATGAAAGCTCGAGAGT
Source organism: Actinomycetota bacterium (assembly GCA_039796875.1). GTDB lineage: Bacteria > Actinomycetota > Actinomycetes > Nanopelagicales > Nanopelagicaceae > MAG-120802. The sequence continues at coordinate 9,713 of JBDKIY010000025.1, forward strand.
TGGGAAAAAACTCTGTGGTTGTCGGTGATCGAGTTGGATTAGTTGGAGATGTATCAGGAAATGAAGGGAGTTTGGCGCGCATAGTTATGGTGCAGCCAAGAAGGAACTCTCTCTCGCGGACTATCGATGATGCTGGCGCTTTCGAAAAAACAATTGCGGCAAATATTGATCAGATGTTGATTGTCACCGCTTCGGCAAATCCAGAGCCGCGACATGGTTTTATCGATCGGTGTTTAGCCGTCGCATATGATCAAGGAATCACGCCAATAATTGTGATGACTAAAAGAGATTTATCAGATCCCGCTGAATTCCTAAAAACTTATGATGCCCTAAATGTAAAAAGTTTCATTATCCAAAGGGGTGATGACTTAACAGAGTTGATTAAGCAACTCTCGGGTAAAGACTCAGTTCTCATAGGTCACTCAGGTGTTGGTAAATCCACCCTGGTTAACGCGCTTACTGGTGAAGACAAACGGGCAACTGGAGATGTGAATGATGCAACTGGACGTGGAAGGCATACATCTTCCAGTGCGATTGCTTTTGATATCCCAAATGAAAATGGCATGATCATCGATACTCCAGGTGTTCGTTCCTTCGGGCTAGAACACATTGATCGCTCCAGAGTCATAAGCTCTTTTGCCGAACTGGCATCCGCGATTTCAAGCTGTCCCAAGAACTGCTCCCATGATGAGGAGAAATGTGGCTTAAATGACTATGTTTCTCAGCACCCAGAGGCCTCACAACGTATTGCTGGCCTACGTCGCCTGCTCAATACAACTTCCCAACCGATAACCTAAGCGCCTTATGAGTTATCCCGGCGACTTGTTCAGCGATGTTGAACTCTTAAAAGTATTAGCTAATGCCAGTGATGAAATTTCCATGGATCGTTTTCATGCTCAAGATTTACTAGTTGAAACCAAGCCTGATGCAACGCCAGTAACTGATGCGGACCGCGCCGTTGAAAACATGATCCGCAAAGTACTTGCAACAGAACGAGCTAATGACTTAATAGTTGGTGAAGAGTTCGGCAGCCCCGATCAAATTGCACCGGGCACCCGTTATTGGGTAATCGACCCTATTGATGGAACAAAAAACTTTTTGCGCGGTGTTCCCATTTGGGCAACTCTGATTGCATTGGTTTATAGGAATGAAACGTCAGAGGATGAGGTTATTGCAGGTATGGTCTCATCGCCTGCACTCTTCAGACGTTGGTATGCGGCGCAAGGTTTCGGTGCTTTCACCGAGGTTAACGGTGGGCCGGCAACACAAATTTCAGTCTCTGGTGTGAAGAACTTAAGTGATGCATCCCTATCATTTTCAGATTTAGTTGGTTGGGGCGAGCGACGCGAGCGATACATGTCATTCATGGAAAAAGCTTGGCGAGTTCGAGGTATTGGAGATTTTTGGTCACATATGTTGGTGGCAGAAGGTGCGGCTGATATCGCAGCTGAACCAAGTCTTGCGTTATGGGACATGGCTGCGGTAGCAATTGTCGTTACTGAGGCAGGCGGAAAATTCAGCGATTTAGAAAACAACCCCGGACCATTTGGCAAGAGTGGAGTTTCTACTAACGGGCACCTGCATGAAACTTTCATCTCAGCTTTATCGGAAGGCAAATAAAGTGTCGGAACAAGAGTCCCTAGAGCAGATTGATTTATCAGTATCTGGAATGACCTGCTCATCCTGTGTAGCAACAGTTGAGAAGTCGCTTAATAAAGTTCCAGGAGCGCGTGCCACAGTAAATTTAGCGACCGAAACCGCACATATATTGGTACCCGAGGGCACTTCTCCTCGTTCTCTAATTGAGGCAGTAAGCAAGGCCGGTTACACCGCCAAGATTCGTACCGATGAAATGGAGAGTTTTTCTCGCTCTCGCGCCATGGGAGTTCGAGTGCTTCTCTCTGCTTTGCTCACAATTCCAGTAATTGTTTTATCAATGTGGCACTCACTCCATTATGAAATAGATGCCTTTATATTGGATCAACTTCGCGCGCTTAATATTCCGGCGCCACTCTATTCAGCAACTGGCTGGTTAGTTATTGCACTAACTGCACCTGTAGTACTGATTATTGCTTGGCCAATTCATCGTGCAGCTATTCGAAATTTAACCCATCCGACTATGGATAACTTAATTTCTCTCGGCGCACTAACTGCTTTTGGTTGGTCTATCTACGCAAATTCAACTGGAGCTGGTGACATATATGCCGAAGTAGCTGCATCAGTTGTTACCTTCATAGTTTTAGGTAGGTACTTAGAGTCCCGTGCTAAAAAACGTGCAGGATCTTCACTGGCACATTTACTCTCGCTAAACCCAAAAGAGGTCACAATTATTCGCGGCGGTGAAGAGGTGCGCGCGCCCATTGCAAATCTGCAAATTGGCGATCGCTGCGTAGTTCGCCCAGGAGATCGAATTCCAACTGATGGTGTAATAGTTGAAGGTGTTAGCGCTGTTGATAATTCCTTATTGACCGGGGAATCACTTCCGGTTGATGTACATCCTGGTTCCACAGTTATTGCAGGTGCAATTAACACATCTGGACGACTTGTGATTGAAGCAAAAAGAATTGGCAATGACACAGAATTAGCTCGCATTACAAAAATGGTTTTAACCGCTCAAGGTGAAAAGGCTCCTATCCAAAAATTGGCTGATCGCATCAGCTCAGTATTTGTGCCGACCGTGATCTCCTTATCGGTAGCGACTTTTGCCGCCTGGTATTTAATGGATAACTCACTGCAAGACTCAGTGAGAGCGGCGGTCGCATTATTGGTAATCGCCTGTCCATGCGCGTTAGGTCTGGCTACCCCTGTTGCACTTCTTGTCGCTACTGGCAAAGGTGCATCAAATGGCATTGTGCTGCGAAAAACCGCATCACTGGAGATTGCACCAAAAATCACCACAGTGGTACTAGATAAGACCGGCACTTTGACCACAGGAATCATGAAGGTGCAGCAGATAACAATTCCTGAATTAGGAAAAGACTCACCGGCGATTACCAAACATGATTTGTTGATGGCGGTACATGCGCTAGAAAATGAAAGCTCACACCCCATTGCTGGGGCAATCTCTCGTCACCTAACTGAGCAAGGCGTGGGTAGAAAAACAATCAGCGATTTCGTTGATACCCCAGGGCAAGGCATTGCGGCACGCGTTAATTTTGGCGAAACTCAAATGCCGGTTTTGATTGGTACTCCAGAATCTATCCGAAAAGCAACATTAAACCTGCACCCCGAAATTGAGAGCGCAATTAGTGCTGCAAGGTTGCGCGGGAATTCCATTGCGGTGGTCGCGGTGGATGGAATTGCGGTAGCTGTATTTGAAGTTGGCGATACTTTAAGAGTTGATGCGGCTGACACCATAAAAGCTTTTCACAACCGCAAAATTCAAACCTGGTTAATAACAGGAGACAATGAAGCATCTGCTAATCAAATAGCACTTGAGGTTGGCATTCCTACTAAAAATGTAATTGCACTGGCTTCACCAGAGCGCAAGATTTCCAAAATTAAAGAGTTGAAAGCCAGTGGCGAAAAGGTCTTAATGATTGGCGATGGCATTAATGATGCAGCCGCAATCGCAGAAGCCGATTTGAGTATGGCGCTAGGAACCGGAACCGATACCGCAATCGCGACTGCCGATATAACTTTGTTACGAGCCACACTCGGAGCTTCAATTTCTGCATTAAATCTAGCCAAAAATACCCTGAGAGTTATCCGAGCAAATTTGGGATGGGCATTTATTTACAATGTAATCGGCATTCCTATCGCAGCATTAGGCATGTTAAATCCTATGTATGCCGGTGGCGCAATGGCCGCTTCAAGTCTCTTAGTGGTTCTTAACTCGCTAAGGCTTAACCGCGCCACTACGCTCGCGGCGTGAATTTAACTACTGAGACCTGGCTGATAACTGTTGCATTAATCGTAGGGCTATTACTTTTTGATCTTTTAACATCAACTCGTAAAGCACATGATGTCTCATTCAAGGAGGCGTCTTTCTGGTCAATTTTTTATATCGCGGTGGCAATAATTTTCGGTGCCTGGGTCTGGAATGAGTTTGGTAGCCAATTTGGAAAAGAGTATTTCGCAGCATACATAGTTGAGAAATCTCTCTCGGTCGATAATCTCTTTGTCTTCCTGATTATTCTTACTAACTTTGCCGTCCCCTCTATTTATCATCAACGTGTACTGATGGTGGGAATTGTCTTAGCCCTATTTATGCGCGCCATCTTTATTGCTTTAGGTGCAGCAGCGCTGCAAGCTTTCTCCTTCACCTTTGTAATATTTGGCGGAATCTTGTTGTGGACCGGAATTAAGTTGTTCCAGCACTGGGATGAAGATCCGGACCCGCAGAACAATCCAATTGTTAAGTTTGCACAACGCAAAATTCCATTCACCAACCAGTATCACGGTGGAAAAGTATTTATAAGAGAAAACGGTAAGCGCGTCGCAACTCCGCTACTTCTGGTGATGTTAGCTATCGGCGCCACAGATCTGCTATTTGCACTTGATTCAATCCCAGCTACCTTTGGTGTTACCCAAGAGCCATTCCTGGTATTTGCGGCAAATGCCTTTGCTTTGCTTGGTTTGCGTGCGCTTTACTTCTTAATCAAGAACCTGGTTAACAAGTTGATTTACCTATCAATTGGACTGGCATTTATCTTGATCTTCATCGGCATCAAACTTGTTATGGTTTGGGCGCACGAGGAATGGGCTAGCGTTCCCAAGATTTCAACAAACTTCTCATTGGCGGTAATCGGAACAATCCTGTTGATTTCAACAGTGGCGAGCTTGATCAAATCCAAGAAGGATCCAACCGCTATTGCTCACGCCGGCCGAATGTCAGATCCCAAAAAACCCAAGGAATAGTAAAAACTCGAAAATTAAAAAGCGCCTAGGAAAACTAGGCGCTTTTTTTAGTAGCGGGGGCAGGATTTGAACCTACGACCTCTGGGTTATGAGCCCAGCGAGCTACCGAGCTGCTCCACCCCGCGTCGGATGTCCTAATCGTAGAGGCGTAATGCGATTACGCCAAAACGATGAATTCCAACCAGCTTATCTAGCGACGCTGTGCTGCTACCGCCGCTTCGATGGCCGCCTTTAAGCGATCTTGTGCTTTGCCATACGCAGTGAAATCACCTTTTGCGAGTGCGGCTTGCGCATCTGATAAGGCTTTTTGCGCACTAGCAAGTGCGTTGGCTAGATCAGTGTTTGTACCTGGAGTTGTGCTTCCCCCACCATTTGAAGGCGAGACCGTTGAAGTTCCAGAGTTTCCACCGAAGACTTGATCGAGCGCACCTTTAAGGGTGTCATCAAAACCAATCTTTTCACCGAAGGAAACTAGAACTTTTTGTAGCAGCGGATATGCCGCAGTGTTTGCTGTTGCTCGAACATAAACCGGCTGAACATAAAGCAGTCCACCACCGACAGGAAGTGTTAACAAGTTACCAAGGACAACATCAGAGCCACCTTGACGCAGCAAAGAAAGTGACAAAGCGACCGTTGGATTTGCTTCAAAGTTTGAAGCTACCTGTGAAGGACCAGCGATGTTTGTAGAACGTTGTAGTTGAAGAACTGTGAACTTTCCATAATCAGGACCTGGATCAGAGTTAACAACTGCAAAGGCTGAGAGGTTCTCACGACCACCACGCGGAACAAATGGAGTGGTTAATGAGAAGGATGCTTTCTTCTCC
>JBDKIY010000026.1:0-14934 GCA_039796875.1 Actinomycetota bacterium
GGAAATTTAGAGGACTCACTGCAGGTTCTAAAGGCTGCGACCGAGAAAATATCTCGTGCTGGCGCAATTGCGATTGTGCTGGGTGGGGATCACTCGATTGCTTCAGCCGATGTTGCCGGCATTGCTGAACATCGCGGTAAAGGCAAAATCTCCATGATTCACTTTGATGCACATGCAGATACTGGAGATCTGCAGTTTGGTGCTCTTGTTGGACATGGAACTCCAATGCGACGCTTAATTGATACTGGTTATGTTCGTGGAGATCGATTCCTCCAACTTGGTTTACGTGGTTATTGGCCTGACGATGCAACCCTCAATTGGATGCGCGATCAAGGCATGCGCTCTTATGAAATGACAGAGATTCATCATCGCGGATTAAAAGCGGTCCTTGATGAATCATTTGCAACACTTACTAATGAGTGCGATGGAGTTTTCTTGTCGGTGGATATTGATGTAGTTGATCCAGGAATGGCGCCAGGGACGGGAACTCCGGAGCCAGGTGGAATGACTTCACGTGAACTTTTGGAAGCGGTGCGCAGAATTTGTTTAGAGCTACCGGTAGTGGGAATTGATGTTGTAGAGGTTTCGCCACCATTTGATTCCGCAGATATCACCGCGATTCTGGCTAACCGCGTGGTTTTAGAAGCGGTCAGTGCGATTGCAAAACGACGCTCTGGTGAAACTTATTCCCCAACGCAAAATCTTTTAGATCGTTAAGCCTGAGCTAACGCCTCATCCAAGATTTCAAGCGCTTCTTTAAGTAGATGCTCTGGCATCACTAGCGGTGGCAACAAGCGAATCACATTTCCATAAGTTCCAGCAGAGAGTATTAGTACACCTTTTTGCTGGCAGTACTTGATAGCTGATGCCAATGCCGCTGGATTTGGTTCTTTGGTTCCCGGTAATACAAGTTCAATTGCCTGCATTGCACCGCGGCCACGAACATCTCCGATGATTGGGTATTTCTTCTTCATTTCATGCAATGCATCAGTCATAACTTGGCCGATTTCATTTGCACGATCTACTAATTTTTCCTCTTCAATTGTGGCGATAGCACCAAGAGCAGCGGCGCACGCGATAGGAGAGCCGCCATAAGTTCCACCTAAACCGCTGATATGGACCGCATCCATTACATCGGCGCGCCCAGTTACTGCAGCTAGTGGAAGTCCGCCAGCAATTCCTTTTGCGGTAGTAATCAAGTCGGGAACTATTCCTTCATGTTCGCTGGCAAACATAGCTCCAGTTCTTGCAAAACCAGTTTGGACTTCATCAGCTACAAAAATAATTCCATTATCGGTACAGAACTTGGCAAGACCAGGAAGGAATCCTTCGCAAGGAACGATGAATCCACCTTCACCCATGATTGGTTCGATCACGATGCAGGCAACGTTGTGAGCGCCAATTTCCTTTTCAATTTTATGTAGCACAGTATCAAGTACAGATTGCTTACAGGATCCAGAACATGAATCACAGCGATACGGATAAGCCATCGGCATGCGATAAACCTCAGGAGTAAATGGACCAAAACCTTCTTTGTATGGCATGTTCTTTGCGGTCATTGCCATAGTTAGGTTTGTACGACCGTGATAACCATGTTCGAAAACAACGACAGCCTGGCGCTTTGTGAAGTTGCGGGCAATCTTCACCGCGTTCTCTACCGCTTCAGCGCCGGAGTTAAATAGCGCAGATTTTTTCTTGTGAGTTCCTGGGGTCAAACGATTTAGAGCTTCACAAACTTCGATGTAACCCATGTATGGAGCGATCATGAAACAGGTATGAGTAAATGCAGAAACTTGTTCTTGAACATTCTTAACAACGCGATCAGCGGAGTTTCCGACATTAACCACTGCAATTCCGGCGCCCATATCGATAATTGAGTTGCCATCAACATCAACAATTACACCGCCGCCAGCCTTTTCAACCACAACAGGAATGGCCATTCCGAGGGCGGCCGATACAGCTTCGGAGCGTCGCTTAATCAATTCTTGGGATTTAGGTCCAGGAATAGCGGTGACTAGTTTTCTTTCCTGCGGAATATGTGGGCCGTTGCTCATGTGGCCATTCTAGCTATTCCAACTAATTGACCCCTTTTTTGAGAAGATGAGCCCATGCGCGACATCGTAATTTTGGGCTCAACCGGCTCAATAGGTGTTCAAGCCTTGGAAGTTATCGCGGCAAATCCCAACAAATTCCGTGTGGTTGGACTGAGCGCAGGATCAAACAACCTGGAAAAACTGATTGCACAGGTAAAGAAGTTTGAAGTTCCAATTGTGGGAACTACCGGCGATGCATCTGTTTTGCGCGCAGCCTTGCCAGGTGTTGAGGTAATTGATGGCGTTGAATCATCCCGCTCAATTGCAGCGCTTTCTTGTGATGTAGTACTAAATGGAATTACCGGCTCAATAGGTTTGGGGCCAACTCTTGCTGCACTGGAAGTTGGAAATAAAGTAGCGCTAGCTAATAAAGAATCATTAGTTGCCGGTGGCGATTTGGTAATGGCTCACGGTCGAGATCGGATAATTCCTGTTGATTCAGAGCACTCAGCGCTTTATCAAGCCATGTTGGCTGGAAAACGCAGTGATGTTGAGAAATTTATCCTTACAGCTAGTGGTGGTCCGTTTAGAAATGTAAATGATTTGAGTAGTGTGACATTAGCTGATGCATTGAATCATCCAACATGGTCAATGGGCCCAGTTGTTACTATCAACTCTGCGACCTTGGTAAATAAAGGTTTGGAAATTATCGAAGCGCATTACTTGTTTGATATTCCATACAACAAAATCGAAGCGGTCATTCATCCTCAATCCGTTGTTCACTCGATGGTGGAGTTCAAAGATGGCTCGACAATTGCGCAAGCATCACCGCCAAGCATGAAAGGACCGATCTCTTACGCAATTTCTCATCCAGATCGAGTGGCTGATGCAATGCCTTCAATTGATTGGAAAAGTACACACACCTGGAGTTTTGAACCGATAGATAGCGAGAGATTCCCGGCGGTTGATTTAGCGCGCCGCTGCGGATCACTCGGTGGTGCGGTCACCGCTATGTATAACGCAGCAAATGAGGTTGCTGTAGCAGCTTTTATGAGAGAACAGATACCTTTCACAGCAATTGTGGATACCATTGAAAAAACTGTGACAAAGCTCGGTGGTCATGCATCTTCTGTGGTCAGAGACATTAAAGATGTCAGCGCTATTGAGAATGATGCTCGTCGTGTAGCGCAAGAAGCGCTAACCAAGAGTTAAAGCGCGATAGGGGATTTTGTGGGAATTATTGGTGTAGTGGCTTTCGTAGCAGCGCTTTTGTTTTCAGTGATGGTTCATGAATATGGTCACTACGCAACGGCACGACGATATGGAATGCGGGTCACTGAGTTTTTTCTTGGGTTTGGAAAGAGAGTTTGGTCTACCCAGAGAGGTGAGACAGAGTTTGGTTTAAAAGCTATTCCTGCGGGCGGCTACTGCAAGATTTCCGGAATGTCGCTACATGAACCAATGGAAGATGAGGTTAAACATAGAGCTTTCTATCTCGCTTCAACTCCAAAGAAGTTAGTGGTCCTGGGTGCTGGTTCCTTTTTGCATTTCGTTCTTGGTTTTTTCCTACTATTCACTTTGTTTGCGGGAGTTGGAACTTCACAAGTATTACCACGAGTTTCTCAAGTGGTTGATTGTGTTCCAAGTGCAAATGAGTGCAAAGCTACAGATCCAATTTCACCAGCTAAGCAGGTAGGAATTCTTGCTGGCGATGAAATTCTCGGAGTCAATGGCGAAAAATTGAGTTGGGATAAAGTTGGAGAAATTCTTAGAAGTTCGGCCCAGAAACCAATAACTTTAATGGTGTTGCGCAATAACCAAGAACTCAACATTGAAGTTACCCCCGCTACCCGAGTTGTAGAAGGAGAGGCTCGGGGATTTCTGGGAATAATCAATGAGTATGGATTGGTTCGTCAGAATCCAATCTCTGCCATTAGGACATCAACTGAAGCATCAGTAGCAATTTTTCAAGGTTCAATAAAGGCGTTAATTGGTTTACCGGCACAAATTCCTTCACTTTTGCGACAAACATTTCTAGGTGAAGAGCGCCAGGCCGATGGTCTGGTTGGAATTGTGGGCGTAGCTCGCGCTAGTGGTGAAACTGTCTCTAGTGGAATTCTCACAACGGGAGAAAAACTGGCAACCTTCCTACTAATAGTAGCTTCGCTAAATATTTTTGTTGGCATATTTAATCTTTTACCGATTCTGCCGCTAGATGGTGGACATATGGCGGTTGCACTTTATGAAGGAGGGCGCAGAAAGTTCGCCCAACTTCGGGGCCGACCTGATCCAGGTTACGTTGATGTGGAGAAGCTCACTCCAATCACGATGGCGGTATTTCTGGCCCTAGCTTTCCTAACCTTGTTACTGCTGGTCGCAGATATCTTCAATCCGATTAATTTGAATCTTTAAGGCAGAATAGCGCCATGGTAAATCTCGGTATGCCGCAAGCTCCACTTCAAACCTTGGCTCCACGACGTAAATCAAAACAGCTTAAGGTGGGAAGTGTTCTGGTTGGTGGCGATGCACCTGTATCAGTTCAATCAATGTGTACAACCTTGACCGCCGATGTCAACGCTACTTTGCAACAAATAGCTGAGTTAACCGCCTCTGGTTGCCAAATAGTTCGAGTTGCGGTGCCGAGCCAAGATGATGCCGATGCTTTGAAGCACATTGCTAAGAAATCGCAGATTCCAGTAATTGCCGATATTCACTTTCAACCAAAATATATTTTCGCGGCGATCGATGCAGGATGCGCAGCGGTTCGGGTTAATCCAGGAAACATCAAGCAGTTTGATGACAAGGTAAAAGAGGTAGCAAAGGCTGCCGGTGATGCAGGAATTCCAATTCGCATTGGAGTAAACGCTGGCTCCCTAGATCCACGGCTTCTAGCTAAGTACGGCAAGGCAACCCCAGAGGCGTTAGTAGATTCTGCGCTTTGGGAAATTGGATTGTTTGAAGAGCATGGCTTTACTGATATCAAGATTTCTGTAAAACACCACGATCCAGTAACAATGGTTAAGGCATATCGCTTGCTCGCGCAAAAGTGTGATTACCCATTACACCTGGGAGTCACAGAGGCCGGTCCGCAATTCCAGGGCACCATCAAATCCGCAACGGCATTTGGTGTCTTATTGGCAGAAGGAATTGGCGACACTATTCGCGTTTCCTTATCTGCACCGCCAGTAGAAGAAGTAAAAGTTGGAATCTCTATTTTGGAATCTCTAAATCTGCGCCAACGTAAACTTGAAATAGTTTCCTGCCCATCTTGTGGTCGTGCTCAGGTTGATGTCTATACGTTGGCGGAAAAAGTACAAGCTGGTTTACAAGGGATGACAGTTCCACTACGTGTTGCGGTAATGGGTTGCGTAGTAAATGGACCCGGCGAAGCCCGTGAAGCTGATCTTGGTGTTGCCTCTGGAAATGGCAAAGGCCAAATATTTGTTAAGGGTGAAGTCATCAAGACTGTTCCAGAAGCGCAAATAGTTGAAACTCTCATCGAAGAAGCGATGCGTCTTGCAGAAGAGATGGAAGCCGCCGGTGTCGAATCCGGAGAACCATCAGTAAACGTTAAGTAATTCGCTAGGCTACGCCGCATGTTGCGGATGTCATCTCTATTTTTACGAACCCTACGTGATGACCCATCCGATGCCGCTGTGGCTAGCCATAAGTTATTAGTCCGTGCGGGTTACATTCGCCCGATAGCTGCTGGAATTTTCTCTTGGTTGCCATTGGGTGTTATAGCTCTGAGAAATGTTGAGCGCATCATTCGTGAAGAGATGGATAGCGCCGGATTTCAAGAGGTTCACTTTCCAGCATTACTACCCAAAGATCCTTACGAACGCACAAATCGCTGGGAAGAGTACGGGCCGGCTTTATTTAGATTGCAAGACCGTAAAGGAACGGATTATCTATTAGGCCCAACGCATGAAGAGATGTTCACCTTGATGGTTAAAGGGGAGTACTCCTCTCACAAAGATTTACCCCTTTCCATCTATCAAATTCAAACCAAGTATCGTGATGAAGCAAGACCGCGCAGCGGAATTATTAGAGGCCGCGAGTTTGTAATGAAAGATTCCTATTCTTTTGATCTAGATGATGCCGGTCTTGAAGTTTCTTATCAAAAACATCGAGAGGCCTACATCTCAACATTTAATCGCCTTGGTTTGAAGTTCAATATCGTTTCAGCTGTTTCCGGCGCAATGGGCGGTTCAAAATCTGAAGAGTTTTTGGCTCCATGTGTTACCGGCGAAGACACTTATGTGCTTTGCCCAAGTTGTGGTTATGCCGCAAACGTAGAAGCGATGATCACCAATGTTTCTAGCAAAGAGTTTGCCGCCGCCCCAGAGATGGAAATTCTGGATACTCCAGATACCCCAACCATTGATTCTCTAGTTGATGTCATGAATCAGAAATACAACGCAAATATCTCTGCTTCAGATACTCTAAAAAATGTTTTGTTAATGGCCGATGGTCATCCGATTTCGGTTCTGGTTCCAGGTGATCGCGAGGTTGATCTAAAGCGACTAGAGGCAAATCTGCATGGAGTACAGGAACTGCGATTATTTGAAGATGCAGATTTTGCAAAGCGACCTGAGTTAGTTAAAGGTTACGTTGGACCGCAGGATGCGAAGAAGTTCGGATTAAAGCTTTACGCAGATCCTCGGGTTCAGGTTGGATCTCATTGGATTACTGGGGCAAATCAAAAAAATAAACATATGCGATATGTAACCCATGGAAGAGATTTCAATGTTGACGGCTTTATTGAAGCAGCCGAGGTTCGCGAAGGGGACTCCTGTCCTAAGTGTTCCACCGCGGTCGTTATTGATCGCGCTATCGAGATTGGTCATATTTTCCAATTAGGACGTAAATATGCACAGGCGCTTGATTTAACGGTATTAGATAAAGAAGGCAAAGCGCGAGTAGTCACCATGGGTTCTTATGGAATTGGCGTTTCGAGAGCTGTTGCAGCTATTGCCGAACAAAGTCATGATGAAATCGGATTAATCTGGCCGGAGGAGATTGCGCCTGCCAAGGTTCACATCGTTGCAACCGGTAAAGAGGATGCACCATTTGATTTGGCTTTAGAGACAGCCACTCAGCTCGAAGCAAAAGGAATCTCTGTCATGTTAGATGATCGTCGTGACGCGAGTCCTGGAGTTAAATTTAAAGATGCCGAATTAATCGGAAATCCTTACATTGTTATTTTTGGTAAAGGATTACAAGAAGGAAAAGTTGAATTCCGTATCCGTAAATCAGGAGAGAAGTCAGAGCTACCGGTTGGAGATTTGGTGCCACATCTTGTTGGACTTCTCGGTTAATAAACCTGGTTTAATTTGATGGAAGTATCGCTAGAAGTAATTATCTTTCTTGTACTGGCCTCGGGATTTGCCGGCTTTGTCGATTCCATTGCAGGCGGTGGCGGCTTAATTCAACTTCCATCACTTTTGATATCTATGCCAAATACCGCGCCTTCAATTTTGCTAGGAACTAACAAACTCCCATCTTTCCTGGGGACTTTGGGGGCGACCGCTTCTTATTTAAGGAAAGTAAAACCTGATTTCAAGCTCGCCTTTGCAATGGCACTCCCAGCATTTGTAGGTTCGGGTTTGGGAGCCAGCGTTGCAACGCGTATTCCTAAAGAGGCATTTCGTCCCATCATTTTGGTGCTATTGATAATTGTTGCTCTCTATACCTGGCGCAAAAAAGAGTTAGGCCTGTCAGAGAACTTTCGTTTTGCCAGACACCATCAAATAGGAATGGGTGCTTTAGTTGGACTGGTAATTGGATTTTATGACGGAATATTTGGCCCAGGTACCGGTTCATTTTTAATGTTGATTTTGGTCGCCTTATTGGGCTTCGCATTCTTACAGGCTTCAGTAACTGCGAAGATAGTAAATCTCTCAACAAACTTAGGGGCAATAACGGTCTTTGGAATTAATTCTCAGATCATGTGGATGCTGGGTCTAACCATGGCGATTGGAAATATCACCGGTGGTTTTCTTGGCGCACGCTGGGCGGTTAAAGGTGGCTCTGAATTAATTCGAAAGGTCTTCCTAATTGTGACTTCAATTTTGATACTTCGTCTGGGCTTTGACACATTTTTAAAAGGGTAGATTTTCCGGTAGAGTTCGCACCACAACTTAACAACAACTAAATAAGGCTGGTAAAGATGTCACTTGCAAATAATTTAACTGATCTTCTAACCCCTGTTGTTACAGGAACAGGATTTGTCTTAGAAGAGGTCACAGTAACTCCGGTTGGGAAAAGACGTTTAGTTTCCGTTGTAATTGATCGAGAAGCTTCAAATCCATCTCTTGATGAGGTAACTGTTGTTTCCAAGGATATTTCAGCAATTCTCGATACCTACTCTCAAATGGGAGAGATGCCCTTCACTCTAGAGGTAACAACACCTGGCGTAGACCGCCCATTAACTCTGCCTAGGCACTGGAAGAAGAATGTAGGGCGCTTGGTAAAAATCACGCCAAAAGAGGGCGAGAAATACCTTGGTCGAATTACAGAAGTTCTAGAAAATGAAGTAAAACTGGATTTGGGCAAAGAGTTAATTAACGTGAATTTTGGTGATGTATCTCGGGCACAAATTGAAGTTGAGTTCAATCGCAAGGAGGTCAAATAGCTATGAATGTCGATATGAAAGTTCTTGAAGCTCTAACTCTAGATCGCGATATTCCATTAGATAAATTAATAACTGCGATTGAGATTGCAGTTAAGACCGCCTATAACGAAATGGAAGGTGCTAAACCTTTCGCTCATGCTCGTTTGGATCGATTAACAGGCGAGATAAAAATAATAATTCCAGTATTCGGACCAGATGGCGAAAAGATTGATGAAGTCATTGACGAACCTGAAGGATTCAGCCGTATTGCCTCCTCAACTGCTCGTAAAATCATTAAAGAGAAGCTACGTGAATCTAAAGATCTAGAAATTGTTGGTGAGTTCAGCGCAAATGTCGGTGACATCGTTTCAGGTGTCATACAACAGGGTCGAGATAAGAAAATGGTTTACATTGATTTGGGTCGGGTAGAAGGAAAAATCCCGCCACACGAACAGGTACCGGGTGAGATTTACAATCACGGTGATCGCATAAAGTGCTTTGTAGTTGATGTTAAGCAGGGACAAAAAGGACCTGAGGTTTTGTTATCGCGCAGCCATCCTGCGTTAGTAAAACAATTGTTCGCTCTAGAAGTTCCAGAAATTCGGGAACGAATAGTTGAAATCATGGGTGTAGCTCGCGAAGCTGGTCATCGTTGCAAGATTGCTGTTCGTGCACATCGTGCTGGCGTTAGTCCAAAAGGTGCATTAATTGGACCCATGGGCGCAAGAGCCAGAGCTGTGATGGATGAGCTGCATGGTGAAAAAATTGACATCGTTGATTGGTCGGAAGATCCAGCGGAGTATGTTGGTAACGCTCTAGCTCCCGCTCGAGTTACCAGTGTTGAAGTTGTAAATGCAGATACTCGCTCGGCCAAGGTAGTTGTTCCGGATTACCAGCTCTCATTGGCAATCGGCAAAGATGGTCAAAACGCTCGTCTTGCCGCTCGGCTTACCAGCTGGCGTATTGATATCCACTCTGACGGAGTCCCTAGCGAGCCGGTAGTTTCCTAAATAAAGGTCGCAGGGGTATCGTTGCACCGTGAGGATTTACCTCATAAATCTCCAACAGGAGCGAAAGCTAGGTCTAAGGCAATGGCACACAAATGAGCATCAAACAATCATGAGTAGGTCAATTTAGGCTTCGCGTTTTATTTTTGTAAACGTGGGGCCACAAAAGGAGAAAAGTGGCAAAGGTCCGCGTTTACGAGTTAGCAAAAGATTTAGGTATGGAGAGCAAGGATGTTCTTGCAAAACTCCAAGAGATGGGCGAGTTTGTTCGCTCCGCATCATCAACTGTTGAACCGCCAGTGGTTCGTAAGTTCTTAGAAAAATACCCACCCGCAGTAAAACCAGCGGCTGCAGAAAAACCTGCCAAGAAAGCACCAGCTAAGAAAGCTGCTGCGAAAAAATCTCCTGCCCCAGAGGTTGAAGAATCAACTACTCCAACTTCAAGCGCTGCTCCCGAAGTTTCTTCTCCATCAGATCTACCAAAACCAACAGTTTCGCCAGCTGCAACTTCGACACCAACTCCTGGAATGCCAAGACCAATTCCAAAAGCGGGTAACAATCCATTTGGAACTCAGGGTGCAGGAATGCCACGTCCTCCACGACCAGTTCCACGTCCTGGAAATAATCCATTTGGGACTTCTGCAGGCGGACCACGTCCACCGCAAGGTGGAGCAGGATCAGGTCAACGACCACAAGGTGCTGGCGGAAGACCGGGTGATGGAAGACCGGGAATGTCAGGACCAAGACCTGGTTCAGTACGTCCAGGTTTTGCAGCACGTCCACAACAAAGACCAGATGCAGGACAACGACCACAAGGTGCGGGTGGAAGATTTGCTGGAGCACCATCTTCTTCTTCACCATATAGAACTCAAGGTGGAGGCGCACCACGTCCCGGACAAGGTGCCGGCGGTCCACAAAGACCCGGCGGCGGTTTCGGCGCACCACGTCCTGGCCAAGGCGCACGTCCTGGTGCAGGTGGCGCATTTGGAAAAGGTGGCGGTAAGAAAAAGAATTACAAGAGCAAGAAAACTCGTCGCGAAGAAATAGACAACATGCAAGCACCCACCATTGGTGGTGCAGTTGTTCCACGCGGTGATGGATATACGCCAATTCGTTTACGTCGCGGTGCATCTTTGGCCGACTTCGCAGAAAAAATTGGTGCAGATCCCGCGGCATTAGTCTCAGTTTTATTCCATTTAGGTGAAATGGTTACCGCAACCCAATCAGTTGATGAGGACACATTGCATGTTCTGGGCGGCGAGTTTGGTTACAAGATCACCGTGGTTTCACCAGAGGATGAAGACCGCGAAATCTTGGAAGAGTTTGATATCAATCTCGAACAAGAGCTCTCCGATGTAAATCCAGATGAATTAAGTGTTCGCCCTCCAGTGGTAACAGTTATGGGTCACGTTGATCACGGTAAGACTCGACTACTTGATGCAATTCGCCAAACAGAGGTTGTTAAAGGCGAGGCGGGTGGAATTACCCAGCACATTGGTGCTTATCAAATTCATCATGATCATGCTGGAGTAAATCGCGCAATTACATTTATTGATACACCAGGTCACGAAGCTTTCACCGCTATGCGTGCACGAGGTGCAAAGGTAACTGACATTGCAGTCTTGGTTGTTGCAGCCGACGACGGCGTTATGCCACAAACAATTGAAGCTTTGAACCATGCTCAAGCGGCAAATGTGCCAATTGTTGTTGCGGTGAACAAAGTAGATAAAGAAGGTGCAAATCCTGCAAAGATTCGTCAGCAGTTGACCGAATACAACTTAATTGCTGAAGAGTACGGCGGAGATACATTGTTTGTTGATGTTTCAGCAGCTAAAGGCACTGGCATAGACAACTTGGTGGAAGCAATTCTCTTGACCGCTGATGCCGCTATCGATCTTCGTGCAATTCATGATGATGATGCGCGTGGTGTTGCAATCGAAGCTCACCTAGATCGTGGTCGAGGTCCAGTAGCCACAGTCCTTGTTCAACGTGGAACTCTTAGTGTTGGAGATGCGATTGTTGCGGGTTCAGCCTTTGGACGCGTTCGAGCGATGATGGATGAATTTGGACACGCAGTTGAAATCGCGGGCCCTTCAAGGCCGGTACAGGTTTTAGGTTTCACCTCTGTTCCAAGTGCTGGCGATAGTTTCATTGTTGCGCCAGATGACAGAACAGCTCGCCAGATTGCAGAAAAGCGTCAGGCAGGAGAGCGTCACGCTGCACTTGCAAAGGCACGCAAGAAGGTTTCACTTGAAGACTTCCTTGAGAAGTCCAAGGTAACCACACTAAACCTAATTCTTAAGGGCGATGTGAGTGGTTCAGTTGAAGCTTTGGAAGATGCATTGGTCCAATTAGATGTTGGAAGTGAAGTTGATTTGCGCGTTATCCACCGTGGTGTTGGTGCGATTACCAAGAGCGATGTAACTCTTGCATCTGCATCAGGTGCGGTAATTGTTGGCTTCAATGTAAAACCTGAAGCACACACCGCAATCTTCGCTGATGAAGAAGGGGTAGAAATTCGTTTCTATTCAGTTATCTACAAGGCAATCGAAGAGATTGAAGCGGCGCTCAAAGGACTTCTCAAGCCAGAGTATGAAGAGGTCACAATTGGTAGCGCTGAAGTTCGCGAGATCTTCAAATCCAGCAAGTTCGGAATCATCTCAGGCTCAATGGTTTCCTCAGGAGTTATCAAGCGAAATGCCAAAGCGAGAATTCTCCGCGATGGCGTCGTAATTGGCGACAACCTAACAATTGAGTCACTAAAACGTTTCAAAGATGATGCCACTGAAGTTCGTGAAGGATTTGAGTGCGGTATCGGCGTAGGATCATTCAAAGATATTCAGATCGGCGACATCTTTGAAGTATTTGAAATGCGTGAAAAGAAGCGGGCTTAAGTAATGGGTAATTCACATCGGGCAGCAAAGGTGGCGGATCGCATTAAAGTTGTGATTGCTTCTGCGCTGGAATCAAAGGTGAAAGATCCTCGATTGGGGTTCATCACCATCACCGATGTGCGCGTTACTGGTGATTTACAGCAGGCCTCCATCTTTTACACGGTCTTAGGAGATGATGAGGCGCGCGAGAACACCGCTAAAGCATTAGAAAGTGCTAAGGGTCTTTTGCGTACAGAGGTGGGCAGAGAACTTGGCACCCGCATTACGCCGTCACTGGCTTTTTATGCAGATGCTTTATCTGAGACAGCGCGCAACTTTGAAGAGTTGCTTGATCAGGTTAGAAAACATGATGAGGAAATTGCGCATCTTCGAGACACCGCATCTCCTATAAGTGACACCAATCCTTATCGCACACCACGTATCCGCGAATCGGAATGAGCTCACAACACGGGTTTGTAGTTATCGATAAACCCTCCGGAATTACCAGTCATGATGTTGTCGCAAAACTGCGCAGAGCTCTGGGCACCAAAAGAGTTGGTCATGCCGGAACACTTGATCCAATGGCCACCGGAGTTCTAGTGCTGGGAATTAATAACGCCACTAAATTTCTGCAATACATAACGGAGGGCAAGAAAGGCTACCTAGGAACCATACGTCTCGGTCAGTCAACTACTACGGATGATAAAGAAGGCGAACTCTTAACAAGCGCCAGTACAAAAGAATTAACGGATGCGGAAATTCGCGCCGCTCTACAAAGTCAAAATGGAAAAATCATGCAGGTGCCCAGCAAAGTTTCAGCGATAAAAATTGCGGGGGAGCGTGCTTATGATTTAGTGCGGCAAGGTAAAGATGTTGAAATACCGGCTCGAGAAATCGAAATCCATTCCTTGAATATCTTAGAAATTAGAAGAGATGAATTTGTAGATATTGATATTGAGGTTATTTGCTCGGCTGGTACATACATTCGTTCAATTGCTCGAGACTTGGGCGTGCAATTAGGCGTTGGCGGCCATCTAATTGCTTTGCGACGCACCCTGGTGGCCCCTTTTGAATTATCTGATTGCTCCACGTTAGAAAATCCCGAGGTAAGACCTTTAAGTCAGGCGATTTCTCAAGTAATGCCGATTCGCCACATTGATGTTTCCGAGATGGCAGAGTTGAAGTTTGGAAGAGCGTTAACTAAGTCAGATTTCTCAGGTGTAGGCGTGGCAATTGCTCCAAATAATGAAGTAGCTGCGATTATCGAAAATCGCGAATACGGCGCCCAACCCTTATCGGTATTTGTTTCATGAAAGAATAAGGGCGATGAGATTTATTCCTGATATTTCTTGGCACGGCACTCCAACCAAAGGTGGAGCGGTCGCAATGGGTATTTTTGATGGCGTTCACATTGGCCACCAGCAAATACTTAAACAAGCAGCTGACTCAGGGATGCCGGTTACTGCTCTAACTTTTGATCCTCATCCAACCGCAATTTTTGCACCCGACAGAGTCCCAACTCGTCTACTTTCAATAAAGAATCGGGTCCATCAGCTGGCTACCCATGGTGCATCTACAGTTGCGGTCCTAAATTTCACCGCAGAGTTTTCTAAACTTTCTCCGCAAGAGTTCATAGATCAAGTACTAATTCCGATTTTTGAACCACAACTAATCGTGGTTGGCGAAAACTTTACCTTTGGATCCCAAGCTGCAGGCAACGTGGAATACTTAAAAAGTCAATCTAAATTCAAAACAGTAGGCATGGCACTTTTAAATAATTCTGGAGGTGTAGTTTCTTCCACCAGAATCAGAGAAGCAATCAAAGCTGGAAATATTGAAATTGCCAATAACTTCTTAGGAAGACCTCATCAATTAGTTGGTCCGGTGGTGCACGGTGAAAAACGCGGTAGAACAATTGGATATCCAACCGCGAACATTGGTTTAACGGAAGAATCTACTGTTCCTTCAGATGGTGTTTATGCCGGTTGGTTGACGGTTGAGAATCACAGATGGCCGGCAGCAATATCTATTGGAACTAACCCAACATTTGAAGGCGTTAGAGGTCGTCAGGTTGAGGCATATGCACTAGATAGAAATGATTTAGATTTATATGACAAAGAGGCCACAGTGGAATTTGGTTGGCGACTTCGTGACACCATTAAATTTGATGGTCTTGATCCTTTGCTGGTTCAGATGAAAATTGATTGCGATGAGGCACGAAAGTTGACCCATTCTCACGCCTGAAATGAGCTGGATTTTAGATATGCGAGACCCGCTGGTAGATTTTGACCCTCAAACGAGAAAGTGTGCACTCGTGTACAAGACCGAGAGCCCTCGTGAAAGATGTAAAGGAAGTTAGACCATGGCATTAACACCTGCCGAGAAGAAAGAAATCATCACAAAGT
>JBDKIY010000027.1:0-14667 GCA_039796875.1 Actinomycetota bacterium
CTCATCAAATACCGATGCGGTAACAGAGTCATAAGAGGTGAGCATCGCCCACTTCTTGCCCGCCTTTTTCCAGGCAGCAAGATCAGCAATCGTAAAACGTGCCATTTGTTCCTTTCCTCGAAGCCGCACCTGCGGTCCCCGGGATGATGAGTTGAAGTCTATCGGTACTCTTGAACTGTGCCTATACAGGGAGCTATTAAGGGAGCCGAGATGAATGCCCGAATGACTCAGTTGCGAATAGCGCTGGCTCAGATCAACCCTGTCGTTGGAGACTTAGCGGGCAACGCCGAATTAATAAAGGGCGAAGTTAAAAAGGCTTTAGAAAATAAAGCTGATGTAATCGTTTTTCCTGAAATGGCATTGAATGGATATCCCGTAGAGGACCTGGCTCTGCGTCCAGCTTTTATGCAAGCCTCGAAAAATAAAATTACTGAATTAGCAAAGCAGTTTAAGGAGCTCGGGGCAGGGGATTTACTTGCCGTAGTTGGTTACCTCGATGAAGGAATCAAGCCCCTAAATGCTGTGGCGCTCATTCATGATGGTGCAGTAAAGGCTCGATATGTAAAGCACCACCTACCTAATTACGGCGTCTTTGATGAGTTTAGAAATTTTGCTCCAGGCAGCGAATCTTTGGTGATCAGATTCAAAGGTGTTGATATCGGGCTAGCGATTTGTGAAGACATATGGCAGGAAGTTGGGCCGGTTTCTGAATTAGCGTCACGTCACCCAGGGTTGGTTTTGGTTCCGAATGGCAGCCCATATGAAAGAAATAAAGATGATGCGCGTCTGGCATTAGTTAAAAAACGGGTTGCTCAGATCGGCGCAACTTTGGTTTATGTAAACATGGTGGGCGGCCAAGATGACTTAGTTTTTGATGGTGACTCATTGGTGGTAAATCAAAATGGTGATTTGATAGCGAGATCGGCACAATTTGAAACTCGCTTGAGTTATGTGGATATTGCATTGCCAGTAAATTCTTCATCCCCAGATGTGATTATTAGCGAGCAAGAAGCTGGGGAGTTGCTTCCGGAAATTGCTGTTAATCAAATAGAAGAGCGCATGGGCGATATGCAGGAGATTTGGTCAGCGCTGGTTACGGGCCTGCGAGATTACGTTTTGAAAAATGGCTTCAAATCCGTCGCATTGGGTTTATCGGGCGGAATCGATTCGGCATTGGTTGCAACTATTGCTAGCGATGCCCTTGGCAAAGAAAGAGTTTTTGGGGTGTCCCTGCCGAGCAAATACTCATCGGCGCACTCCCTTTCCGATGCTAAAGAGTTGGCTGCAAACCTTGGAATCGGATACCGAGTCATAGAGATCGAACCCGTCGTGCAGAGTTATAAGGCGGCCACCGAATTAACCGGTCTAGCTGAAGAAAATGTGCAGGCCCGAGTAAGAGGTTCGCTGTTAATGGGAATCTCAAATCAAGAAGGACATTTGATTTTGGCTACCGGAAATAAATCTGAATTAGCTGTTGGTTACTCCACGCTTTACGGTGATGCGGTTGGAGGATTCGCACCAATCAAAGATGTTTTCAAAGTTGATGTCTGGAACCTTGCAAAATGGCGAAACGAGTACGCCCAAAAAAACAACCAAACTCCACCAATCCCAGAGAGTTCAATTACTAAGGAGCCCAGCGCTGAGTTGAGGCCAGGTCAAAAGGATTCAGATTCATTGCCTGAATATCCTTTGCTAGATCGCCTGCTTGATTTATATGTCGACAAAAATGGTGATGCCGTCGCATTGGTAGCGGCTGGATTTGATCAAGCTTTGGTCGACAAGGTGATTGCCATGGTAGATCGAGCCGAGTACAAGAGAAGGCAATATCCACCTGGGCCCAAAGTCTCTGCCATCGCATTTGGTAAGGATCGCCGACTGCCTATGACCTCACGCTGGAAAGAGCGCTGATTATCAATTAAAGATTGCAAACTATTTGCAATTAGCGCATTTCTAATTATTTATTAAAATTCCACCATGTTTTCGATACGTCAGTGGTTCTTTACCCGCCGTCGCGTAATCGATTTTGGCCGCGCAAACTCCTGCGGCTGCTGTAAGTAATTCGCTGCTGTTTTTTCCGCAGCATAAGTTTGCAGTCTTATACCCAGCCAATTTTTATTTATAGGAGAATGTAATGAAGATTTATAACAACATCACCGAGGTTTTTGGAAATACCCCTTTAGTTAAACTAAACCGCATCACCGATGGCTCGCAAGCAAATGTTTTTGCCAAGCTAGAGTTTTATAACCCAACCAGCACAGTCAAAGATCGAATCGGAATCGCCATGGTTGATGCTGCGGAAAAGAGCGGGCTATTAAAGCCGGGCGGAACAATCGTAGAAGCCACATCGGGCAACACCGGAATTGCACTAGCCATGGTTGGCGCAGCACGCGGTTATAGAACTATTTTGACGATGCCGGAATCAATGTCTAAAGAGCGTCGTGCTCTGTTGCGCGCATTTGGTGCTGAATTAGTTTTAACTCCAGCCTCAGAGGGCATGAAGGGTGCTGTGGCAAAAGCTGAAGAGTTAGGCGCAAATGGTGCGGTTTTGGTGCGCCAATTTGAAAATGAGGCGAACCCAGAAATTCACCGCAAAACAACAGCTGAAGAGATTTGGCGCGATACCGATGGACAGGTTGATGCGGTTGTGGCTGGAATCGGAACCGGAGGCACAATCACCGGAATTGGCCAGGTGCTTAAGTCACGCAAACCAGAGGTAAAAATCTTCGCAGTCGAACCAGCTGCTTCGCCAATTCTTAATGGAGGAAATCCTGGTGGCCATCCCATTCAAGGAATTGGACCAAACTTCATTCCACCAATTTTGGATCGCAATGTTTATGACGAAGTAATTGATGTTGCTGCAGAAGATGCAGTCAAGTATGCGCGTCGCGCTGCAGCTGAAGAGGGAATTTTGGCGGGAATTTCATCGGGAGCGGCGCTTTGGTCTGCAGCGCAGGTAGCTAAGCGAAGCGAATTTGCCGGCAAGAATATTGTCGTAATCATTCCTTCCTTTGGTGAGCGTTATCTTTCAACAATTCTTTATCAAGATTTGATGGATGCTTAAGTGATAAAAAGAATTATTGAAGATCTAGATGCCGCGTTGCAGCGAGATCCTGCAGCGCGTAATCGATTAGAGGTCGCATTAACTTATCCAGGTGTTCATGCCATCTGGGGTTATCGTGTTGCTAACTTACTTTGGCGACGCGGCTTTAAATTGTTGGCGCGTATATATTCAAACTGGGTTAGAGCTGCAACGGGTATAGAGATACATCCAGGTGCGAAAATCGGTAGAAGATTTTTTATCGATCACGGTATGGGTGTTGTCATTGGTGAAACGGCTGTTGTTGGCGAAGGTGTGATGATTTATCATGATGTGACATTGGGTGCACGAACTTTTGATCATGGAAAACGTCATCCCACTATTGGCGACAATGTTGTCATTGGTGCAGGCGCGAGAGTTCTCGGAAATATCACCGTGGGTTCTGGCGCAAGAATCAGCGCCAACTCAGTGGTCACCCGCGACGTCGCCGAACGAACCGATATCGATGCTTCGGAGATGTTTTCAATTTAGCTCATCCGACCGCTCAAATAAGCTGGTTTTGTAACATGGCCGTAACTCAGGCAGTGCACAATTCCGCTCATGTCAGCCTCTAGCTCAGACTCAGCTTCGCTTGTAAAACAACAAGAGTTCGTACTTAGAACCCTTGAAGAGCGCGATATTCGTTTTGTGCGCCTTTGGTTCACAGATGTTCTGGGCTTCTTGAAGTCGGTAGCGATTGCGCCGCCAGAGTTAGAGAACGCCTTTGCTGAAGGAATTGGTTTTGATGGTTCTGCAATTGAAGGATTCGCGCGCGGAACTGAATCAGACATGTTGGTAAAACCAGATCCAGCTACATTTTCAATACTGCCGTGGCGCACTGAAAAACCAGGTGCGGCGAGAATTTTCTGCGACATAACTCTGCCTGATGGCACACCTTCACCCGTTGATCCACGAAATGTTTTAAAGAGAACGCTTAATAAAGCGGCTGAAATGGGATTCACCTGTTACACCCATCCAGAAATCGAATTCTTCTTATTTAAAGATGCTCCGGTCGAAGGTGTAAAACCTACGCCAGTTGATTCCGGTGGCTACTTTGATCACACCCCGACCGCTGTCGGACATGACTTCCGTAGGCAAGCAATTACATTGCTCGAGGCCATGGGGGTTTCAGTTGAATTTAGCCATCATGAAGGCGCACCTGGACAACAGGAAATTGATTTGCGATATGCAGATGCTTTAAGTACCGCCGACAACATCATGACATTTCGTCACACAATTAAAGAGGTGGCACTTGATCAAGGATTCCATGCCTCCTTCATGCCAAAACCATTTACAGAGCATGCGGGATCAGGAATGCACACTCACTTCTCCCTATTCCAAGGAGAAAAAAATGCATTTTATGAAGCTGGCAGAGATGATCAGTTATCTGATGTAGGCCGCTCCTTTATTGCCGGCATTATTAAGCATGCACCTGAATTTATTGCGGTCACAAATCAATGGGTTAACTCTTATAAGAGAATTCATGGCGGGGGAGAAGCTCCAGCAAAGATTTCCTGGGGCAAGGAAAATCGCGATGCCATGATCAGAATTCCTATGTATAAGCCAAAAAAGGAAAACTCCACCAGAATCGAATTCAGAGCTCCGGATTCTGCATGTAATCCATATCTGGCTTTCGCGGTCACAATTGCAGCTGGCCTAAAGGGAGTTGAAGAGAATTACCAATTAGAAAAAATCTCAGATCCCAAGACTTTGCCCGCGAACCTAAATGAAGCTATCTCTCAAATGGAAAAGAGCCAATTGGTGCGCGAAACATTAGGCGAGCATGTTTTTGAGTACTTCCTTCGCAACAAGCGGGCGGAATGGCAGGAATATCAAAAGCAGGTAACCGCATTTGAGCTTGATCGATACTTGCCAGTTCTCTAAACACTTAGGTAATCTGTCTTCATGAAACGCAGCGAATTGCTAGTTCTGAACACACTCCTTCTTCGCTGCCGTGGCGAGGCCAATTAACCGGTCTCCTCGCTGCGGGGTTTTGCCGAGCCGGTCAATTAATCCGGTTCAACCCATTTCGATTTAAGGAGTAGTTAAGTGAATTTCCCAGTACAAAAACCTTCCAAGATGCCCAAAGCGCGTTATAGCTCTTTTGTTCCCGTTGTTTTAAGTAATCGCACCTGGCCCGAAAAACAAATGACTAAAGCCCCTCAGTGGTGTTCCGTTGATTTACGTGATGGTAATCAAGCATTAATTGATCCAATGGATGTGCCACGTAAATTAGCGATGTTTAATCTTTTAGTGAAGATGGGCTACAAGGAAATTGAAGTCGGTTTTCCAAGTGCCAGCCAAACTGATTTTGATTTTGTTAGAAAAATTATTGAAGATGGATTAATCCCTGAAGATGTGACGATTCAAGTTTTAACTCAGGCCCGGGAAAATCTAATCAGACGCACCTATGAATCCTTAGTTGGCGCAAAACAAGCTGTCGTGCACCTTTACAACTCCACTTCAACTTTGCAACGCCGCGTGGTCTTTGGTCTTGATAAAGAGGGCATAAAGAAAATTGCGGTTGAAGGCGCCAAATTATGCAAAGAGTTAATGACGACGGTCCCGGGCACAAAAATCTCATTTGAATACTCACCAGAGTCCTACACTGGAACGGAATTAGAGTTCGCACTTGAGGTATGTAACGCTGTAAATGATGTTTGGCAACCAACTCCTGAGTGGAAATCCATAATCAATCTGCCGGCTACAGTTGAAATGGCAACCCCGAATGTCTATGCGGACTCAATCGAGTGGATGCACCGAAACCTTAAGTATCGCGACAGTATCGTTTTGAGTTTGCACCCACACAACGACCGCGGAACAGGTGTCGCTGCTGCTGAATTGGGATATTTAGCGGGCGCAGATCGCATTGAAGGTACTTTGTTTGGAAATGGTGAGCGAACTGGAAATGTTTGCTTGGTAACCCTTGGGTTGAATTTACTGAGCCACGGTATTGATCCCATGGTTGATTTCAGTGATATCCCTGAAATTCGCCGCACGGTGGAATATGCAAATCAATTAAGGGTTCCAGAGCGTCACCCATATGGAGGAGATTTAGTTTTCACCGCATTTAGTGGTTCGCATCAAGATGCAATAAAGAAGGGTTTTGAACATCTAGCCAATGACGCAAAAGCAGCCGGACAACAAATAGATGATTTCACCTGGGCTGTTCCGTATTTGCCGATAGATCCAAAGGACATCGGTCGCTCCTACGAAGCTGTTATTAGAGTCAACTCTCAATCCGGCAAAGGTGGAGTTGCATACATTATGAAGACAGAACACCAACTTGATCTTCCAAGAAGATTACAGATTGAGTTTAGTCAGGTTATCCAAGGCCACACCGATGATCAAGGTGGGGAAGTTTTCCCTGAACAAATGTGGAACATCTTCGTTGATGAATACTTGCCTGCGGAAGACAATCAATGGGGACGCTTTAGATTTGTGGGACTTACTCAAAGCAGCTCTGCAGACAAGAATGTGATGCTAAGTGTTGAACTTCTTGATAACAAGGAAACCATTACTCTCTCCGGAGAAGGAAATGGCCCTATCTCTGCTTTCTGTCATGTTATGCAATCTCACGGTGTTGATGTACAAGTGGCTGATTACTATGAACATGCGATGAGTTCTGGTGGCGACGCCAACGCGGCGGCATATCTGGAGTGCACCGTAAATGGTGGAACCTATTGGGGTGTTGGAATCGACCCTTCCACCACCACAGCTTCATTAAAAGCGGTGATTTCGGCGGTAAATCGCGCACTTCGCAAGTAGTTTCAATTACCTTGTGCTCGTGGCTTTGTATCGGGATCAGGCGGTAGTTATTCGCACCCAAAAATTGGGTGAAGCCGATCGTATTGTGACGATGATAAGTCGTGAGCATGGACGAATTAGGGCTGTGGCAAAAGGCGTTCGCAGGACCAAGTCCAAGTTTGGCGCGCGATTAGAGCCGGCAAGTTTTGTTGACATCCAGCTCTACACCGGCAAAACATTTGATGTTGTAACGCAAGTTGAAAGTTTAGAGAATTTTGGTGATGTGATTTCTCATGATTATCAAAAATGGACTATTTGCTCAGCGATTTTGGAAGCTGCAGAAAGATTTACCTCTAATGAAGGTGAGCCATCACGACAGCAGTTCTTATTGTTAACTGGTGCGCTAAAAGCACTGTCTCATGAGTCGCATGATCCATCACTAATTCTTGATGCTTATTTACTGCGCTCGCTAGCAATTGCGGGTTATGCACCATCAATGACTATTTGTTCTCGTTGTGAGGCGCCGGGGCCACATAAGTACTTCTCTTTAGTAGGCGGCGGCTCAGTTTGTGTTAACTGCAAACCTTCTGCCTCAGCAACGCCTTCAATTGAAACTTTGCGCCTTATGTCGGATTTACTTACCGGCGACTGGGATAGCGCTGATGTCAGCGAGCTGCGACATCGCCGAGAAGCATCAGGCCTCGTGGCCGCTTATTTACAGTGGCATTTAGAAAAAGGATTGCGTTCCTTGCCAATGGTGGAAAGAGCAAGTTCATGAAGCCACCAAAGTTACCTAAAGACAAAGTTCCACAACATGTTGCATTGGTGATGGATGGCAACGGGAGATGGGCTAAAAAGAGGGGATTGCCGCGAACTAAAGGGCATGAAAAGGGAGAGAGCGCCTTATTTGATGTGGTTGAAGGTGCTATCCAAATTGGTGTTAAAGAGCTATCTGCCTTTGCATTTTCCACCGAGAATTGGCGCAGATCTCCTGATGAAGTGAAATTTCTTATGGGTTTTAATCGCGATGTCATTAGAAGGCGACGCGACGAAATGCATCGCATGGGAGTTAGAGTGCGCTGGGTCGGTAGACCTCGAAAACTCTGGAAATCGGTAATTGAAGAGTTAGAAATTGCTGAAGAGTTAACCGCAAAAAATAAAGTTCTAACTTTAAATATGTGTGTCAACTACGGCGGCAGAGCAGAGATTGCTGATGCAGCTACCAAGCTGGCCCAGGATGTCGCTCGTAGAAAATTAAAGCCGGATCAAATCAATGAAAAAGTCTTTGCCAAGTATTTAGATGAGCCAAAAATGCGGGATGTTGATTTGTTCCTACGCTCTTCAGGCGAGCAGAGAACCTCAAACTTCTTGATTTGGCAATCCGCTTACGCCGAAATGGTATTTATGGATGTTTTGTGGCCCGATGTAACTCGTGAAACACTCTGGAAAGCGATAGAGATTTACGCAGATCGAAACCGACGTTTTGGAAAGGCTTGAACATGGCAACAAAGGCTGAATTTTGGTTTGATCCGCTTTGTCCATGGGCTTGGATGACCTCTAGATGGATTCTTGAGGTTGAAAAAGTGAGGGATATTTCTGTGCAGTGGAATTTATTTTCACTAGCCCACCTAAATCGTGATAAAGATATCTCTGAAGAGTACAAGGCGAAATTAGCGCCATCTTGGCACTGCACCCGAGTGATTGCCGCCGCTCAGAAGCAAAACGGCACAGAGGTTACTCTGCCTCTGTACACCGCAATATCCTCACGGATTCACCTTAAGAAAGAAAAGGTCTCTCAGGAGCTTTTTACCTCAGCACTAGCTGAAGTCGGATTAAGTACTGAACTTTCACTCGCCATGAATGATGAATCGTTGGATGCGATGATTATCGAAAGCCATGAAAGAGGAATTTCTCTAGTTGGAAATGATGTTGGAACTCCAATCATTTCTGTTAACGGCGTAGCTTTCTTTGGTCCGGTAATTTCACCAGCTCTCAAGGGTGAGGAAGCTGGAAAACTATGGGATGGTGTTGTGGGTGTTGCGAGCTATCCTGGATTTTTTGAGATTAAACGCAGTCGCACTGTCGGCCCAATTTTTGATTAGCACTTAGGGCAAATGCCAAAGATTTCTGCGGTATGACCAACTTCGCGAAAACCATGTTCTTCAGCGATTGATTTGGTCCAACGTTCTATTGCACTTCCCTCGATTTCAACGGTAGATCCACACTGTTTACAAACTAAATGGTGATGGTGGTTATCGCCGCATAATCGATAAATAGCCTCACCATCTTCTCGGCGCAGCTGATCCACGATTTTGTCACTCACAAGGGACTGCAAAGCGCGGTAAACGGTGGTTAAACCGATTGATTCCCCGCCTCTTTGGAGCATTTGATAGAGCTCTTGCGCAGAGGCAAAACCACCAACTCTTTCAAGCACTCCGATAACTTTAATTTCAGATTTATTCATTGTGATTGTGGTCTTCTAATTCATGTTCAACATGAGTGTCATCTGTGTGATTATGAAGTCCATGCAACTGACTTACTAAGGCCCACATAATTACAACACCAATGATTGTGGCAACCAAAGTCCATCGAGAAGCATGTCGAGCATGTGCTTCTGGAAGGATGTGGCTGGTAGCGAGATATATGAGAATTCCCGAGAAGGCAGCCAAATAAATTGAAGTAAAGTTTTCATTAAGTGCCAGTGAAGTTCCAAGTGCAGCACCGCTAATGCGAGCCAGGGAATCAACACCTAAAAGCCAAACGCCTTTCTTGGTCCACTTACCGCTCTTTATTAGAAGTGAAACAGTATTCAAGCCATCGCTAAATGCATGAACTAGGAGTGCGACGAATACAGCAATTCCCAGTTTTTCATCAATCGTAAATGCAACACCAAGTGCTAAACCATCTAGAAATACATGGCCACCCATTGCAAGTGCGCCAAGTCCGCCGGCAACATTGATTGAATGTTCATGATCATGCCCGTACTCAGATTCTGCTGGTTCATGCGACCCAAAAGCTCGTTCGTAAATGTGAAGCAATAAAAATCCCGAAACTAGGGCGATCGAAACAGCAGGCGCGCCCAGAATTTCTGAATGTGACATCGAGAATATTTCCGGCAATAAATCAAAGGCGACGAGTCCAAGCAATAAACCGGCGGCGAGTCCAAGCACCAGATGCAGGCGATCTTTGGCGCGTAGCGCAAGTAAACCTCCAGCAGCGGTGGCGAGGGCGGTGGCAGCGGCGAGAATGATGGCGAGATTCATACCGGCACGATAGCAGAAAATGAAAATGATTTTCATTTTCAAAAATAGGCTTAAGTTGAGCGTAGTTGGGGGCTAAAATTGAGCTCTGCGCCCAGCCGTCATCATCAAAGGTGAGATTGCTGCGACCGGTGCGCACCGCCGACAGCCAGCCGGATGGAGAACACCATGGCACAAGATCGTTTAGAAACAATTGTTGGTTTAGCAAAGCGTCGCGGATTTGTTTATCCGTCATCGGAAATTTATGGCGGATTGCGCGCCTCATGGGATTACGGCCCACTAGGTGTGGAGTTAAAAAACAATGTAAAGCGCCAATGGTGGAAGTCAATGGTCATGGGTCGTGAAGATGTAGTTGGTCTCGACTCCTGCGTCATTTTGGCACGTGAAGTTTGGGAAGCATCTGGACATGTTGAGACTTTCTCTGATCCGCTAACGGAGTGCACCGATTGTCATAAGCGTTACAGAGCCGATCACTTGGAAGAAGCTTTTGAAGCCAAGCACAATCGCAAACCTCAATCACTAGATGAAGTTAACTGTCCTAACTGTGGCAACAAAGGAAAATTCACAACACCTCGTCAGTTTTCTGGTTTGCTAAAAACATTTCTTGGACCGGTCGAAGATGAGTCTGGACTTGCATACATGAGACCAGAGACTGCTCAAGGCATTTTTATCAATTTTGATAATGTCGCAACAACTGCTCGCAAGAAACCACCATTTGGTATCGGACAAATCGGTAAATCGTTTCGAAATGAAATTACTCCGGGCAATTTTATTTTCCGCACCCGTGAGTTTGAGCAGATGGAAATGGAGTTTTTTGTTGTACCAGGAACAGATGAACAGTGGCATCAAACCTGGATTGATACTCGACTAGCTTGGTACATTGATTTGGGTATTAATCCTGATCGTTTGAGATTATTTGAGCATCCAAAAGAAAAGCTCTCTCACTATTCAAAGCGCACCGTTGATATCGAGTACAAATTTGAATTTACTGGCACTGAGTGGGGAGAGCTGGAAGGTATTGCAAACCGCACAAATTTTGACCTAAAAGCACATTCGGAAAAATCCGGAAAAGACCTCTCTTGGTTTGACCAGGAAAGTAATGAACGCTGGTTCCCGTATGTAATCGAGCCTGCGGCTGGCGTTGATCGCTGCGCACTCACCTTCTTAATGGATGCCTACACAGAGGATGAGGCACCAAATTCGAAGGGCGAGATGGAAAAGCGCACCGTATTAAAGCTTGATCACCGCCTAGCTCCAGTGAAAGTGGCTGTGCTTCCTCTATCTAGAAACGCAGATTTGTCACCGAAGGCCCGGGATTTAGCAGCAACACTTCGCAAAAATTGGAATGTTGATTTTGATGATGCTGGCGCAATTGGCCGTCGTTATCGCAGACAAGATGAAATTGGTACGCCTTACTGCATAACAATTGATTTCGAATCTTTAGAAGATGATGCGGTTACCATCCGTGAGAGAGATTCGATGAAACAAGAGCGAATCAGTATTGATCAGGTCGAGTCATGGTTAGCACCTCGACTTCTCGGTTGTTAGATATAAAACCGCTTCATCTTCCAATTCGTGGTGGCGGTTTAGATCTCACGGTTCCAGTCGTTCTGGCTCCAATGGCTGGCATCACTAACTCTGCGTTTCGATTATTGTGTCGTGAGCAGGGCGCCGGTTTGTTTGTTTCGGAAATGGTTACTGCACGAGCATTGACGGAGCGAAATGAAGAAACCATGCGCATGATAATTCCAGGCGAGGGAGAGTCACCAAGATCTGTTCAGCTTTACGCCACAGACCCAATAGATCTAGAACGTGCAGTCGAGATGATTGGCAAAGAGGATTTAGCAGATCACATCGATTTGAATTTCGGTTGCCCTGTTCCCAAGGTAACCAGAAAAGGTGGCGGATCAGCGCTTCCCTATAAAAGAAGACTTTTTGCATCGTTAGTTTCAGCTGCGGTAAACACAGCAGGGAAATACCAAATTCCGGTAACGGTGAAAATGCGCGTGGGAATTGATAGTGAACATGAAACTTACTTAGATGCCGGCAAAATTGCGGCAGACATCGGAGTAGCTTGGGTTGCCTTGCATGCTAGAACTGCAGCTCAGTTTTACGAAGGAAAATCTGATTGGTCGAAGATAAAGAATTTGGTGGAGCACCTCGCACCCACTGGGGTTCCAGTGCTAGGCAATGGCGATATCTGGTCAGGTAAAGATGGCGTACAAATGGTTGCCGAGACTGGCTGCGCCGGCGTTGTGGTTGGTAGGGGATGCCTTGGCAGACCCTGGCTTTTTGCTGATTTAGTGCGCGCCTTTAATGGCGAGGGAGAACGCCCACTTCCTACATTGTTTGAAGTGCGTGAAGTGCTTTGGCGACATGCTCAACTACTCGTTAATTATTTCCAGGATGAACATCGCGCTTGTCGAGATTTACGTAAACATATGGCTTGGTATCTAAAAGGATTTCGTGTCGAAGGGGGTATGAGATCTGAATTTGGAATGGTTTCCTCACTTGCAGAGCTGCGAAAACTTTTGGATCAGCTGGTAGATCAACCCTATCCAGAGGCGATTGGAGATGCTCCGCGGGGCAGAACAAGTCATGGACGCGCAGTAACTCTTCCGCAAGGTTGGCTGGATGACCCAGAGGAGTTGGTAAGTGTTGATGGATCTGATTCTGGATCAGGTGGCTGATGTTTTTATTTAAGATTGCATTTCGATTTATAACCTTTCTGCTGTTGGTCGCTTTAGTAGTGCCAACTTGGGCTTTGGCAAAAACTTGGTACACGGCAAACAATGAAACGATTCGCAAGGCGGATGCCATTGTTGTTATGGGTGCAGCTCAATTAGATGGTAGACCTGGTGAAGTTTTAACTGCTCGATTAAAAGAGACAGCCAGAATCTACAACAGTAATTTTGCGCCAAAAATTTATACTCTAGGTGCCGGCGCACCTGGTGATAGATTTACAGAGGCACGTGCTGCAAGAAATTGGTTGATCAAAAACAAAATCCCAAGATCTGCCGTGATTGAAGTGCCTTATGGCAGAGATTCATTTCGAAGCATCAAAGCATTTTCAAAAGCCATAAAGAAATCCAAACAAGAAAATGAAATCAAAGACATAATAATTGTTACTGATCCATATCACTGCTTGCGATCTATGACGATGGCAAATGATCAGGGATTTGTGGCCTCTTGCTCTCCTACCAAAGTTGGAATTGCGAGCCTGGAAAAAGTTGGATTTAAGTATCTAATGCGGGAAACCGGTGCTTATTTGGCTTATGTAACCTTGGGTCGTCGAGGAATTCACATTAGCGATCATCTCGCGTGAATGTCGGATGAAGAAGTAGCCTAAGAACACTATGGTCCTGCGCCCTGCTCACGAGAATCATGCTTACTCTGATTTTGATCGTGAAAGATTTTTAGATGAGCCAGCCAAGCGAAAGGGCAGAACTGAGTTTGCCCGCGATAGAGCGCGCATTATTCATTCCTTTGCACTGCGAAGATTGGCGGCAAAAACGCAGGTTGCGGTCCCTTGGGCCAGTGATTTTCCAAGAACTCGCCTTTCTCATTCATTGGAGTGCGCTCAAGTAGGTCGTGAATTGGGTGCAGCTTTAGGTGCTGATCCGGATTTAATGGAAAGTGCATGTTTGGCTCATGATTTAGGACATCCGCCATTTGGACATAATGGAGAGCAAGCTTTAGCAAAAGTCGCTAATCAAATTGGTGGATTTGAAGGAAATGCCCAAAGTTTTAGATTGTTAACCAGAATTGAAGCAAAGACAGTTGACGCAGATGGAATATCTGTCGGATTAAATTTAACTCGTTCTACTTTAGATGCTGCTACGAAATATCCTTGGAGCTCAATTGAGAATGCGCGAAAATTCGGAGTTTACGAAGACGATCAAGTAATTTTCGATTGGGTTCGGCAGTCTGCGCCAGAAGGCAAGACCTGTATAGAGGCGCAGATAATGGATTGGTCGGATGATGTTGCTTACTCAGTTCATGATCTAGAGGATGCATTAGTAACGGGGCAGATTCAACTAGCAGATATTGAGAAAGACATTGCTTCACTTTATGAAACTGCGGTAAAGGATTATTTGCCTGACTTAACTGTTCAGGAAGCGGAGGAGGCGCTTTCTTCATTACGAAATCTCTCTTGTTGGCCTAAGGAGTTTGACCGCAGCCATCGCCATCTGGCCCAGTTGAAGGATTTAACTAGCCAGTTGATTGGAAGATTTGCCTTGGCCGCTGAACGCGAAACCAGATATCACTATGGAGATGGAGATTTGGTCCGTTACAGCGCAAATTTATTGGTGCCACGTGCGCAAAAGGTTGAGGTGGCTCTTCTGAAATCTATGGCTGGTTTTTACATTATTCGCGCGGAAAAGTCTCAAGAACGGTATGCCAAGCAACAGCAAGTTATTAGCGAGCTGGTTGATGCGGTACTTGCCCAGGCACCAGCAAGTTTGGAGAGTTTCTTCCTTCAAGAATGGAATAAAGCGAACACCGATAAAGAGCGGCTACGTGTGGTTATTGACCAAGTCGCATCTCTAACCGATGTCGGCGCATATGCGCTCCACGAGAAAT
>JBDKIY010000028.1:0-14343 GCA_039796875.1 Actinomycetota bacterium
ATCGCATGCCGGAATTCCAAGAAATGTGAAGTTAGGGCCATACATATTTCCGATATTTGTCATTAACGTTTAGCTTGCTTTCGCTTATTCAATATTTGACCAGCAAATACGGCAGCTATCGCAATTACAAACATTAGAGTTCCAATTACATTCGCTTGAGGGGGAACTCCGCGCAGTGAAGCCGTCCATACATATTCAGGAAATGTATTGACAGTTCCCGAGTTAAAGTTAGTAATAATAAAATCATCAAAAGAAAGTGCGAAAGCTAATAGCGCCGCTGCAGCAATACCCGGGGCGACTAAGGGAAAGGTCACCCGTCGAAAAGTCTCCCATTCATTCGCATAGAGATCGCGTGCAGCTTCTTCTAGTTTGGGATCTAGGCTTGCAACACGAGCCTTTACAGTGACCACAACAAATGAAATGCAAAACATGATATGTGCGATGATTACCGGAATCAATCCAGCGCCAATTTTCATATTAATAAACATGGAAAGTAATGAAGCGCCAAGAACGACTTCAGGAGTAGCCATAGGTAGGAAAATCAACAAGTTTGTGGTGGAACGACCGCGGAAGTTATAACGCCCCAAGGCAAATGCAATCATGGTGCCTAGTAAAGTGGCAGCAATCGTTGAGGTTATGCCAACTTTGAATGAGTTTCCTAAAGCCTCACATATACCAATTGGTTCGCATGGATTCAGCCACGCTGCAATCGTAAACCCGCGCCAAACAATATTGCGCTTATCGGCATCATTAAAGGAAAAAGCCACTGTGTAGAGAATCGGCAATAAGATATAGAAAATTGCCGCTGCCGCGTATATACGAATTAAATTTTTGGAGAGCCAATTTTTCATACTAGCTCATCCGTTCCAGCACGTCGAATGTAAACCACCACCAAAACCAGAATGCTAGCCATCAAAATAAATGACAATGAGGCTGCGGTTGGATAGTCGACCACTCTGAAAAATCTAGAGTTGATGACATTTCCAATCATGAAATTATCAGGACTGCCTAATAGCTGGGCATTTATGTAATCGCCTGATGCAGGTATGAAGGTAAGAAGTGTTCCGGCCACCACACCAGGCATAGAAAGTGGCAACGTCACTTTTCTAAATGTAGTTACTCCGTTGGAGTACAAATCGCCAGACGCCTCTAAGAGGCGGTAATCAATGCGGTCTAACGATGCGTAGATTGGCAATGTCATGAAAGGAAGAAAGTTATACGTAAGGCCCATGATTACTGAGAATGCAGTCGCTGTAATAGTTGCATCTTCCGGCAAAATCTTGAGGAATTGAAGTGTTGAAACCACAGGTCCTTCAGATCCAAGGATCTGTTTCCAAGCCAAGGTTCGAAGTAGAAAAGAGGTGAAAAATGGAGCGATTACCATTACTAACATGAAATTTTTCCAAGGGCCACTTCTAAATGCAATTGTGTATGCCAATGGATAAGCAATTGCTAAAGCCAACAAAGTTGCACAGAGCGCATATAAAAACGAGCGAAAAAATTGTTCCTGGTTTGCAGTGAAAGCATCTATAAAGTTGGCAAACCTATAAGTTTGAACAAACTCTCCAGTTTCAAAAGTTGGGGCAGGTGTCTTCGTCGAGGTTGATGCCAAATTCAGTAACGGAAAAGCGAAAAAGACAATAAGCCAAACTAAACCGGGAGCTAACAACAAATAAGCGGTACGGCGGGATTTTTTGACCGGAGCAAAGGTTTTTTCCGCCCCTCTAGTCTGGGTTGCAGCCATTAGGCCTACCTACTTTGCTTCACCGTCAAGAGCGAAGGTGAACTGCGGCTCCCAGGAAAGAGTCACCGCATCTCCTTTAACAAGATCCGGTGCGCCACCATCATTTTGTTCGAAAACCATTAATTCCTGCTTCCAAGGCATTTCAACCAAGTACTGGGTGCTTACGCCGAAGAAAGAGATATCTGTGATTATGCCGCCTTTGAGTACATTTCCTTTAACAGTTTCGTTTGAATCGTGGAGGCGAAACTTCTCTGGCCTAATACCAAGTTTAAGAAGTTTTCCTTTTGCATTGTTTCGTGATTTTGGTAGGGAAACTTTGGTTCCCTTCAAATCTACAATTAGATTATCTCCGTCTGTTCCGGTAACTTCGCCATCGATAAAGTTTGATTGGCCCAGGAAGTTTGCCACAAAAACAGTTTTAGGGTTTTCATATAGATCAGCTGGAGAGCCCATCTGCTCGATTTTGCCATTGTTCATGACCGCAACGGTGTCCGCCATAGTCATGGCCTCTTCTTGGTCATGAGTAACGTGCACAAACGTTATGCCAACCTCTGTTTGAATCCACTTTAGTTCAATCTGCATTTGTCGCCGCAGTTTCAAATCTAGTGCACCAAGTGGTTCATCCAAAAGTAATAAGGCTGGTCGATTAACTACAGCTCTGGCCAGAGCAATTCGTTGCTGTTGGCCACCGGAAAGTTGGCCGGGCTTTCTATCTTTCAGATGAGCGAGTTCGACTAAGTTCAATACCTTAGCTACCGCCTCATCAACCTCTTTAATACCTCTGCGACGCAACCCAAACGCCACATTTTCATAGATAGTTAAATGTGGAAACAAGGCATAATTTTGAAACACCGTATTGACGGGCCGTTCGTAGGCCTTAGTGTCGGTGATGTCGGTATCTCCGATAAGAATCTTTCCAGTTGTAGGTTCCTCTAGTCCTGCAATCATTCGAAGAGTGGTGGTTTTGCCGCATCCAGAAGGGCCCAGTAAGGCAAAGAATGAACCCTTCGGAATTACGAGCGAAAGATCATCAACGGCAACAAAATCACCAAACTCTTTGGTGACATGGTCTAGTACAAGTTCTCCTTGTACTTTCCTTTTTTCAGCCACTAATCGATTTCGACTATGCACCGATTGCTTCTTGGAAAGCTGCTGAGAAGTTGAACTCCTCTTCAGCGCTCAAGCCGCGGAAAACGCTAACCTGGGAAAGAGTTGAATCATCAGGGAAGATGAATGGGCTGTTAGCCAACTCTGGATCAATCTTCTCCATCTCTTCACGAGCACCCTTTACTGGGCAGATGTAATTCACCCATGCCGCTACTTCAGCTGCGATAGCAG
Organism: Actinomycetota bacterium; assembly: GCA_039796875.1. Taxonomy (GTDB): domain Bacteria; phylum Actinomycetota; class Actinomycetes; order Nanopelagicales; family Nanopelagicaceae; genus MAG-120802. The sequence continues at coordinate 3,083 of JBDKIY010000028.1, forward strand.
GGTCGTAGTAATGGTTCATTAACTTCTCGGAGTTCGATTTGTTCGCGGATGTAGAGGCGATAAGCATGTTGTCGCTCCATAAAGTTCCGCCAGACTCGGGAATGGCAAAACCGTAGTTCTGGCCCGATAGGTTTTCGGAGAACATGTCGCCGCTCCAACCAATTACAGCTACCGCATCTCCGTTGGCAAGATCCTCTAAGTAATCATTGCCCTTGACCTGGCGAATAAACCCATCGGCAATCATCTTCTGAAGGAAATCAATGCCATTCATAAATTCATCTTCGGTAAATGGCTTGGAGATATCTACGCCCTGGTACTGCAAGATAATACCCATGGTGTCTCTCATTTCGGAGAGCACTTCGACACGTCCCTTGTATTTTGAACTAAATAATTGTTCAACAGAAACAATGTCTTCTTTTACAACATCCTTATTCCAACCAAAGCCACCAAAACCAGATTGCCAAGTGAGCGAGTAGTTTCTACCCTCGTCAAAACTTACATTTGCCAACGTATCGAGAATGTTGCTCTTGTTAGGAATATTTGCTGCATCCAATTCTTGGGCATATCCCAGGCGAATCCATCGAGCGGTCATCCAGTCAGTAGGAGTCACAATGTCGTACCCAATGTCATTGCCAGCTTTTAAATTCTCTTGTACTTTTCCATAAAATTCATCGTTGTCGTTATAGTCAACAAGATAGTCAACTTCAATTCCAGTACTTTCCGTAAATTTATTTAGCGAAGGATAAGTTCTCTTCCCATCAACTTTTTTCTGATCTAGGTACGCAGTCCAGTTAGCCCACCGAACCGTTCCTCCGACATCCTCAGGAGATACGATGCCTTCCGAATCAGATTCATTTGAGCAAGAGGCTAATAGAGTTGCCGCGCCGATTGCGCCAGCACCAACTAGTAGTGAGCGTCGAGTGATTTGAGCGCGAATGATGGCGCGCGCTTCAGGTGATAGTGATTGAGGATCTTTCTTCATAGCTTCACTTTCTCGAGATGGTGGCCATTCATTTGCGGGGAAGTTCGGTAAATCTATCAGGCGTTTAGATTGGTCATGACATGTTTGATGCGTGTGTATTCCTCAAATCCATAACCGGAAAGGTCCTTGCCATGTCCGGAGTGCTTGAACCCTCCATGAGGCATTTCAGCAACCATTGGAATATGAGTGTTGATCCAGACGACACCGAAGTCGAAGGCTTTGGCCATTCTCATGGCTCGACCATGGTCCTTGGTCCACACACTGGAAGCTAATCCATACTTCACGCCATTGGCATGACGAATCGCTTCCGCTTCATCGGTGAATTTCTGAACTGTGATGACTGGTGCGAAGATTTCATTTTGAATCATCTCATCATCTTGGCGAAGGTCAGCAACAACAGTTGGATTCCAGAAGTAACCAGGACGATCGATAGCTGTACCGCCTGCAGTAACACGGGCGTGAGCTGGCGTGCGATCCAAAAATCCTTTAACCCGAGCTAATTGATTAGCGTTATTTACTGGGCCGACCAAGACATCTTCATCTGGCATTCCGACCTTAATAACATTCTTAGCCTGCTCGCTGAGTAGAGCTACAACATCATCGTAGGCGCTGGCTTCAACTAAAACGCGGGTTGCCGCGGTGCAATCTTGGCCCGCATTGAAATAACCAGCTACCGCAATCCATTCGCAGGCCGCTTGCAGATCAGCATCATCAAAAATAACAACGGGGGCTTTTCCACCCAGTTCAAGATGAACTCGCTTTAGATCTTTCGCAGCGCTTCCCGCAACCTCCATACCGGCACGCACAGAACCTGTGATGGAAATAAATTGAGGGGTTTCATGTTCAACTAAATGTTTTCCTGTGTCTCTATCTCCTACAACCACGTTGATTACACCTTCAGGGAGAAATTCCTGCATTAACTCCGCCATCCAAAGTGTAGAAACCGGTGTTGTATCACTTGGCTTTAACACCACTGTGTTTCCGGCTGCGATTGCTGGAGCCCATTTCCAAACCGCCATCATCATTGGGTAGTTCCAAGGAGTAACTTGGGCGCAAACACCAATTGGTTCACGACGAATAAAAGAGGTGTGGCCTTTGAAATACTCCGCGGCTGATCTACCTTCCAGATGCCGTGCTGCGCCGGCAAAAAATCTGATTTGATCCAACATGGGACCAATTTCTTCGGCCCGAGTAACTGCAATTGGCTTACCGGTGTTTTCACTTTCAATCTGAATTAATTCTTCGGAGCGCGCCTCAATTGCATCAGCAATTTTGTTGATTGCTTTTTGGCGCTCACCCGGTGTTGACTCTTTCCAAACTTCAAATGCTTTCTCGGCGGATTTCATTGCCTTATCAATATCTGCCGCATTTGATACTGGAGCTTTGGCAAAGACTTCACCGGTAGCGGGATTAATCAGATCCTGCGTTTTGTCTGCAGATGAAGAAACCTTTTCGCCGTTGATGAAATTCTGCAACGTTTTCACGCCAAACCCCCAAGAGATCGAATGGAAAAAGCTTAAGGCGGGAGTTTAGTTAGCTATCTAGTCCAGTATCAAGAGTTCTAGCAACTAGCCGTTTTTGATTTCGGCGGCCGCCAATTGGCCACAAGCTCCATCGATTTCACGGCCCCGGGTATCGCGAACTGTTACGGGAACTCCATAATTCTCTAAGGTCTTTACAAAGGTGCGCTCATCCTCTTTGCGGGAGGCGGTCCATTTAGAGCCTGGAGTGGGGTTTAGTGGAATCAAATTAACATGGGCATGACGATTCTTTAGAAGTCTGCCAAGTAAATCAGCCCGCCATTGCTGATCATTAACATCGCGAATCAATGCGTATTCGATGGAGTATCTGCGCCCAGTCTGCTCGGCGTACTTATCGGCCGCCGCAAGAACCTCTTTTACTTTCCAACGAGAATTTATTGGAACTAAAGTGTCTCTTAACTCATCATCAGGTGTATGCAAAGAAACTGCGAGTGTTACCTGGAGATCTTCTCCAGTTAACTTCTCTATACCGGTTACTAATCCAACGGTTGAGACCGTAACCGAGCGAGCACCAATACCTAAACCATCTGGTTGTGGTGTGATGATGTTTCTCACTGTTCGCAGAACTGCGTTGTAATTCGCCAGCGGCTCACCCATGCCCATAAAAACCACATTTGATAAACGTGTAGGACCTCCTGGAAGCTCGCCAGTTGCGCATGCTTTTGCAGAGGCCACAATCTGAGCGGTTATTTCTCCTGCGGTTAAGTTTCGAGTAAGTCCGGCCTGCCCCGTTGCGCAGAATGGGCAGTTCATTCCGCAACCTGCTTGAGAGGAAATACAAACTGTTGTGCGATCTGAATAACGCATTAAAACCGATTCAACCAATACGCCATCATGTAGACGCCACAAGTCTTTGCGGGTTTTGCCATTGTCACAGGTAATGGAGCGCACCAGAGTGATTAATTTTGGCAAGAAGTGCTCTGCTACCAATGGACGCATTGCCGCAGGGATATCGGTCCATGAATCTGGATCATCGTTGTAATGAGTGAAGTAATGAGTTGAGATTTGATTCGCGCGAAATGCGGGCAGCCCTAAGGATTCAGCTTTGGCACGGCGCTCTTCCTTGGTTAAGTCCGCTAAATGCTCAGGTGCTTTTTTGCGTTGTTTAGGTTCATCAAAAACTAATTTCAACTCTGTCATGCGAATCTCTTTAATAATTCAATACAGCACCACAAAACTGGTGCGGTGATCAGCGCTGAATCAATGCGATCGAGCATGCCGCCATGTCCTGGTAACAAAGTGCCCATATCTTTAATTGATAGATCACGCTTTATGGCACTCTCCACTAAATCCCCCACTGTTGCAGCTAGCACGCCTGCTACGCCAGCAAGCGCACCAATTAATGGATGATGCTCAAGTAGGTAATAGAAAGCTACCGCGCTACCAATTGCGGTAAAAATTAATCCTCCGATAAAGCCTTCCCAAGTTTTCTTAGGTGAAATATTGGCCGCCAAAGGATGCTTTCCAAATAAAACCCCTGAAAGGTAGGCAAAGGTATCGTTGCAGCCAACCAAAATTACTAAAGTAGAAATGTAGGAAAATCCATCGCCAGATCGGGCTAGTAGAAAAATAAAACCTGCAACAAAACCTGGATACAGCAAAGCAAATGCACTCGCAGTGGCGTGTTTTACAAAACCTTCTGTACCTTTTAGTAATCCCAGAAACAAGATTGCAATTAGGCCGATAACAACTGAAACTGAAAGTCCAGGAAGGCCTCCCACCCAAGCACTCACCAAAATAAGAGTTGTGGCCAAAGCGAGATGTAGAAAGTTGGTATTTATTTCGCGCGCTGCAAATGCGCTGGTTAATTCACGCAGTGCAATTAGTACTGCGACTCCAACAAACACCCCAAAAAGCACCGGCACGAACGCCATTGTGGAAAAAATGATGGCGAGCAACCCAAGTCCAACAAATATTGATGGGATTAATTTGCGACCAGCCCGCTTATTAATCGCCTCGTTGATTGAGTGGAGGTCGCTCATAAAGTTCTCTCAAAGTTAAACTTCGAGAAGCTCAGCTTCTTTATGCTTCAAGAGATCATCGATCTTTGCAACGTGATCTGAGGTAACTTTCTCGAGATCTTTTTCACCACGGGTTAAATCATCTTTACCGATTAGACCATCTTTTTCTAGCTTTTCCATCGCCTCTTTTGCGCTACGACGGATAGAACGGATTGAAATCTTGGAATCTTCCGCCTTGGCTTTAGCAACTTTGATGAACTCTTTACGGCGTTCCTCAGTCAATTGTGGGAAATTGACACGAATTACATTTCCATCTCCACCAGGGTTTACACCTAAATCAGATTCACGGATTGCCTTTTCAATTGAAGGAATTGCGCTCTTATCAAAAGGGGTTACTAATGCGGTACGTGCCTCTGGAACTTGCACAGTTGCCAGCTGAGAAAGCGGAGTCGCGGTTCCGTAATACTCCACCATAATTTTTGCGAACATAGATGGATGTGCACGACCAGTTCGGACCGCCGCGAAATCCTCTTTCGCAACTTCGACAGCTTTATCCATCTTGGTAGTGGTATCAGCTAGTACTGATTGAATCGTCATGGTTTCTCCTGGCTCGTAAGTTCTGAGTTAGTTAACTAAAGTTCCGATAGCTTCGCCTCTGACGGCGCGAGCAATATTTCCATTTTGCATTAAGTTGAAAACCACGATTGGCAGATTATTTTCTCTGCATAAGCTAAATGCGGCCGCATCGGCAACCGCTAGTGACTTAGATAAGACGTCGCTGTAAGAAATAAAATCAAATTTTGTGGCGGATTTATCTTTGCGCGGATCAGCGGAGTAAACGCCATCTACCCCACTCTTTGCTAGCAACAATGCATCTGCACCAATTTCTAATGCACGTTGTGCCGCAACTGTGTCTGTTGTAAAAAATGGCATGCCTGCGCCCGCACCAAAAATTACTACTCGACCTTTTTCAAGATGGCGGATAGAACGACGCGGAATGTATGGCTCTGCAACTTGTCCCATTGCGATCGCAGTTTGGACTCGGGTGTCGATGCCCTCTTTTTCTAGAAAATCTTGGAGTGCAAGGCAGTTCATCACAGTTCCGAGCATTCCCATGTAGTCGGCTCGAGCGCGATCCATACCGCGTTCCTGCAACTCAGCACCGCGGAAATAATTACCGCCACCTACAACGATTGCTACTTGAACACCGGATCGGACGACATCTGCAATTTGTAACGCCACATCATGAACAACATCCGGGTCTACACCGACCCCTTTTTCGCCACCAAATACTTCTCCAGAAAGTTTTAGGAGCACCCGCTGATAGCTCTTACGAACCTGTGACATGCGAGTGCTCCTCTCTAACTTCTTTTATAGCTGGTTCAACGACACAAAGGTTACTGTCCTACTCGGAAACGGTAGAAGGCAGACACGGTATTTCCCGCCTCAGTTAGTACCTGTTGAACGGTTTTCTTCTGGTCCTTGGCGAAAGCCTGCTCAAGAAGAGAAACCTCTTTGACGAAGCCGGTTACGCGACCTTCAACAATCTTTGCGATTGCCGCATCTGGCTTGCCTTCATTCTTTGCAGTTTCTTCTGCTACACGACGTTCATTTTCGATTACCTCAGCTGGAACCGCTTCACGGTTCAAATACTGTGGAGCGAAAGCTGCAATGTGTTGTGCGACATCTTTGCCAACAACTTCATCTGCTTTTGCAAGTGCAACGAGAACTCCAACTTGTGGTGGAAGATCTGGGCTGGTGCGGTGCAAGTACAGCGCGCTTGCAGAACCATCGATTACTGCAATGCGACGTAGTTCGACTTTTTCACCCATTGTTGCATTTGCTTCATCAATCGCCTCTTGCACACCTTTGCCAGATGGCAACTTGGAAGCGATGAACGCTGCAAGATCGCCTTGCTTAGAAGCAAGAAGATGCGCTAACAACTCATCGGCAACCGCTTGAAAGCGCTCGCCCTTAGCTACGAAATCTGTTTCGCAATTTAATTCGAGCATGACTGCGGTGTTGCCCTCAGATTTTGCAGCGATAAGACCGTTGGATGTCGCGCGACCTTCACGCTTTGTTACACCTTTAAGACCCTTAACGCGGATAATTTCGACAGCTTTATCAAAATCACCATTTGCTTCATCTAGAGCTTTTTTGCAATCAACCATTCCAGCCGCTGTGGCTTCACGGAGACGCTTTACATCTGCTGCTGTGTAAGACACTTATGCACCTGCTCCTTCATTTTTCGCCTCTTCAGCCTTTGGAGCCTCTGCGCCAGCTAGTAATTCTTTTTCCCAATCTGCCAATGGCTCGCCAGCAGCTACATTCTCAGCACCAGCTTTAGCAGCCTCTGTAGCCTCTTTTGCCACATTTGCGGAGCGAGCTTGAAGTCCAGCTGCGATTGCATCGGTAATAACGCGAGTCAACAAAGTGACTGAGCGGATTGCATCATCGTTACCTGGAATCTTGAAATCAACTTCATCTGGATCGCAGTTGGTATCAAGAATTGCAATAACTGGAATTCCAAGCTTGTGAGCTTCTGCAACTGCTAGGTGCTCTTTCTTGGTATCTACAACCCAGACCGCTGCAGGAAGTTTTGTCATGTTACGAATACCGTCAAGGTTCTTGTGTAGCTTCTCGCGCTCGCGGCGAAGTAGCAAAAGTTCCTTCTTGGTTAATACCTGATCATTTGATGCCTCCAGAGCTTCGAGCTCTTTCAAACGCTGAATGCGCTTGTAAACGGTTGGGAAGTTGGTGAGCATTCCACCAAGCCAACGCTCTGTTACATAAGGCATTCCAACGCGAGCAGCTTGAGATTGAATCGGCTCTTGCGCCTGCTTCTTTGTTCCTACAAATAGAACATGGCCGCCTTTAGCAACTGTGTCTTTAACAAAGTCATATGCCTTATCAATAAGTGCAAGTGATTGTTGGATATCGATGATGTAGATGCCGTTGCGCTCGGTGAAAATAAAGCGCTTCATCTTTGGGTTCCAACGACGGGTCTGGTGTCCGAAATGAACACCGCTGTCGAGGAGTTCTCGCATTGTTACAACCGCCATGGCGGCACGCTCCTTAGCGCGAACTTTTTAAAGTTCGCATCGGTTAATGAACCAGCGCTTTGCTGATTCTCTAGCGTCTAAGCACCGACTAACTTTTTAAGTTAGACCGAAATGGTTTCCCTAGAGCTGCCGCGTGTGCAACTGTTTGGGTAGACGCGTGAAGTCACAGAGTTTGGCTCTGTGCGGGCGAAATCCTACCCGACCCACATCCCCACTTTTTCCACGCCCTTCCCCAGCCTCACCGGTGGGGTTCCACGTTTTTGAGAGCTTTCCAACGTGAAGTTCGCAGCCCTAGCCACCTCTTTTGTGATCGGTTTTGTGGCCGGGGTTTCAACGCTGCCCCCAGCCGAGGAAGAAATCAAAAAGATTAATTATGAAAATCAACGTAGATGGGATGAGCCAAGAAACTAAATAAAAATAATGATTAGGCGCGTGGGTGTGCCTGCTCGTATGCCGCTTTGATTCGCTCCTGTGTTACATGTGTATAAATTTGAGTCGTTGATAGAGATGAGTGACCAAGAATTTCTTGCACTGTGCGCAGATCTGCTCCGCCTTCTAAAAGATGTGTTGCCGCGCTATGTCGCAAAGCATGGGGCCCAAGTTTTTTATTTCCACCTAAAGCTTGGGTAGCGTCATAAACAACTTCTCGCACGACCCGTTGATCGATTCGATTGCCCCGTGTTCCTAAAAACAAAGCTGCTTCAGAATCTTTTGAGGTTATTCCACTCCGCACTTTTAGCCATTCATCAATAGCACGAAGTGCTGGAAGTCCAATGGGGACGATTCGCTCTTTGTTTCCTTTTCCAATCACTCGCAAAGTATTTCGAGTGCGATCAATGTCAGAGAGATCTAATCCCACCAACTCAGATACACGTATTCCTGAACCATAAAGAGTCTCAACAATTGCCAAATCTCTTATTGCTTGAGGGGTTTTTTCCTCTCCTGCTCTTAAGGAGAGAGATTCAAGTGCGGTGCTTGCACCTTCAACATCAAGAACTTTAGGCAAAGTTCGCATCGGTTTTGGAGCAACTAAATCTCGTCCGATATCGCGCGGCAGCCATCCATTACGGGCGCCCCAATATGTAAAAGCTCTAATTGATACAACTCTGCGGGTTAGTGAAGAACGGGCGGCTCCTTTTACCTGCAGGTTGGCCAGCCAAGAGCGCAGATGATTGATATCTAATTGCGAGAACTCTGATACTCCCAGTTGATTGATGTGCAGCAGTAATGATTCAAGATCAGCTAGGTATGCACGGATTGAGTTATCAGAAAGATTACGCTCCGTAATCAAGTGAGAGCGATAGGCCTCTGCTAGCTCAACATCTAATGACACATACAAAAGGTTACTCAAGCTTTGACCATTTATGCGATAGACACAGTGTTGCTAATACGCAACACTTTGGCGCACAATATGTCAGCGCTTAATGAATTAATCACAGCAGCAGATTAGGAGGGTGTATGGAAATCGTTCTTGCGATAAATGATTTTTGTGCAATTCCGATTATTTCTAAGACTGCTAACGAAATACGTGTAACCATCGGCGTGGGCCATAACTTTGATGATATTTTAGATGTCTCGCATAATGAATTATCTAATGAGCAAATTGCAGAACTACATCGACTTTGGGCAGATGATACTTATCCCCGAAACTTCACCAGAAATGGCGATGAATTAATCATCACCGCTCGAAACTAAAATCGACCTCGTCTGTCACTAGTTTTATCTATAGCTCCCAACGCAATTAACAAGGTTTCTGGAGAAACTTCAAGAGCTCTACATAAAGGCGCAATCACATCAATTCGTGGGACTCTCTCCTGTCTGAAATAACGTGAGAGCGAACCACGATCGATTCCAGTTAACTTATGTAAATCCTCTAAACCACTCATGCCAAGATTCGACATTTGAACTTTAAGCCATTCCGCGGTTTCAGCGGGGCTAACTCGATAACCTCTTTTGACCGCTGTCTTCATTCAGCTTGACTCCTACTCGGGTGATTTGCCTTGTCTTAACAGACCATAAGTTAAAGCATCTTCCAATGCCATGGCGGAAGCGGCGATAACATTTTCGTGAACTCCGATTGTGCTCCACTCACCTGAACCATCACTAGTCTCAACTAAAACACGGGTAATGGCCCCGGTGCCAAGTCTGCCTTCCAGAATTCGCACCTTGTAATCAGTTAGCTCAAGGCTTCTCAACTCTGGATAAAACTTTTCCAACCCGTTTCGTAACGCATTATCAATTGCGTTAACCGGACCATTTCCGGTGCCCTGCGCCTCAATTTCCTGCCCTTTTGCCCGCAGTTTTACATTGGCACGGGAGGTAACGGATCTATCTGGATTTTGATCAACCGTGGTTTCCCAGCTCTCTAATTTGAAAAATGAGGGGCGCTTTCCATCCAACTCTTCACGAAGTAGTAGTTCAAAAGATGCATCGGCGGCTTCAAATGTATAACCGCGAGCTTCTAGCGATTTAACCCGTTCAACAACTTTGGTTACAACTTCTTTTTCACTACTTAGATCAAATCCCAGTTCCTGCGATTTCAATTCGATTGATGCACGTCCGGCCATCTCTGAAACCAACATTCTCATATCGTTTCCGACGCTCTCTGGATCCTCATGCTGGTACAAGGCTGGATCTACTTTGATTGCAGAGGCATGCAAGCCCGCTTTGTGAGCGAATGCTGAAACACCTACATAAGGTTGACGGGCACTCGGTGCGACATTTGTTACCTCCGCTACCGCATGAGAAATTCTGAAGGCCTCTTCCAATGCTCCTTCTGGAAGAACTTGTTGCTTCTTCTTTAACTGCAAATTAGCAATAATAGAAACTAAATCCGCGTTACCAGTTCTTTCACCGTATCCGTTAAGTGTTCCTTGAACATGGGTAGCACCAGCTGCAACTGCGGCTAATGAGTTAGCGATTGCACAACCAGTGTCGTTATGGCAATGAATTCCAAGTCGCGCAGAACTCTTTGTGAGTACTTGATGTACAACATCCGACAACTCATCAGGCAACATTCCACCGTTGGTGTCACATAATGCAATTACATCAGCTCCAGCTTCAGCTGCAACACGAACTACCTCCAGCGCATATGCCGGATTTGAACGATAACCATCAAAGAAATGTTCTGCATCAAGAAATACTCTTTGACCACCAGATCGCAGGAATTGAATTGAGTCGCGAATCATGGCTAGGTTTTCATCTAGATGAGTTTTCAAGGCTAGATCTACATGGCGATCATGGGACTTGGCCACCAAAGTAACCGCTGGTGCACCAGAATCCTGGAGCGCACGCAGCAAAGCATCATCTGCAGCTTTTACATTCGGGCGACGAGTTGCTCCAAAAGCCACAAAAGTCGCGTTTTTTAACTTCAACTCGGTTTGGGCTAATTTGAAAAACTCAGTGTCCTTTGGGTTGGCACCTGGCCACCCACCTTCGATAAATCCAACACCTAAATCATCTAGATGGCGCGCAATTGTTAGTTTGTCATGAACTGAAAGGTTCAAACCTTCTTGCTGCGCTCCATCACGAAGAGTTGTATCGTAAATGTGGAAAGCGTCAGAAATCTTTTTCGTATTGGTCACAAAGAAACTTTCTTCATCCATCCATGCTTATCGGCAATGGTTCCGTGTTGAATACCAAGTAAGTGTTCTCGAATTTCCATAGTAATTGGACCGGGATTTCCATCTCCAGTTACCCATGTTCCTTGTGCGCT
>JBDKIY010000029.1:0-15617 GCA_039796875.1 Actinomycetota bacterium
TTAACAATCGGCAACAACAAATCATTTAGATGTTCGAGATCTTTAATCTCATCCTCTGATTTACCAGCCGCCTTAGCCAGTACTACCTCATCTTGAATTGATGCGGTGTATAGAACTAGCGCACGCATACCTTCGGCGTAAGCTTTTTGAGTCATCAAAGAACGACGCACATCTGGGTGATTAATAATGGTGACACGAGGGCTGGCTTTGTTAGCCATATCCTTCATATCTCCACCTTGGACACGGGTTTTGGCATAAGCCAATGCCTGCTGATAACCAGCAGAAAGTGTTGAAATAGCTTTAGTTCCCACCATCATGCGGGCAAACTCAATGATCTTAAACATCTGTGCAATTCCATCATGCACCTCGCCTAGCAAATAACCAACCGCTGGCTCATTCTCACCAAGGTTCATTTCGCAGGTTGATGAAACATTAAGTCCCATCTTGTGCTCAACATTGGTTACATAAACACCATTACGTTTTCCAAGTGCACCAGTTTCAAAATCAAACATAAACTTTGGAATCAAGAACAATGACAAACCTTTAGTGCCTGGACCATGTCCTTCTGGACGTGCCAAAACAAAGTGCACAATGTTTTCAAAAATATCGGCATCGCCTGAGGTGATAAATCTTTTTGTTCCGGTGATGTGCCAAGTTCCATCATCTTGTTTCACAGCTTTGGTGCGACCAGCGCCAACATCTGAACCAGCATCTGGTTCAGTAAGCATCATGGTTGCGCCCCACTCTTTTTCAACCATAAGTTTTGCAATCTTCTTTTGTTTGTCATCACCAAGTACATGTGCTACCTGAGCAAATGCAAAACCTGATGCATAAATATGAATCGCAGGGTTTGAACCAAGCACCATCTCTGCAATCGCCCAACGCACCGATGGTGGAATCTCTGTGCCACCAAGCTCTGCAGGAACATCAACCATTCCCCATCCGCCATCTACATATGCGCGATATGACTTCTTAAAACTTTCGGGCAGCTTTACATCACCAGTTGCTTTGTTGAAATCTGTTCCTTTGCGATCACCTTCCACAAAAGATGCGGCAAGATCATTTTCACAAAGTCGTTTTACCTCCTCCAACATTCCCATCGCAGTTGCACGATCAACATCGGAGTAGATGCCCTTGCCCAAGATTGATTCACGATCGAGGAGATCAAAGAGGCAGAATTCAATATCGCGGAGGTTTGCTATGTAATGGCCCATAAACCAAGGATGCTACTGGCCAGTAACTTACGCAAGATGAGCGCGCCGCTGGTGTAGGGTCGCAGCCATGTTGCTTAGCGATCGCGATATCGCCGCCGAAATCCAGGCCGGCCGGGTTCAGGTCGAACCCTTTGAATCCAAGATGATCCAACCCTCCAGCGTCGATGTACGTCTGGATCGTTTCTTCCGGGTCTTTGAAAACCATCGTTATGAGGTTATCGACCCATCAGTTGAACAATCAGAGCTCACCCGCGAGGTCGCTGTCGCACCAGATGAGTTTTTTATTTTGCACCCAGGTGAGTTTGTTCTCGCTTCAACCTATGAAGTGATCACATTGCCAGATGACATCGCAGGACGCCTAGAAGGAAAATCCTCACTTGGCCGTCTCGGTTTGCTCACCCACTCCACCGCAGGATTTATTGATCCAGGTTTTAGTGGCCACATCACACTTGAACTTTCCAATGTCGCTAACTTGCCGGTCAAGCTTTATCCAGGAATGAAAATCGGACAGCTTTGTCTCATCAAACTCTCATCTCCTGCCGAGCATCCTTACGGCTCTGCGGTCTATGGTTCTCGTTATCAAGGTCAGCGCGGTCCAACCCCAAGCAAATCTTGGTTGAATTTTCATAAAACAGAGATTCAGTAGTTAGGAAAGCATGGACATCTCTTTAATCATCATTATCGCAGTTGCTCTCTTTGTTGTTTTTGGAATTCTGCAATACAACAAATTAGTTCGACTCAACATCCGAGTCGATGAAGCTTTCGCACAGATCGAAGTTCAATTAAAACGCCGTGCTGATTTAATTCCTAACTTAGTTGAGACAGTTAAAGGTTATGCTTCACACGAAAAGGAAGCGCTAGAAAAAGTTGTGCAGGCACGCGCCGCATCAACCGCCGCATCAACTCTTCCTGCGGTCGCTGCTGCAGATGGTGCGCTCACCAATGCGCTACGCGGATTACTTGCGGTTGCTGAGGCTTACCCAGATCTAAAAGCATCTACTAATTTTCTACAGCTACAAGAAGAGCTTTCCACTACCGAAAACAAAGTCTCTTTTGCCCGTCAGTTCTATAACGACAATGTGCGCACCCTAAATACCGCGGTAAAAACCATCCCCACTAGCTTTTTCACTGGTTTTGCCAAGGTAGGCGAGCGCGAGTTTTACGAGGTTGAGGATCCCACAATCCGCAACGCACCTAACGTTAAATTCTAAAAACTTTCATGACCGATTTTCGTGCCATGCAATCCGCTAATAAGCGGAAAACATTTTTACTGCTGTTCTTCATGGGGGTTTTAGTTTGGCTAATCTCCTATGTGGCAATCTCAACCTTTGGCGGTTCGGGTGCGGGGGTAATTCCACTAGCGGTATTAATTAGCATCGTTTCGGTTTGGGGCTCCTACTTCGCCTCAGACAAAATTGTTTTGAAGATGACCCGCGCACAATTAATCACAGAGGCTGATAACCCAAATCTTTTTAATGTGGTTCATGAAGTTGTAATTGCATCAGGTCTTCCTATGCCAAAGGTCGCAATCGTTAATGATCCAGCTCCTAATGCTTTTGCTACCGGGCGCGATCCAAATCATGCGCTGATTGCTTTCACTACCGGGTTATTAGATTCCATGAACCGGGATGAACTGCAAGGTGTAACCGCTCACGAGATGTCCCATGTTGCAAACCGCGACACATTAGTCTCGGCAGTAGCTGCAACAACAGCAGGAGTAATTGCACTTATCTCTGACATCTTGATGCGCATGCTCTGGTTTGGCGGTGCACGCAACCGCGATCACCATGGCAATCAGATGCCGATTTTCTTGGCGATCATTCCTTTGATACTCGCACCGATTGCCGCAACACTTTTGAAAGCAGCGGTATCTAGAAAAAGAGAATCTTTGGCTGATGCCACCGCAGTTTCCTTCACAAGAAACCCAGCTGGATTGCGTTCCGCACTTGAAGTACTGGCTCGTGACACCACAGTAGTTCAAGCTAGATCTAACGCGGTGGCTCACATGTATATAGAGTCACCATTAGATGCATCTGCAGCCGCAAAACTCTTTGCCACCCATCCACCTATTCAAGAACGCATTGAAATACTGCGAAAGATGGAAGCAAACCCGCTTGATTAGGCGGTTACTAGACGCACTGCGTTAATAACAATAATTGCAATCGCAACCGCAATTCCAAGCGGTCTGCGCGGCACAATCGAAACTAGTTTTGCGGCAATCGGCGCCATCAATACGCCACCTAAAGCAAGACCACCAACTGCTTCCCAATTAATATCTAAACGCGCAATATTTACTAAGAAACCAACGCTGGCACACACCGCAACGATGAACTCCGCAGCACTTACTGTGCCAATAATTTTGCGTGGTTCATGTTCTGTGGTTGCCATCAAAGTTGGTGTAACTATTGGACCCCAACCACCACCACCTGATGCATCAACAAAACCACCGGTCGCACCCAAGAAAGTTAAATATCTAGGATTATTTACCTCTGCCATATTTGGCTTAATACTGGTTTGAAAAACATTGCGATATAACAAAACAAAACCAAGCAATAAAAGAATTGTCGAGATAAATATCTTTCCACCGCTTAAATCAATCGAAGACAAGAAAGTTGCCCCAGCAAAAGCTCCAATGCCACCTGGAATTGCTAGCCGCTTTAGAATTTCATAATCCACATTTTCGCGGTGCCAATGGGAAACGCCAGAGGCCAAAGTAGTTCCGATTTCGGCGGCATGTACCGCAGCCGATGCCACCGCAGCCGATGTTCCTAAGGTGAGCAATAAAGTAGAGCTAGTTAATCCAAAGCCCATACCTAATGCACCATCAATTAGCTGCGCGATAGATCCTGCTAAGGCAAAGAAAAGCCAGCTCACATAACCTCTTTTAGTAACTGTTCGATATTGGCATCAATTTCTGCGGTGCCATCTAGAACTAATTCTGCATCGGTTGGTGGTTCATAATCTTGACCAACACCTGTGAGATTAGGCAATGAACCTTCCTTTGCCTTTTTATAAAGACCTTTTGGATCACGCTGCGCACAAACCTCAGCCGGGGTCTTTACCCAAACCTCAACAAACTCGCCTGCTTCAAAGATTTCCCGCGCATGATCACGATCCTGTTTGAATGGACTTACTAAGGCCACAATCACAACCAGTCCTGCATCAACCATTAACTTGGCAACCTCTGCGACGCGACGCACATTTTCAGCGCGGTCTTCTTTTGTGAAACCTAAATCTTTATTTAAGCCAAGGCGCAGATTGTCTCCATCAAGAATGTAGCTATGAATTCCACTACCGTGCAATCTTTTCTCTAGCGCGTTAGCGATAGTTGATTTACCAGAACCAGATAATCCAGTCATCCAAATAACTTTGGCACGCTGGCCCTTTTGTGCTGCGCGAACCGCTTTATCAATCTCATAATCATGTTTTGTAATGTTGGTAGCCCGACGTAGTGCATGAACCACCATTCCAGCACCGACAGTATTAAGCGTTACACGATCTACCAATACAAAGTTTCCGGAGTTTCTATTTTCGGCGTACTTAGTTAAGGGAATCGGACCATCGGTAGCAATCTCCACCAAACCAATTTCATTCATCGCCAAAGTACGGGCTGATTCATGTTCGCCATTGTGAATATCAAGGCGGTGACGAATAGTGGTAATTGTGGCCGGCACTACTGATGAACCATTCACCAAGTAATAAGAACGGGAGTGAATTAACTCCTCTTCACCCAACCACACCATATGTGCGCTAAAACGATCTGCGGGAGCGGTGAAATCACCTGCTTTTTCAATGAAATCTCCCCGGGTGGCATCAATATCTGGTTCTAACACCATAGTCACTGATTTACCGGTGTTAGCTTTTTGAATATCTCCATCAAAAGTGGCTAAACGTGCCACCTTTGCTTTGCGCTGTGAAGGTAGAACTACCACCTCATCACCAATCGAAAACTCACCTTGAGTAACAGTTCCAGATAATCCGCGGAAGTTTTCGGCACGTGAGATTAGCTGCACACCCATTCGTGAATGCCCTGAAGTATTGGGCTTTTCCCGCCAGTTTTGAATCTCCTCTAATAAAGATCCACCGTTGTACCAACCGATTCGATCTCCTTTGTAAACCACATTGTCACCCTCTAGGGCGCTAACTGGAATATAGGTAATCGCATCAATACCCAATCTCTCTACCGTCGGGCGCAACTCCTCAATCAATTTCAAATAAACATTTTGATCAAAGTTCATGGCATCAAGTTTGTTAATAACCACCATGATTTTTTCGACACCCATCAAAGAGCAAATTGTTAAGTGACGTAGCGTCTGCGGTCTAATGCCACGGGTTGCATCCACCAACACCAACGCAATATCAGCACGTGATGCCGCAACCGCCATATTGCGGGTGTACTGCTCATGTCCTGGTGCATCAGCGATAATCAATCGTCGGTTATCAAGCAAAGACATAGATCTATAGGCGACATCAATGGTGATGCCTTGCTCACGCTCGGCCTCTAGACCATCAGTTAACAAACTAAAATCAATTTCACCAGCTGGAATTATCGAACCTGCGCGACGCACAGTGCGGGCAGAGGAAACAGTGTCGTGTGGAACCGAATCTGTTTCTACTAATAAACGGCCAATTAATGTGCTTTTTCCATCATCAACACTGCCACAGGTAAGTAATCGAATAATCGGGCGGGCTTGCATTAGAAATAGCCCTCCTTCTTTTTCTTTTCCATAGAATCTTCTTTATCGCCATCAATCAAACGGGTAGCGCGCTCACTTAGTTTTACCTGCATGACCTCTTCAACTACCTGTTCTAAAGTAATTGCATCAGACTCCACACCGGCGGTGAGTGGATAGCAACCTAAAGTTCTAAATCGAATCTTGCGCATCTCCGGTGTTTCACCATCACGCAATGGATAACGCTCATCATCAACCATGATTAACTGTTCACCGCGCCAAACCACAGGGCGTTCTTTAGCAAAATAAAGCGGATTCACCTGAATGTTGTGCAGATGTATGTAGCTCCAAATATCCAACTCAGTCCAATCAGAGATGGGAAATACGCGCATACTTTGATCGGGACGAATTCTCGGGTTGTAGGTGCGCCATAACTCTGGCCGTTGTTGGCGCGGATCCCATCTATGACCAGCTTCACGAACACTAAACAATCTCTCTTTAGCGCGGCTTTTTTCTTCATCGCGCCGAGATCCACCAATCGCAGCATCAAAGCCATACATATCAAGTGCTTGACGCAGCGCCACGGTCTTCATTACTCGGGTGTACTCAGATGCGGTAGTTGAAAAAGGAGTAACTCCATCACGCACACCATCTTGATTGGTATGCACCAACAACTTCACGCCATATTTTTCCGCCATCTCATCACGGAAACTCAACATCTCTTGGAATTTCCATGTTGTATCGATATGCAACATCGGGAAAGGAACCGGTGCTGGATAAAAAGCTTTACGGATTAAATGAAGTAGTACCGATGAATCTTTACCAATGGAGTATAAAAAGACGGGATTGCGAAATGCCGCAGCGGTCTCGCGGATGATCTCAATAGATTCATTCTCGAGAGCTTCTAAAATTTCAGGCGTGCTGCGCATCGGTGCATCCTATTATTTATTAGCTATAACTCTCGGATTGGGAAAAACAAAGTAAAGCTCGCGCCTTTACCAAGCTCTGACGAAACACTCACATTTCCACCATGTGCCTGCATAACCGCATCAACAATTGATAAGCCAAGACCTGTTCCCTCAACACCATTTCTTACCCGCGATTCATCAGCGCGATAGAACCGCTCAAATATCTTTGCCTGTGACTCAGCTGATAAACCGGGCCCATTGTCAGAAACCGAAACATAGGTACCCAAATCATCCTGCTTTGCACTAACCACAATCTTGGTTCCCGCCGGTGTATGGGTGCGGGCATTTGCCAATAAATTCGCTATTACTTGATGGATTCGCAAGGAATCGCCTAAAACAAATACATCCTCTGTTGGAATTTCAACTGAGATTTGATGATCCGGTCCTGCGGCCTGCGCAGAGGCCACCGCCTCTTTAATCAATGTACTTACATCAACCGGCTCCATTGTCATCTCACGTGATTGATCCAGACGCGCTAACAAAAGCAGATCCTCAACCAGTGAGGTCATGCGTACCGATTCTTGTTCGATTCTTCTAATTAACTCCGCAGTTTTCTCTTCACCGCTAATCGCACCTTGTCGATGCAACTCTGCAAAGCCACGAATCGCAGTTAATGGTGTGCGCAGCTCATGTGAAGCATCCGCTACAAACCGGCGCAATTTATCCTCACTTGCCACCTTAACCGCAAATGATTCTTCAATTCTTTGCAACATCTGGTTCAAAGCAGAGGTCAAGCGACCAACCTCAGTATCACCACGAGTCTCTGGTAAGCGTGCTGAGAAATCACCCCGTGCAAAAGCTTCTGCAGTTTTCTCAACAGAGGTCAAAGGCTTTAATGAAATGCCAATTATTCGACGCGCAATTAATCCCAAAATAATTAATACCAAGAAACCAACTGCAAAAAATAAGAAGCGTAATTGATTCATAGCTTTTTCAACGCCGCGCAATGAAACCGCGGTAATCACACTTCCGGCGCTCGAGGGCAAACTCCGTGCCAATACTCGATAATCCGCAGAGCTGCCCCGTGAATCCAAAGTAAATGGTTGATTGTCATACTTCGCAACATCAGCTGGCGTAAAACCCATTATTAAAGTTTGAATTCGTTGTGGGCTTTGAGCATCACCAACCGTTCCTAAAATATTTCCTTCTTGGTCTAACAAAGTAATGCTTATGTCAGAAGGAACTTCGCGTAAAGGTTCAAAAGGTTCAAATAAAGGCTGAGATTTACGGTTCTCGTCATCATGACCATCATCAATTCCAGCCCGATCTAGCCTTAAAAGTGAGCCTCCAGCAACACTTTCTAGCTGGGCATCGACCTGGGCGATCAAGAATGTTCTAAAGGCGGTTTGCGCCGCTAAGTCAGAGGCACTAATTGCCAGTGCGCCAAGAATTAAAACTCCAACCACCAACCGATTCCGCAAACTCCATTGACCGGGAGCCGGTTTGTATTTGCGGAATGGTTGGTTCATTTATTAATTTTTCGCCGGCAACCTTAAGCGATATCCCACGCCGCGCACAGTGTGAATAAGTGGTGGTTCAATTTGATCAATCTTCTTACGTAGGTAAGAGATGTAGGTTTCAACAATTCCAGCATCGCCACGGAAGTCATACTGCCAGACATGATCCAAAATCTGAGCTTTAGAAACCACACGATCTGCGTTAATCATTAGATAGCGCAACAAAATAAACTCGGTGGGCGAGAGATCAATTAAATTACCGGCACGACGTACTTCATGTGTTGCCTCATTTAACTCGAGATCTGCAAAACGAATGATCTCCTCATTAACCGCAGACTCCACAACACCGGTGCGACGCAGTAATGCGCGAAGACGTGCCACTAACTCCTCCAAGCTAAATGGCTTTGTTACATAATCATCGCCACCAAGAGTTAGACCTTTGATCTTGTCCTCAGTTGTGTCCTTCGCAGTTAGAAATAAAACGCCAACATCCTGTCCATCAGCACGCAGCTGACGGCACACTTCAAAACCATCAAGATCAGGAAGCATTACATCGAGAATTAATGCATGTGGCTTGAACTCCTCAGCCACACGTAGCGCCTCAGCACCAGTAGCTGCGGTGCGCACCTCAAAACCAACAAAGCGCAAACTAGTTGTAATCAACTCGCTGATGCTTTTTTCATCATCAACGACTAGGACCTTTTGGACCTTAACTTCACTCTCTTTAGTCATGGATGGCTCTTTCTCAATAACGGCTGTCGTATTCATTTGAATCACCTCA
Source organism: Actinomycetota bacterium (assembly GCA_039796875.1). GTDB lineage: Bacteria > Actinomycetota > Actinomycetes > Nanopelagicales > Nanopelagicaceae > MAG-120802. The sequence continues at coordinate 9,094 of JBDKIY010000029.1, forward strand.
GGACCGATACTCCACGGCCCACTTTAGAACTTCCTGAGAACAGGCTGGGGCGAGGGGTCGAATTCTGATCGGGAATAGATTTGCAGGCCCGCTGGTTGAGCCAAATAGCAATCTTGAGCCAGCTCGACTCAATCTTTTGACCGTAGAGGGCTCAATGTTGGAAGGTATGCCCCTCGATGGGGCTGTAAATGAGGAAATTGAAGGAGCATAAAAATGGCCAGAGCCGTTGGAATCGATCTAGGTACCACCAATAGCTGCGTATCTGTTCTTGAAGGTGGCGAGGCCACCGTTATTGCAAATGCGGAGGGTGCACGCACCACTCCATCAATCGTTGCATTCGCAAAAAATGGCGAAGTTCTCGTAGGTGAAGTAGCCAAGCGTCAATCAGTCACCAACGTTGATCGCACTATTCGATCTGTAAAGCGTCACATGGGTACCAACTGGACCATGGATATCGATGGCAAGAAATACACCGCGCAGGAAATCTCAGCACGTATTTTGCAAAAGCTAAAGCGCGATGCGGAAGCTTATTTAGGTGACACAGTAACCGATGCGGTTATTACCGTACCTGCATATTTCAATGATGCACAACGTCAAGCTACAAAAGAAGCCGGTGAAATTGCTGGTCTTAATGTGCTTCGTATTATTAACGAGCCAACATCAGCTGCTCTTGCATATGGATTAGATAAGGGCGATAAAGAACAAACCATTTTGGTATTTGACCTTGGTGGCGGAACCTTTGACGTATCACTTCTAGAAATCGGCGACGGTGTTGTAGAAGTTAAAGCAACCAATGGTGATAACAACCTTGGTGGCGATGACTGGGATCAAGCTCTAGTTGATTTCTTAGTAAAAACTTTTGCGGCTAAGAATGGCGTTGATCTTGCAAAAGATAAGATGGCAATGCAGCGTGTTCGTGAAGCGGCAGAAAAAGCAAAGATTGAACTCTCTTCTTCACAACAAACCTCAATCAATCTTCCTTACATCACAGTAGATGCAGAAAAGAATCCATTGTTCTTAGATGAAACAATTACCCGCGCCCAGTTCCAGGCGATGACCGCAGATCTACTTGATCGTTGCCGTCGCCCATTCCAAGCAGTGCTAAAGGATGCTGGAATTCCAATCTCCGATATTGATCACGTGGTTTTGGTTGGTGGATCAACCCGTATGCCAGCAGTGGTTGATTTGGTTAAAGAGCTAACCGGCGGAAAAGAGCCAAATAAAGGCGTAAATCCTGATGAAGTTGTGGCTGTGGGCGCAAGCTTGCAGGCCGGCGTAATTAAGGGTGAAGTAAAGGATGTTCTACTTCTTGATGTAACACCGTTGTCACTTGGTATCGAAACCAAGGGCGGAATCATGACTAAGTTGATTGAACGCAACACAACAATTCCTACCAAGCGTTCTGAAATCTTCACCACCGCTGATGACAATCAACCAGCGGTACAGATTCAAGTTTTCCAAGGCGAGCGCGAGATGGCGGCTTACAACAAGCGTCTTGGAATGTTTGAACTAACTGGAATCGCACCAGCACCACGTGGAATTCCGCAGATCGAAGTTACCTTTGATATCGATGCCAACGGTATTGTCCATGTTTCTGCAAAGGATCTTGGAACTGGAAAAGCACAGAGCATGACAATCTCTGGTGGATCAGCTCTACCTAAAGATGAAATCGATCGTATGATGCGAGAGGCTGAATCACATGCTGATGAAGATAAGAAGCGTCGTGAAGAGGCAGAGACCCGTAACACCGGTGACTCACTTGTTTACCAGACTGAGAAGTTCTTAAAGGACAACGCAGATAAGTTGAGTGAAGGCGAGGCTGCAACTAAGAAGGCTGAGGTCGAGTCCGCCATGGCAGATCTCAAGAAACTTCTGGAAGGTGCGGATTACGCAGGCATCAAGAGTGCAACTGAGAAGTTAGCGGAAGTTAGCCAACAACTCGGCGCAACTCTCTACGCTGCAAACGCCGCGAGCGCTGAAGCACCAAAGAGTGATGATGGTGTGGAAGATGCTGAAATCATTGATGAAAGTAAGTAATGAGCGAGGACACAACAACTGAAGTTGTAACAGAAGAAGCAGCGGCTGAGACTAAAGATCCAGTCGCTGCTTTGACTGAAGATTTACAACGTCTACAGGCTGAGTACGCCAATTACCGCAAGCGGGTAGAACGCGATCGCGCGCTAGCTGCAGAGGTGGCGATTTCTAGCGTCCTGCTTGAGTTTTTAGCGGTGCTAGATGATCTCGATCGCGCAGCGAACCACAATGAATTAAGTGGTGGATTTAAAGCGGTGGCGGATCAAATTATCGCAACTACATCAAAGCTTGGTTTGGAAAAGTACGGGGATGCACCCACGACCTTTGATCCCAATATTCATGATGCTTTGATGCATGAAACCTCAAATGAGGTAAAAGAAACAACGGTTACTAAGATTTTGCAACCAGGATACAAATATAAGGAGCGCGTTCTACGACCAGCACGCGTGGTCGTTTCAGACCCTGAATAATCATGGCCGCAAAAGATCTCTACGAAAAAGATTATTACGCCATTCTTGGTGTTGATAAAAAAGCTGATGCTGCAACCATCAAAAAAACTTATCGTTCTCTAGCACGCGAATTACACCCAGATAAAACGAAGGGTGATAAGAAGTTAGAGGATCGTTTTAAAGAGGTCTCTGAAGCCTACGAAATTCTTAGTGATGATAAGAAGCGTGCGGAATATGATCAGGCCCGCGAGATGTTCAAATCCGGAGCTTTCCACGGTGGTGGTGGCCAACAATTCTCTGGAGATTTCAGTGATCTCTTTGGAAATGGTGGCGATATTTTCTCCTCACTATTTGGCGGACGTCGCGGTCCACGCAAAGGACAGGACATCCAAACCGAGGTTTCTATTTCATTCCGCGATGCTTTGTTTGGCAAAGAGGTTGATTTAAGACTTTCGGGTCAAGGAAATGCAGCACACACAATCACAGTAAGAATTCCTGCTGGTGTTAGTGATGGTGCAAAAGTAAGAGTCAAAGGCCGCGGCGCACCAGGTGAAGCAGGTCCTGGAGATCTTTATGTTTTAGTAAATGTAATTCCACATCCAATCTTTACCCGCAAAGGCGAAAACCTTCATATAAATGTGCCGGTCTCCTTCGTAGAAGCAGCGCTGGGCGCTGATATTTCACTACCTACCATTGAAGGTGATGAAGTAAAGGTGCGTATTAATCCTGGTACACAAAACGGTAAGACACTTAGGATTAAAGGTCGCGGCGTTAAAAAAGGTGTAAATGCTGGAGATTTGATGGCAACCATCGAGGTGCAAGTTCCACAACGGGTTGATGGCAAAGCCAAAAAAGCATTAGAGGATTTTGCGGAAGCCTCAAAGAGCGAAGATCTACGTTCTGATTTCATGCAGCGAGCTAAAGCATGACCAATCCAGAGCACGATGAAGAGTTAGCTCTTTATGTAATTTCAGTTGCAGCAGAGTTATCTGGTCTGCATCCGCAAACTTTGCGGCAATACGATCGCCTTGGTTTGGTTTCACCATCACGCGCACAGGGGCGGGGTCGCAGATATTCACTGCGCGATATCGCTTTGCTAAGAAATGTTTCCCGAATGGTGAATGAGGGAATTAATCTGGCTGGGATCAAGCGCATCATTGAATTAGAGTCAGCGATGTCCAATATGGCAATCGAAGTCGCGAGATTAAGGATCGAAGTTGATGCCCTACTAGAGGCAAATCCAGAAAAAGCATTGGTAGCTAGACGCCGCACTGATGTGATTGTTTACAATTCCAAGAAGAGCCTTTAGGTTTCTCTGGTGAGCGCACGCGATAATCTAAAACAAGAAATCCTCAACAAAGCCGTTGTTCATGGCAAAGTAATTCTCTCCTCCGGTAAAGAGGCTGATTACTATGTTGATCTGCGCCGGGTAACTCTTGATTCCACCGCAGCGCCTCTAGTTGGTGAAGTGATGTTAGAACTAACCAAGGATTTGGATTTTGATGCGGTCGGCGGATTAACTCTTGGCGCCGATCCAGTTGCTACCGCGATGATGCATGTTGCAGCTCAAAAAGGGCGAAAAATAGATGCTTTTGTGGTACGCAAAGCGGAAAAAGCTCATGGCCTACAACGTCGCATCGAAGGTCCAGATGTAAAGGGCAGAAGAGTTCTTGCGGTGGAGGACACCTCAACTACTGGCGGTTCTGTATTAACCGCAGTGGAAGCATTAAAGGAAGCAGGAGCTGAGGTAGTAGGAGTTGCGGTAATTGTGGAACGTGGCGCTAAAGATAAAGTTGAACAAGCTGGCTTGAAATATCTAGCCGCTTACCAACTTAGCGATCTTGGCCTTTAGTTTTTCGATCTTTAGTAATTTCAATTACAATTGGAGTTAAGCTCGCCAAAATAATTAACGCAACTATCGGTAGTAAGTACTTATCTACCGAACCTTCTAATTGTTCACCAAGTAAGTATCCAGCACTGATAATTCCTACCGTCCAGATATAACTGCCAATTAAGTTCCAGATAAAAAACTTCTTTGCCGGGATTCCGATAATTCCACAAAGTGGATTTAACAAGGTGCGCACAAAAGGAATGAAGTGCGAAAGTATTAGCGCTTTACCAAGTCCGTACTTCATTAACCAACGCTCAGTTTGTTGTACCCGTTCTTGGTTAAAGAATCTGGAATCAGGCCGATCAAAAAATGGTCTGCCAAATTTTGCACCTAACCAATGTCCAAACTGCGAACCAGCGGTTGCGGCAATTGGTGCCCAGATCATTAATTGGGTGTAACTGAGTTGATCACCAAAGATTTCTCTTGCGGTTCCCGATGCTGCAAGTCCTGCCACAAACAAAAGGGAGTCACCCGGTAAAAAGAGCCCAACCAACAATCCGGTTTCTACAAAGAGGGCGGTAAGAACCCCGATGGTGCCTAAAGTCGTGACGATGTCATGGGCGTCGAGCGGGTTCACGGGCTTAACCCTAGATTGATTTGAGGGTATTCCTTATTTATTAGTCCCCATTCACGCTCAAATTAGGGTGGGCAGGGGGGTCTGCGCCTAAACTTGCGCCCATTGTGCTCAGCGCCGACACAGGTGGCGCTGACCTGAGCATGTCAATGGAGTAAATATGAGAGCCCTTTCAGCGGCCAACTCACTCGTGCAGGTTACACCTTGTTTATCTTGTTCTTGGCGTATCTCTCGTCGCACTAGCAATCGCATGGGCACTTCGCTCACAGGTTCTTGCGGCATCTGCCGGAACACCAAAGATGCAAGAGATCGCAGCTGCAGTTCAAGAAGGCGCTGCTGCTTATCTCGCACGTCAATTCAAAACACTTTCATTTTTCGTAGTAATTGTTTTTGTACTTCTATTTGCACTTCCAGGTGACACAGATGTGAAGATTGGTAGATCCATATTCTTCATCGTCGGTGCAGCATTCTCTGCCATCGTTGGTTACCAAGGTATGTGGCTCGCAGTACGCGCCAATGTGCGTGTAGCTGAAGCAGCTCGCCAAGGTTCTGCAGTGAACGCGGTACAGATCGCATTCCGTACCGGTGGCGTTGTAGGTATGTTGACCGTTGGTCTAGGACTTTTTGGTGCATCACTTGTGGTTGCGCTTTACGGTTCCAATGCACCAGCTGTTCTTGAAGGTTTTGGTTTTGGTGCTGCAATGCTTGCGATGTTCATGCGCGTTGGTGGCGGTATCTTCACAAAGGCAGCAGATGTCGGAGCTGACCTAGTTGGTAAAGTTGAAAAGAATATTCCAGAAGATGATCCTCGTAACGCGGCAACAATCGCTGACAATGTTGGTGACAACGTAGGTGACTGCGCCGGTATGGCAGCAGATTTATTTGAGTCATACGCGGTAACACTGGTTGCTGCTTTGATTCTAGGTAAAGCAGGCTTTGGCGATATGGGTCTTGTGTATCCATTGATTGTTCCAGCAATCGGTATTTTGACCGCGATTCTTGGCATCTTCCTAACCCGTCTACGCGCTACCGATAAGAGCGCGATGAACGCAATTAATCGCTCTTTCTACATGTCCGCTCTAATTTCAGCAGCGCTCGTAGGACTAGCTACATACACTTATTTACCAAGCACTTTTGGTGCCCTTTCTGGTCTAGATGCAACTTTCCAGGCTGGCATAACAGTTAACCCTCGCACTTTGGCATTTGGTGCGGTAATCATCGGAATCGTTTTAGCTGCAGCAATTCAAATGTTGACCGGCTTCTTTACTGAAGTTGGAAAGCGTCCTGTGAATGATGTTGCTGCATCTTCAAAGACCGGAGCAGCTACCGTAATTCTTGCCGGTGTATCTGTTGGTTTTGAATCCGCTGTTTACTCCGCATTGTTAATTGCTGCAGGTGTATTTGGTGCATTCCTACTTGGTGGCGGCAGCATCGTCTTGTCACTATTTGCAGTTGCACTTGCCGGTTGCGGACTTCTAACCACCGTTGGTGTAATCGTTGCAATGGATACCTTTGGACCAATCTCCGATAACGCACAAGGCATCGCTGAGATGTCAGGTGATGTTAAAGGTGAAGG
>JBDKIY010000030.1:0-13504 GCA_039796875.1 Actinomycetota bacterium
GGAGTTGCTGATGCATTGGTGCGCACCGCAAAGTTATTGCGCGATGATGCTGACGCCCTAGATCAATGGGCCGATGAAATCTTTGATGAGTTGGATCCGGTTGAGTTAGATCCAATGGAGTTGGATGTGGCCACGTTGGAGAGTTTGCCCCGGGCTATTCGCACCAGAGTGCTGCGCAAAGCCATTTATCTCGCCGGCGCCCCATCAGGCTCACTAACCGCTGACCATATTGAGCCGGTTGAGTCCCTAGTCACAGCTTGGAAGGGGCAGGGGCCGGTATCACTTCCCGGCGGTGTGACCATTGCCCGAATTTCGGGCAGACTTTCGCTCTCCTAAAACCCATCTGAAACTCCAATAGCGAAAGGTTGATTGTGGATCTCGCATCAGTTCAAAATGAAATTGAACGTGTAATCGTTACCGAAGAGCAACTACAGAATCGTCTCAAGGAAATTGCACAACAGATTGAAGCTGATTACAAAGATCAAGATTTGCTACTGGTTGGGGTTTTAAAAGGTGCAGTAATGGTGATGGCAGATTTGTCTCGTCACATCAATCGTCACCTAGATATGGATTGGATGGCGGTTTCATCTTATGGATCCGGAACTAAATCATCTGGCGTAGTTCGGATTTTGAAAGATTTGGATAAAGATATTACCGGCCGCAATGTCTTAATTGTCGAAGATATTGTTGATACCGGATTGACCCTAGATTGGCTAACCAAAAATTTAAGTTCCCGCGGCGCAAAAACTGTTGAGATCATGACAGTACTTCGCAAACCAGAATCAGCAACCGTTGATGTAGCGGTGAAGTATGTCGGTTTTGATATTCCAAAGGATTTCGTAATTGGTTACGGTTTGGATTTCAATGAAAAATATCGCAACCTGCCATTTATTGGTGTTCTAGCAAAGCATATGTACGAGTAACCATGGCTGATAATCAAAAAATTAAAAAACCTAAACTCCCACAATCGCGTAATCAACAGCGAAGTGGCAAGTCACCGCAGCGTCAAAAGTTAACCCGCAAGCCGCTGTTCTGGATCTTTGTTGCGATCATTGCGGTAACGGTATTTGGACAGATTTCATCCAGCTCAAATCAATTCACCAAGATCGAAACCTCACAAGCCATGGCGGCTATCTCTGCTGGAGAGGTTGAATCTGCCAATATTGTGGATCGCGATCAAAAGATTCAATTAATTTTGAAACCAGGTCAGGCCATCAATGGCGCTACCCAGGTAGAGGCTTCATATGTAACGGGCCAAGAGCCGGTTTTAGTTGATTTATTAACGGCAAATCAGCCTCCAAAACAATGGGATGTAACAGTTCCCAAGACCAATATCTTTATCTCAATTCTTTTCACTCTAGGGCCAGTAATACTTTTGGTTTTCTTGTTGTTCTTCCTAATGGGTCAAGCCAATGGTGGATCACGGGTATTTTCCTTCGGACGTTCCCGTGCCAAGCTTCATAACAATGAAGTGCCGCAAGTTACCTTTGCTGATGTTGCGGGCGCTGATGAAGCAATTGAAGAGTTCCGCGAAATCAAAGATTTCTTAGCTGATCCCAAGAAGTATCAGGAAATTGGCGCCAAGATTCCAAAAGGTGTTTTGTTATTTGGCCCTCCAGGTACTGGAAAGACTTTGCTAGCTCGCGCTGTGGCAGGTGAAGCCAAAGTTCCTTTCTATTCAATCTCAGGTTCTGACTTTGTTGAGATGTTTGTTGGTGTTGGTGCGGCACGCGTTCGCGATTTATTTAATCAAGCGAAATCAAATGCACCATCGATAATTTTCGTCGATGAAATTGATGCGGTTGGTCGTCACCGTGGTGCTGGTATGGGCGGCGGGCATGATGAACGTGAACAAACCCTTAATCAGTTATTGGTTGAGATGGATGGATTCGAACCACATGATCAAGTTATTTTGATTGCAGCTACCAACCGTCCTGACATTCTTGATCCGGCGTTGTTGCGTCCGGGACGTTTTGATCGCCAAATTGGAATTGATCGCCCCGATGTAAAGGGTCGTGAAGCGATTCTCAAGGTTCATGCCAAGAACAAACCATTAGAAAAAGATTTAGATCTACTAGGTATTGCACGTCGCACCCCTGGTTTTACCGGTGCGGATTTGGCCAATGTTTTAAATGAAGCTGCATTGTTAACCGCCCGCGAGAACCGCAAAGTGGTTTCCCGCGATGATGTTGATGAGGCTATTGATCGCGTAATGGCTGGCCCACAGCGTAAATCAAGGCTTATGAGCGAGGAAGAGCGTCGCGTAACCGCGTATCACGAAGGTGGTCACGCATTGGTGGCTCATGCTTTGCCACACACCGATCCAGTTCACAAAATTACGATCATGCCTCGTGGTCATGCATTGGGTTACACAATGGTTTTACCTGATGAAGATAAATACTCCACAACTCGCAATCAGATGTTGGATCAATTGGCTTACACCATGGGCGGCCGTGCTGCAGAGGAGTTGGTATTCCATGATCCAACTACCGGTGCCTCAAATGATATTGAAAAGGCCACAACATTAGCCCGTGCCATGGTTACGCAATATGGAATGACTGAGAAGTTAGGGGCTATCAAATTAGGCACCAGCGATGCAGCACCATTCTTGGGCCGCGATTACGGTCATCAAAGAGATTACTCAGAAAACATCGCATCAGCGGTTGATGAAGAGATTAAGAACATGATTGAAGGTGCTCATCATGAAGCTTATGAAATTCTGATCGAAAACCGTTCGATTCTTGATGCTCTGGTTGAAGAGTTGTTAGAGAAAGAAACTTTGCATAAAGAAGAGATTGAAGTTATTTTCAAAAATGTTGCGATGCGTCCAAAGCGACCAGCCTGGACCGGATCTGCACAACGTCAACCATCAAAGATTCCACCGGTTGCGCTAAAACCTAGAAATAATGGGGTAGTAGCTACGGAAGAAAAACCAAAGCGTAGAAAAAAAGCGACAAAAGATGAGTAAAGAATTCGACGCACAACGTGCCGAGAATGCAATCACTGAATTGCTGTTAGCAATCGGTGAGGATCCAAACCGTGATGGCTTACGCGATACGCCAAAAAGAGTTGCCCGTGCGCTGCAGGAAAATTTTCAAGGTTTGTACCAAGAGCCAAAAGATGTCCTAACTACCACCTTTGATATCGGTCATGAAGAGCTCATAATCGTGCGTGATATCGAGGTTTTTTCGCACTGCGAGCATCATTTAACCCCTTTCCATGGTAAGGCTCATATCGGTTACATACCAGGTACTTCCGGAAAAGTAACGGGGCTTTCGAAATTAGCTCGTTTAGTGGATTTGTATGCCAGACGACCTCAGGTGCAAGAAAGATTGACTACCCAAATTGCAGATGCGATGGTGGAGATTCTTCAACCAGGTGGTGTGATTGTGATTATTGATTGTGAACACCTTTGCATGTCGATGCGTGGTGTGCGTAAATCAGAGGCGCGGACCGTAACCAGCGCGGTTCGTGGCATGCTGCGCGATCCAGCCACTCGTGCGGAAGCAATGTCTTTAATAACCGCAAAATAAAATGAGAACTTTAGTAATGGGGATATTGAATGTAACCCCAGATTCTTTTGCTGATGGCGGAAAACACTTTTCATTCCCTGATGCTTTGAATCGTGCCGATGAAATGATTGCTGAAGGCGTAGACATAATTGATGTCGGTGGAGAATCTACCAAACCAGGCGCAGAGCGAGTAAGTGAAGCCGAAGAATTAGAGCGCGTAATTCCGGTGCTTACTGAGTTAGTGAAAAAAGATGTTGCCGTTTCTATCGATACCACAAGAGCAAATGTTGCAAGGCAGGCCATAAAGCACGGAGTTCATTACGTCAATGATGTTAGTGGTGGATTAGCCGACCCAAAGATGTATCAAGTAATCGCTGAAAATCCAGAGGTGCAGTACATAATCATGCATTGGCGCGCACACTCTAAAAATATGCAAGATATGACGGAGTACAAAGATGTTGTAAAAGAGGTAAAAGAAGAGTTAGAGGCGAGAATTGATTCAGCGATAGAGGCCGGAGTAAATCCAGAACAAATCATCATCGATCCAGGATTAGGTTTCTCTAAACTTGCCGAACATAACTGGGAGCTATTGAAAAACCTCGACCGGATAGCGCTTTTGGGGTATCCGATGTTGATTGGAGCTTCTCGTAAAAGGTTTCTCGGAGAGCTCACAGGAGCCACTAATCCTGATGATCGCGAAGCTGCATCGATTGCGATAACCGCGCTGGTTGCCAAATTAAATGTCTGGGGGGTTCGCACCCATTCGGTAAGGCCACATCGTGATGCAATTGCGACGGTCGAACGTTTTTCTAAGAGTAGAGTTTAGGTGTGAGCGACAAAATCAAAGTAACGGGCGTTGAAGCCCTGGGCTACCACGGTCTTTATGACTCTGAGCGTGAAATTGGACAACCATTTATTGTCGATGTCGAGCTTTCTCTCGATTTAGAAAAAGCTGGAAAGACCGATGATTTGAATTACAGCGTTGATTACAACGATATCGCGGTACTAATTCATAATGAGATTGTTGGACCTCCGATGAAATTGCTAGAAACCCTGGCAGAGCGAATTTGCGAAATGATTTTTAAGTCATTCCCCGCCGTAGAGGAAATTAAAGCAACTGTGCACAAGCCACGCGCTCCAATATCTGTTCCGTTTGGAGATGTATCAATCACCATCAAGCGCGAGCGATGAAAGTTGTAATCGCACTAGGAGCTAACCTTGGCGATCCGCGTCAGCAAATCTCGCGAGCGATTGAAGAAATTCGCAAAGTTGTAAAGATTTCAAAAATCTCTTCACTTTATGAAACCGCACCTTTCAAAGTAAGTGATCAACAACCAAATTACATCAACGCGGTTTTAATTGGCGATACTGATTTGCAACCCAAAGCGTTAATTACTGAGTTATTAAGCATCGAAAATAAGTTAGGTCGAGAGCGCTCTTTCCAAAATGCAGCACGCACCATCGATATCGACATTATTGATTACGAAGGTTTCTTCATGGAAAGTGATGAATTAACCCTGCCTCATCCGCGCGCCTTTGAAAGACGGTTTGTTTTGGAGCCATGGGCGGAGATTGATCCGGATGCGGTATTGCGTGAACACGGGCCGATAAAAGAGCTTTTGGCAGCGCTGAAATAGCGGGTTAAACTTGGGGCTCGCCTGGTACCACCAACGGACTGGAGCTGTGAAAAAGTGGAAATAACAAAACTCCTATCGGAGAGCACTGCGGGCTGCGCCTTTGTGCCCACGATGGGCGCTTTGCATGCCGGTCATCAATCTCTAATTACAAAAGCGCGCCAGCTTTGTGATCAGGTTGTGGTTTCAGTTTTTGTTAACCCTTTGCAGTTTGAAGATAAACAGGATTTAGTCAAATATCCCAAAACCCCAGAGCAAGATGCGGTGTTGGCGAAGGCAGCCGGAGCTACGGTTTTATGGACCCCAGATTACGAAACAATTTATCCCACTGAAATTAAAAAGCTTCTCGCGGGAGAGATTGGAAATAAGTTTGAAGGAGTGAACCGTCCCAGTCATTTTGATGGCGTACTTACCGTTGTTAATCGTTTATTTGAAATCGTAAAGCCGCGCTACGCTATCTTTGGCGAAAAGGATTTTCAACAGTTATTTCTAATTAGAAAAATGGCTGAGCAATTCCATCCCAATATTGAAATTATTGCGGCACCCACCATACGTGAAACTAGTGGCCTTGCCATGTCATCTCGAAATATCAGATTAGACTCAGATTCTCGCCTGGCGGCCGATGCAATTAGCAAAGTGCTTTTCAATGCAACCCGAGCAAAATCTATTGCCGATGCAAAACTAGAACTAAACAAGATTAGTAGCGAGGTTAGATTCAAATTAGATTACGCAGAAATTATCGATGAAGCAGATTTTTCAATTGCCAACGATGAAACTTTAAGACCACGCGCCATTATTGCGGGTTGGATTAATGGCGTTAGATTGATTGACAACATCGCATTACAACCAGCTTTGGTGCGCATATGAGATTAAAAGCTCCGCTAGCGGGATGGACCGCAAAAGCTGATGTGGTTGTGATTGGCTCCGGTGTTGCGGGATTAACTACCGCGCTGCAAATTCGCTCTCATGATTTATCGGTTTTGCTGGTCACAAAGTCCTTTATTGACGCTGGTTCTACCAAGTGGGCCCAAGGTGGAATCGCCGCCGCTCTTGGCCCTGGAGATTCACCGGATCAACATGAAAAAGACACCTTGGTAGCAGGTGCGGGATTGTGTGATCTTCCAGCGGTGAAAGTTTTGGTGAGTGAAGGACCAGAAGCGGTACGTAAATTAATTGCGCGCGGTGCGGTGTTTGATAAATCCGAAACCGGTGAGATTGCTTTAACCCGCGAAGGTGGACATTTGCGAAATCGAATTTTGCATGCGGGCGGAGATGCCACCGGTGCAGAAGTTTCGCGCGCGTTACTTGCAGCGGTTTCTAATGATCCAGGAATTGAAGTTGTCGAACATGCATTGGTGCTTGATGCACTAAAGAGCAAGAGCGGAAAAGTTTGTGGCGTAACGCTGCATGTGATTGGTGAAGGCAGTCGTGATGGAGTCGGTCAGGTTTTAGCGCGCGCCGTGGTTCTAGCAACCGGTGGTTTGGGTCAGGTCTATTCGCAAACCACAAACCCTTCCGTCTCAACTGGTGATGGAGTTGCATTGGCGCTACGTGCCGGAGCTGCGGTTGCTGATGTGGAGTTCATTCAATTTCATCCCACAGTTTTGTATATGGGTGAGGGATCACGCGGTCAACAACCATTGATTTCCGAAGCGGTTCGTGGTGAAGGTGCGTTCTTAGTAAATGACCGTGGCGAAAGATTTATGCAAGCTGTGCATCCACTAGCAGATTTAGCACCACGTGATATTGTTGCCAAGGAAATTTCCCGTCAGATGCAATTATCTGGCGCCCAACATGTTTGGCTTGATGCCAGATCTATTAAAGATTTCGCTGAACGATTCCCAAATATTTATGCATCTTGTAAAGAGATTGATGTCGATCCAGCACAGGATTTGATTCCAGTAGCACCGGCATCGCATTACGCATCAGGGGGAGTTCGCACTGATTTAAACGGCCATTCCTCGGTTCCTGGCCTATACGCGGTCGGTGAAACAGCGTGTACTGGTGCGCATGGCGCAAATCGCCTGGCCTCTAACTCACTTTTGGAAGGGTTAGTTTTTGGCGCACGTATCGCCGAGGATATCGCCGCTAATTTAAATGAGTTCGAAGCACCGGTCGACCAAGATGATTTAGATTTTCTTCTCTCTCCCTCAATCCGCGGCGAATTACAACGTGCTATGTCGAAAGGCGCTGCGGTAGTTCGATCTGAAAAAAGTTTGCAAGAAACAATGGCAACGCTAGAAAAGCTAAAAAATGCCACCACAATTTTTGCCAACTTAGATGCCTGGGAAACCACCAATCTCTATTTACTAGCTACCGCTATTGTGAAATCAGCATTAGCGCGCACTGAATCACGTGGTTCACATTGGCGTGAGGATTACCCAAAGAGCTCTGAGCTTTGGTTAAAACGAATTCATCAAAATCTTTCACCACTTGGTGATTGGAGCTCGACAACCGAGGAGGTGTTCAATGATCTCTCCATCGTTGGTTAATAAATTGGAATCAACAGGACTCAACATTGAATTAGTAAATCAACGGGTAGCCCTGGCTTTGGCTGAAGATGCTCACAATGGTGATCTCACCAGCAAAGCAACTATTGCAGCGGATCAAATCAGCACCGCATCATTTACCTCTCGCAAAAGCGGCGTAATTGCCGGAACATTTATCGCTGCAGCGGTTCTAGAACATTGTGGCTTAACCAAATATGAATTATTAGTAAGTGATGGTGCTGCAGTAAATGCCGGTGATGTAATTATTAAAGTAGAGGGAAACACCAGAGCCATATTGTTGGCCGAGCGCACCGCACTTAATTTCCTGTCCCATCTCTCTGGAATCGCATCACTTACTGCGCAATGGGTTAAAGAAATGGCCGGCACAAATGCCAAGGTGCGCGATACCCGAAAAACCACTCCAGGCCTTCGAGAATTAGAGAAATACGCGGTTCGCATGGGCGGCGGAACTAATCACCGCATGACGCTTAGCGATGGTGCGTTAATTAAAGATAACCACATCGCAGCCGCCGGATCGGTAACCGCTGCAATTAACGCGGTTCGACAAGAGTTTCCGGGCACGGAGATCGAGGTTGAGGTCGACAACCTCGAACAACTTAAAGAGGCTTTAAGCGCCGGAGTAGAAATGGTTCTTCTCGATAACATGAACATAGAGCAGACCAAAGCTGCGGTTGAGTTAGCAAAAAACTCCAGTACTAAATTGGAATCTTCTGGTGGATTAAAAATAGAGAACGCCGCTGCTTATGCCGCAACCGGTGTTGATTACTTAGCCGTTGGAGCGCTGACCCACTCAGCGCCGGTTCTAGATATCGGATTGGACTTCTAATGCTGCTCACTATTGATATTGGAAACACCAACACAGTACTGGGAATTTTTGATGGTGAAGAGATGATTGACTCATGGCGGGTAAAGACCGATGCTCGCGATACCGCTGATGAGTTGTTGTTGCAATATCGCTCATTAATTAGTGGTTACACCATCTCTGGATTAGCACTTTGTTCTACCGTGCCTTCAGTATTGCGTGAAGCTCGCACCATGATTTCTCGTTACTTCAAAGATATTCGCACCACGATTATTGAACCAGGTGTTAAAACCGGAGTTCCATTGTTGGTTGATAATCCAAAGGAAATTGGCGCAGATCGCATTGTTAATACTTTGGCGGCGCATTCTCTTTATGGTGAAGGTGCCTGCATCGTGGTGGATTTTGGAACCTCAACTAATTTAGATGTAGTTTCACCAAAAGGGGAGTTCTTAGGTGGCGCTCTAGCACCGGGAATTGAAATATCGGTAGAGGCACTGGCATCTCGCGCGGCGCAGCTACGAAAAGTGGAATTAGTTAAGCCAAAATCAGTGATTGGAAAAAACACTGTAGAAGCGCTGCAATCCGGCACTATTTATGGTTTCGCCGGTCAGGTTGATGGATTGGTAAATCGCATCAGCGATGAATTAGATGCGCTTTATCCCGACAATGACAAAATCTCGGTGATTGCTACCGGCGGATTAGCGCCATTGGTACTTGGAATTTCCGAGACCATCGATTATCACGAACCAGATCTCACACTAATTGGCCTGCGTCTTGTACATGAACGGAATGGATAGACTGCCGCCACTATGGTGGAAAACGACCTTCCGGAGCAATTACGCATCCGTCGTGAAAAGCGTTCCAATCTTCTAGGACGTGGCGTAGCTCCATATCCAGTTCGAGTTCCGCGTACCACCTCACTTAAGGAAATCCGGGAGCGTTTCAAAGATTTAGAAACCGATAAAGGCTCTGGTGTTATTGAAAGTGTTACCGGCCGCATCATTTTCAAACGCGATACCGGAAAACTTTGCTTTGCCACTCTGCGCGAAGGTGATGGAACTGAGCTGCAAGCTATGTTCTCACTCGACAAAGTAGGCGAGCAGTTATTAGAAAATTGGAAAACCGATATTGATTTAGGTGACATTGTTTCTGTTACCGGAGAGATTATTACCTCAAAACGTGGCGAACTTTCAGTTTTGGCAAACTCTTATGAACTAGCCGCTAAATCTCTGCGTCCACTTCCTAATGAACATAATCCATTGAATGAAGAAACTCGCGTTCGTATGCGTTATGTGGATTTGATTGTGCGTCCTGAAGCGCGCGATACCGCACGCATTCGCCCTAAAGTTTTAAAGTCTCTGCGCAATACTTTTGACGCACAAGATTTCATCGAAGTAGAAACCCCGATGCTGCAGGTTATGCATGGCGGGGCAGCTGCTCGACCTTTCAAAACTTTTAGTAACGCTTATGACATCGATTTATTTTTAAGAATCGCACCAGAGCTCTTCCTAAAGAGATGTGTGGTTGGCGGTTTAGAAAAAGTATTTGAAATCAACCGCAATTTCCGCAATGAAGGCGCTGATTCCAGCCACTCACCAGAGTTTGCGATGCTTGAGATGTATTGGGCTTACGCTGATTGGCGTGACATGAAGGCGTTAACTCAAGAGTTAATCCAAAACGCTGCAATGGCGGTGGCCGGTTCGCACAAAGTCACCCACCAAGATGGTCGAGTTAGCGATCTCGGCGGCCAATGGCGCGAGGTTAATTTCTATGACGCAATCTCAGAAAGTGTTGGCGAGGTTGTTGGTCCGCAGACCTCCTTTGAAGATCTAAAGAAAATTGCCCACAAAATCGGCTTAAAAATCGATCCAAAATGGATTCATGGCAAGTTAGCTGAAGAGATTTTTGAACATGTTTACAAAGACAACCTTCAAACTCCAACCTTTGTGATGGGTTATCCAGTAGATACCTCACCACTGGTTCGCGAACATCGTGAAATCCCTGGCATCGTTGAAAAATGGGATTTGTATGTTGATGGTTTTGAATTAGCTACCGGTTATTCCGAGTTAATTGATCCAGTTATTCAACGGGAGCGTCTAGTAGAACAAGCAAAACTTGGCGCCAAAGGTGATCTAGAGGCGATGCAGGTTGATGAAGATTTCTTGCGCGCGATGGAACACGGCATGCCACCAATGGGTGGAGTTGGAATGGGAATTGATCGTCTTCTTATGGCGCTTACTGGTTTAGGAATTCGCGAAACAATTCTCTTTCCATTGGTAAAACCTGAAGAGCACTAATCATGCCCGCCACAATTCGTTCTGCTCGCACGAGTGACATCAAAGCAATTCGCAAAATAATTGATACCTATTCACTTCAAAGACGTTTGCTTTCTAAAGAAACCGTCATGTTGTATGAAGATGTACAGGAGTTTTTTGTAGCGGAAGATAATGGAGTGGTAATCGGCTGCGGCGCGCTCCACGTTTTGTGGGAAGATTTAGGTGAAGTACGCACCGTTGCGGTTAATGAGGATTATCGCGGCCAAAAGATTGGTCACCAAATAATGAATGCGATTATCGAACGTGCGAATACATTGGGATTAAAGAGACTTTTCTGTCTTACCTTTGAAACAGAATTTTTTGGTAAACATGGATTTAAAGAGATCCAAGGCGCACCGGTCGAAGCTGAGGTTTACCAACAACTTCTGCGCTCCTACGATGAAGGTATCGCCGAGTTCTTGGATCTTGAGAGTGTTAAGCCCAACACCTTGGGCAACACCCGAATGCTCAAGATTCTTTAATCCGCACCCCAGCTTTTCGGGCATAAAAACCTAAATCCTGTGGTTCTACCCCTCACCAATAGCAATATCTTGAGGCCAGCTCGAGGTTAGAAATTCGATATCGCCCCGTTCGGCGCATTCTTATAGGCTAGCCAAGAGCACCATCAATTGAAGGAGTCAGATCGATGTTTGAGCGCTTTACCGACCGGGCACGTCGCGTTGTTGTTCTCGCGCAAGAAGAAGCTCGCATGCTCAACCACAACTACATCGGCACCGAACACATCCTGCTCGGACTAATTCATGAGGGCGAAGGCGTCGCTGCCAAAGGATTGGAATCACTCGGTATTTCTCTCGAAGCGGTTCGCGCACAGGTTGAAGAAATTATTGGACAAGGTCAACAAGCACCTTCCGGACATATTCCATTTACTCCACGCGCTAAAAAAGTTCTCGAACTTTCACTTCGCGAAGCGCTACAACTTGGCCATAACTACATCGGCACCGAACATATTTTGCTTGGTTTGATCCGTGAAGGTGAAGGTGTTGCAGCTCAGGTTCTAGTAAAACTTGGTGCAGATTTAAATCGCGTTCGCCAACAAGTAATTCAACTTCTCTCCGGATACCAAGGCAAAGAGCCAGCAACCGGTCCAGCTGAAGGAACTCCATCTACCTCTTTAGTTTTAGATCAATTTGGTCGCAACCTCACTCAAGCAGCCCGCGAAGGAAAACTTGATCCGGTAATTGGTCGCGAAAAAGAGATTGAGCGCGTTATGCAGATTCTCTCCCGTCGTACCAAAAACAATCCAGTTCTAATTGGTGAACCAGGTGTTGGTAAGACCGCGGTTGTTGAAGGACTGGGACAAGCAATCGTTAAAGGCGATGTTCCAGAAACATTGAAAGATAAGCAGCTCTACTCACTAGATCTCGGCGCACTTGTTGCCGGTTCACGTTACCGCGGTGATTTTGAAGAGCGTCTAAAGAAAGTTCTAAAAGAGATCCGCACCCGTGGCGACATCATTCTTTTCATCGATGAAATTCACACCCTGGTAGGCGCAGGTGCCGCAGAAGGCGCAATTGATGCAGCAAGCATCTTGAAGCCAATGTTGGCCCGCGGCGAGCTCCAGACAATTGGTGCCACAACTCTTGATGAGTACCGCAAACACCTAGAAAAAGATGCTGCTCTAGAGCGTCGTTTCCAGCCTATTCAAGTAGCGGAACCATCTGTTGCGCACACCATTGAAATCCTTAAAGGACTTCGTGATCGCTACGAATCACACCACAAAGTTTCCATCAACGATGATGCGATTGTTGCTGCTGCAACTTTGGCAGATCGCTACATCTCAGATCGTTTCTTGCCAGATAAAGCTATCGATCTACTAGATGAAGCAGGTTCGCGTCTAAGAATTCGTCGCATGACAGCTCCACCAGAGCTACGTGCTTTTGATGACAAGATCGCTGATGTCCGTAAAGAAAAAGAATCAGCAATTGATGGACAGGATTTCGAAAAAGCCGCCTCACTGCGCGACAAAGAAAAGCAGCTCATGGCCGAAAAAGTTGAGCGCGAGAAATCTTGGAAAGCTGGAGATCTTGATGTTGTGGCCGAAGTTGATGAGGAGTTAATCGCAGAGGTTCTCTCTACTGCAACCGGTATTCCAGTATTTAAGTTAACTGAAGCAGAAACTTCACGACTACTTCGCATGGAAGATGAACTGCACAAGCGCATCATCGGACAAGAGCAAGCGATTAAAGCTTTGTCACAAGCAATCCGTCGTACCCGTGCCGGTCTAAAGGACCCAAAGCGTCCTGGTGGATCATTTATCTTCGCCGGTCCTTCTGGTGTTGGTAAAACAGAACTTTCCCGCACCCTCGCACAATTCCTATTTGGTGATGAGGATGCGTTAATCCAACTAGATATGTCGGAGTACTCCGAGAAGCACACCGCTTCACGTCTCTTTGGTGCACCTCCCGGTTATGTCGGTTATGACGAGGGCGGACAGCTCACTGAAAAAGTACGTCGCCGTCCATTCTCAGTGGTTCTTTTCGATGAAATCGAAAAAGCACACCCAGATATCTTCAATTCATTGCTACAGGTACTTGAAGAGGGACGTCTCACTGATTCACAAGGCCGTCAGGTTGATTTCAAGAACACGGTAATCATCATGACCACCAACCTTGGAACCCGTGATATTTCCAAGTCACTTTCACTTGGATTTACCAATGTCAGCGATGCACTCGGAAATTACGAGCGTATGAAGAACAAAGTTCAGGATGAG
>JBDKIY010000031.1:0-13044 GCA_039796875.1 Actinomycetota bacterium
TAAATGATTACGATCTTTCCTACGGAAAAATTCGCTTTGATGAGCGCTCAATCGCAACTTTGAAATCCCATTTAGGAAAACTAAATGATGGCCTTTCTAGAGCTTTATGTTGGTCAGCTGCATGGGACATGTTGCGAGATGCCGAAATCTCCGCCACAGATTTCATTGACATTGCAATTGCTGGTTTGCCAGGTGAAGATGACATAACAACAGTCACCGCTCTAGGTAACCAATTAATTTCTGCGGTTGAAATTTATGCTGCAGATAAAAACAGAGATGCGTTGAGGGAGAAAATTGCAGGTGTTCTTGCCGATCTTCTCGATAAAGCAGCGCCTGGTAGTGGTCATCAGCTCCAGTTCGCTCGCACCTTTGCGGCCGTTGCTCACACAGCCGCGCAGACTGCAAAGATTCGAGAGCTGCTCGAAGGCAAGCTAACTGGGTTGGTAGTAGATGCTGATCTGCGTTGGCACTTTATTCTCTGCCTCGTAGAGCGAGGCGCTTCTTCTCAGGAGGAAATTGATGCCGAAGTTAAGCGCGACAACACTCTTACCGGTCAACTCGCCCACGAACGGTGTGTTGCAGCATTTCCAAATCTTGAAACCAAAGAGGCTGCATTCAAGAGAGCCACTGAAGATGATTCCATCACCAACTGGTCTCGACTCTCAGCAATTCAAGGATTTGCGCGTCCATTGCACCGCAATTTCCATGAAAGCTTTATTGATCGCTACTTCGCGTTGATTCTCGACACCTACAACACCAAGTCATATGAGGTATCCACCAGCATTATCGATCTGCTGTATCCGTCTTATGTGATTTCTCAAGCAACTTTGGATAAAACCAATGCTTGGTTGAATGGTGTGGGTAAAGATGGACATCCAACATTGCGACGTCACGTGTTAGAGGCGAAAGATTCGCTAGAAAGAGCTCTAAAGGTTCGCAGTAAAGATATTTAATTACTCGTTAATTCGAGTAATTACATCTTGCTTGGTGCGATTGGTTTTGGATTTTTTCCAATTCTCTTGGGCGATTACAGCTACCCAAACGAATAATGAAATTCCAATTGGTACTACTGCAAACCAAATAAAACCTTCTAGAAAGCCCAACGGCTCTCCTGGCATTGAGCCATCTTCATTGCGAGCAAGTTTCAATTGTGAGGCTAGTTCTAGAAGCATGGTGGAAGTTTAAGCAGAAGCGCTAACAACGCCAAATGGAGCAAGGTATGGAACCCAACGCTCTTCAGCGCGACCGGTACCTAGTATGCGCCACGCAGCTCCAACTGGTTCACGTGGCAGTGAGCGAAGTCTCCAGCCCAACTCCTTAAGAGTTTTATCCGCTTTCACATGGTTACAGCGATGACAGGCGCTAACAACATTTTCCCAAGTGTGATCACCGCCGCGACTTCTAGGCATCACATGATCAATTGAAGTTGCAGCCGCGGAACAATAAACACAACGTCCACCATCTCGGGCGAATATCGCACGTCTGGAAAGTGGAACAGTATGACGATATGGAATTTTTACAAATTTATGAAGTCTTATTACTGCGGGAAGTTCAAATGATCCAGAGGTGTAATTAAGTTGAATGCCAGATTCTTCAATCATTGTTGCGCGATTGTTCAAAACTAAAATAAGCGCGCGTCTATCAGAAACGACACCCAGTGGCTCATAGGTGGCGTTCAGAACTAATGTCCTTCTCGACGTAGTCGTCACTGTTCCCCTTTGCGCCGACGCGTGGCTCGCGTCGTGAGGGAAATCCTGCCCGAATCCTGCGCGATTTGTGCGGATATTTGATTAAGTTCTTATAAAGTCTTGCTCAAATGAAGCTGAACGTAAGCCTAGATGAGGCGTTGGACTGGTTTTTGGGTTCCCCATTACGGATTGTCGTAATTCTGGTCCTTGCAGTCATCCTGCAAAAAGTTTCAACCAGAGGGATCACCAAAGCCCTAAGCAAAGTTGCTGAGGCGGATTTCATTCCAGGAGAGAAATCAAATGGGAACCGTCAGCGCGAAAGAGCTAGAACTGCTTCTTCAGTTTTGACTAGTTCTTCAAAGGCATTGATTGGTTTAATTGCCGGCGCCATGATTCTTGGCGAACTAGGTGTTGACCTGGGACCACTTGTTGCATCAGCTGGTGTTGTTGGCTTTGCAGTAGGTCTTGGAGCCCAAACTATCGTGCGCGATGTCTTCTCAGGAATAATAATGTTAATTGAAGATCAATATGGTGTTGGCGATAATGTTGATGTCCTAGATGTTAAGGGCAAAGTTGAAACCGTTGGTCTACGTATCACTACAGTTCGCGACCGCCAAGGAACTCTTTGGTACTTAAGAAATGGCGAAATACTTAAGGTTGGAAATAAATCTCAAAAACCGCGCGGCTGATTAACCATTGAGTTTGCCGCCATCAGTAAATATTCCCAGAGTTGATCCTTTAACTCCGGTTTCATAACCAATTCATCTACCGCAGATTTCATATGCTTGAGCCAAACATCTCGCTCTAACTCTCCAATATGAAAAGGTGCATGACGCATTCTTAATCTTGGATGACCTCTTTGTTCGCTATAGGTATGTGGACCGCCCCAATATTGCTCAAGAAACATCAACAGTCTCTCAGCTGCGCCTTTCATGTCATCATCGGGATACAAGGGACGCAAAACAGGATCTACTGAAACTAATGCGTAGAAATGAGATACCAATTGTTCGAAGGTATCTCTGCCACCCATCTCTTCGTAAAGATTCATGATTTGATAATTATGAACGGGAAAGCTTTAGCGACCAAATTCCCAATATTGCAACCGGCAGAGCGGCAAAAGCACAGAGCCAGCCATAAGAAAGCGTTCCAATTATCACGCCGGCCAAAGCACCTCCACCAGCACCTGAAAGGTTCATTACCAAGTCACTTGCTCCTTGCGAGGAGGTTTTTAATGAAGGATCTACTGATTCTGTTAACAACGCTGAACCAGCAATTAAAGTGCAAGACCAACCGAGGCCAAGAAGGAACAATCCAATTCCCAGCATTACAACATCATTTGGAGCTGCAAAGCCAGCAAAGATTGCGGAGGCAAGAAGTATCACCACTCCAAGCTGAACAACTTTGATTCTTCCTAAACGATCGCTAAGTGTTCCTACCAATGGTGAAAATGCATACATGCCAACCACATGAATACTAATTACTAATCCAATAACGGTAAGGGTCACATCAACATGTGCCATGTGCACTGGTGTCATCACCATTACCGAAACCATTGCGATGTGACCAATTGCGATTGAAAGAATAGCGAAAAGCGCTTTGGGGTTGGTGCGAATATGAGCGAGAGCTCGCTTTGTTGCACCTTTTGGTTTTTCGCTGACACCTGATTGTTTTTGCGCAGTTAGAAATGGGTCGGGGCGAAGAAAAATTTGTATCACAAGTATTGCCAGCGCTAGTGTGGTTGCAGAAACTACATAAGGACCTACCAATCTTGGTAAATCTAAATTTTCAGCCAGGTTTCCAGCGGGCTCCATCAAATTTGGGCCGGCAACCGCGCCAACGGTTGATCCCCAAACCACAAATGAGAGTTGTTTGGCACGGGTTTCATTACTTGCTAAATCAACCGCTGCAAATCTTGCTTGGTATCCAGCTGCTGATGCTGCACCAACCAAGAAGGTTCCTAGCAACATAAAATAAATGTTCTTTTCAGCTCCCCCGTAGATGGCAAACAAAGAGCCGATGACTCCAGATAGAAAACCAACTGAGAGCGCCAAACGACGGCCACCTCGTGCGGTCAAGCGGGCTAAAGGCAGAGCCAGGGCTGCAGCACCTAATACAGATGAGGTTTGAGCCAAGCCCGCCAAGGTTTCAGAGTCAGTTATTGAAGCAACCAATAACGAACCCGCCGCCACAGTTCCGGCAACGCCAACGCCGTTAAGAACTTGAGCTGTAGCAAGTACCTTTACGGTCTTTTCTTGCAGATCAGTATTTGGCATTTATTTTGTGCGAATCCAGACCGCGGTATCGGTTGGTAACTTCTTGCCATTCATTGGACCACTGGAAACTAAAACTTCACAATCTGCCGGTAGTTCAAAATCAGCGCCGAAGTTTATGTAGCAAGCAAAATTACCTGGACGTGAGAAGGCCACAACATCTTTTCTAGTTGAGATCCACTCCATTGGACCATCACCTAATCCAGATTCCTTTTTGCGAACCGCTAATGCTTTGCGATAGATGTTTAGCGTTGAATTTGCATCATCCTCTTGAGATTCAGCTGAGTACTGGCCCCACCAAGAGCTAGCCGGTAACCAAGCTTGATCTGGAGTTAACGATTTATTGGTCGAAAAACCAAATGCGCCTTTTGAATCAGTCTTCCAAGGAATTGGTACGCGACATCCATCACGACCGCGATCTTGGTATCCGCTCATTTTCCATCGCGGATCAGTCAATCTATCTTCGGGTATATCGCGAACTTCAGGGAGAGTTAACTCTTCTCCTTGATACAAATAAGTTCCACCTGGTAACGCCAACGCCATCAAAGTTGCACTTCGGGCACGAAGTGTTCCGCGCGCAATATCCAATTTGTTTACATCACCATGACGATCGAAGGTGGTTTCTCCACGATTTGTAAGTCCTAAATCAAGACGATCAACTGAGCGAACTACATCGTGATTGTTAAATACCCATGAAGTTGGAGCACCAACTTCAGCTAAAGCTGAGATGGAGTTGTTGATTTTCTTGCGAATTTCTTCCGGTTTCCAAAGTGTTGTGAGCATTTCAAAATTGAATGAGTTTTGTAGCTCATCAGCTCGAACATAACGGGCGATTCGTGAGGCAGGACTGACCCAGGCCTCAGCAACCGCCATGCGATCACCTTCGTAAGAATCAAGGATTTTGCGCCAACGTCGGTAAATGTCATGTACTTCTTCTTGATCCCAGAAAGGTTTGTGTTCTGGACTGAGCATCTGTGTCAAAGAGTTCTTGCCTAATAATTTTGATAACCAACTTTGGCGAATATCAGGCAAACCTTTTTCTTTGAACATGCCGTGTGCGACATCGATACGGAAACCATCTACGCCACGATCGAGCCAGAACTTAAGAACTTCATCAAAGTGATTTACAACCTCGGGGTTTTCCCAATTTAGATCAGGCTGTTCGACAGCGAAGAGATGTAAGTACCACTGCCCCGGTTTTCCATCTGCCTCGGTAATACGATGCCATGCCGGTCCACCGAAAACAGCTTGCCAATTATTTGGTGGCAAATCTCCATTTGGTCCTTTTCCTTCACGGAATATGTAACGGTTGCGTTCCGGTGAACCAGGTTTTGCTTTGAGTGCAGCTTGAAACCATTTGTGTTGATCTGAAGTGTGGTTTGGAACAATATCGATAATAATTTTGATTCCGTGATCATGTGCTTCACGAATCAATCTCTCTGCATCTTGAATCGTTCCGTAATCCGGTTCGATATTCATGTAATCAGACACGTCATAACCGTGATCATTTTGCGGTGATGGATACCAAGGGGTAATCCAGATTGCATCAACACCTAATTTTTGAAGGTAACCTAATTTTGAGCGAATTCCCTCAACATCACCAATTCCATCACCATTTGCATCTGCAAAGGAACGAATGTAGATCTGATAGGTAACTGCATCGCGCCACCAAGGACGCACTCCACGAGGTTCTAGCTTTGAGCTCACTTGTTTTCCTCCAAATACTGCTGCAAAAAGCCTCGTTCCTCATCGTTGAGTGGGCGTGACTTTGCAACTGACTCATCAACTGCAACTTGAACTGTCCGAATGCGAGCAAACAAGACATCCTCCCCTTTGACCTCGTAGGTCATTGAGAAAGATGAGTTTCCAATTGAATCAACCCAAAGGACAACATCTACATAAGTTCCGCCATGAAATATTGGGTTCTTGAAGTCAACCTCAGCCCGTGCAACAACCATCTTCAAAAACTCATTATTTTCAGCAGCGATTGGATTTTTTGCAAAAGACCATTCAAACCTGGCCTCTTGCGCAAAAGTTAAATACTTGGCGTTATTGACATGCCCCATTGCATCTAAATCATCCCAACGCACAAATGCTTTGTGGTGATATTTCATCGAGTTAGCTTTCTATAAGTGACGCGATGTGGACGAGCGGCTTCAGGTCCAAGTCTTTCAATCTTGTTCTTCTCATAAGATTCAAAGTTACCCTCGAACCAGAACCATTGAGAATCACCTTCATACGCCAAGATGTGGGTAGCAACTCGATCTAAGAACCAACGATCGTGTGAGATGACCACTGCACAGCCCGGGAAATCCAATAACGCGTTTTCTAATGAACCGAGAGTTTCAACATCTAAGTCATTTGTTGGCTCATCAAGTAGCAAGAGGTTGCCACCCATCTTGAGTGTCAACGCCAAATTCAATCGATTTCTCTCACCGCCCGATAAAACTCCAGCTGGTTTTTGCTGATCTGGGCCTTTAAATCCAAATGCAGATACATACGCACGGCTTGGCATTTCTACTTGGCCGACTTTAATGAAATCCAATCCATCGGATACAACTTCCCATAATGGTTTTTTGGGATCTATTCCACCGCGAGATTGATCAACATAAGAAATCTTTACTGTTTCGCCAACTTTGATACTTCCGGAATCTGGTTGTTCTAGACCAAGAATCATTTTGAATAATGTTGTTTTACCGGCGCCATTTGGCCCAATTACACCAACGATTCCATTTCTAGGAAGTGAAAAAGACAGGTTATCTATGAGTAAACGTTCGCCAAATCCCTTAGAGAGAGTGTCCACTTCAACCACGATATTTCCAAGACGTGGACCCATCGGGATTTGAATCTCTTCAAAATCAAGTTTGCGTGCTTTTTCAGCTTCGGCGGCCATCTCTTCATATCGGGCAAGACGTGCCTTTGATTTTGCTTGCCGGCCCTTTGCATTCTGACGAACCCAATCAAGCTCCTCAGCAAGTCGCTTCGCTCGTTTGGCATCTTTTTGGCCTTCAATTTTCAAACGTGCAGCTTTTGTCTCCAAATAAGTTGAGTAGTTTCCTTCATATGGGTAAGCGCGACCGCGATCTAATTCGAGAATCCACTCTGCAACATTGTCCAAGAAGTATCGATCGTGCGTAATTGCAACCACGGTTCCCTCATATTTTGAGAGGAATTGCTCTAGCCACAAAACTGATTCAGCATCCAAATGGTTAGTTGGCTCATCTAATAAGAGTAAATCTGGCTTTTGCAATAACAACTTACAGAGCGCAACGCGGCGGCGCTCTCCACCTGATAACACCTTTACATCAGCATCTGGTGGTGGGCAACGTAAAGCATCCATCGCCTGCTCTAATTGAGAATCTAAATCCCAGGCATTTAAGTGATCTAGTTGTTCTTGCAGCGTTCCCATCTCAGCCAACAACTTGTCATAGTCAGCATCCGGGTTTGCCATTTCATCTGAAACTTGATTGAAGCGTGCGAGCAGAGCCATGGTTTCGGCAACACCTTCTTGCACATTTTCTAAAACATTTTTATCTTCGTTAAGCGGAGGCTCCTGAAGCAGAATGCCAACGGTGTAACCAGGAGATAGATAAGCCTCACCATTTGATGGTTGCTGGAGGCCGGCCATAATCTGAAGGACCGTTGATTTACCTGCTCCATTTGGTCCAACAACACCGATCTTGGCACCAGGCAAAAACATTAAGGTGACGTCATCAAGGATTACTTTGTCGCCATGCGCTTTACGCGCCTTCTTCATCGTATATATGTACTCTGCCACGAGGTGAAACCTTATCGGTTAAGCCCAATATCGGTTAAACACAGCGCTGTTGCACTCGGTAGACTTAGCCCGAATTCAATATCCAATATTGCGCCCGTAGCTCAGTCGGATAGAGCACCCGCCTTCTAAGCGGGTTGTCGCAGGTTCGATTCCTGCCGGGCGCGCAATTTTTTTCTGAAAAACTTTCCAAAATGAAAATTCCCGGGCACCCCTCGTGCGCCCGGGAAAATTCTTTTTTTAGTTAGTGATTAACCGATTTTAGCAATCAACTTCTTGTTGAAGTCATAGAGTGCGCCATCGATAACGGCAAACTCAGTTTCAGGGAATTTCTTTGCACAGTTATCGAGGATGTAGGTCATCAACTTCTTAACAGCTGCTGCCTTTGTCTTATCTTTGTAATCTGTTAGAACAAGGGCATATGAAGTTGAACCCAGTAGGTATGCTCCCGCGTTCTTGGTTGTGTAATCAAGAACCAAAGTTCCATTGTCATTAAACTTTGCTGAACCTAGGAATGCTGACACTCCTGCGGCGCCCGGAGCCACGGCTACATCTGCGTTATTTAGCAACTTGGCAACTGGGAGATTTGCTTTATTTGCATAGTCTTTTTCAGCGTAAGTGATTGCGCCTGGAGTTTTTGCAACTAAACCAGTAGTTAGCTCAGATCCCTTTGCGCCTTGAATCTTTCCTAGGTTTTTAACATCATTGATGTTTCCAGGGAATGAAGCGGTAAAGTCATTGTTGCCGGATTTGGTCCATACTGATGGCACAACCGCACGGAGCATGTTTGTGAAAATTCCGGAAGTTCCCGATGAATCATTACGGTAAACAACGGTGATATCTGTGTTTGGGAACTGAACTGATTCACGCTTTTGCGTATAACGAGAAATGATTGGATTTCCGTTCTTGTCTTTCTTGGTCACGCGCTGGTATGTGGATTTGCCATCAACCATAACCTTAACGCGCTCTGTTGCAAAAACTGGAGTCTTAATCACTCGGTTGTTGTCAGCCTTAATTGCTGGATCATTCCACTTAGTTATTTGGCGTGAAAAAATCTTCGCAACCGTTGCTGGTGAAAGGGTAATTTGCGAAGCAGCATTTCCCTTGATTCCGGGGACGTTGTAAATAATTGCAACTGGAGCCGCTACAACTGGAAGGTGAATCATAGTCTTCGGAGCGGTTGCACCAAGGTGTGGTGTATCCGACCAACCAAAATCAAAATCACCTTTGTCGATTCCGGATCGACCTGCGCCCGAGCCAAGCGAGTTATAAACATAGTTATCGCCGGTTTCACGAGAGTACTCAGCTTTGCAAGCATCAAGAATTGGGTTAGCGAAAGTTGCTCCGCCGCCCACTAAATTAACTGCGTAAGCAGGAGCAGCAATTAGCGAGAATGTTGCCGCCAGCACTGAGATTTTAAGTAAAAACTTGCGGACCAATTTGGTCTCCTTTGTCGTTGAAAGTTGACTTGCAACTCTTAACCTAGGAAATCCGGCCAAACACAATCTCTATTTTCACTAAACGCTAACGCAACGGTAAGTGAACAGTTGGTTACGACCTAACCAAAGCGGCCGGTGACATAGTTCTCAGTCCGCTTGTCCTTCGGGCGAGAGAAAATCTCGCTGGTAGGGCCAACCTCAACCATTTGACCCGGGCCTCCATCAGCGAGGAAAAAGGCTGTGTAATCTGAGATACGAGCTGCTTGCTGCATGTTGTGAGTAACAATGACGATTGTCATCGATTCTGAGAGTTCCCGAATAGTCTCTTCAATTCGCAATGTTGATCCTGGATCCAGTGCAGAGCATGGTTCATCCATTAGCAGAACCTGCGGACTCACCGCTAAAGATCTTGCAATACAAAGCCTTTGCTGTTGCCCACCCGACAAAGAGCCACCATGCGCACTTAAACGATCCTTTACTTCACTCCACAGGCCGGCCCTAACCAAACACTCTTCTAATAAGTCATCTTTGTTAGATTGCTTGAGTTGTGCCAATTTCAAACCAGCCAAGACATTTTCTCCAATTGACATGGAAGGAAATGGATTCGGTTTCTGAAACACCATTCCAATCTTCAAGCGAATTTTTGTCACATCGGTGCCTGGAGCGTAAATGTCCTTTCCATCAAGTAGCACCTCTCCTGCCATGGCCGCAGAAGGAATGAACTCATGCATTCGATTCAATGTTCTGATAAAAGTTGACTTTCCGCAGCCTGACGGACCTATGAGAGCAGTTACAGTGCCAGAAGCAAAATCTAGTGAAATGTCAGAGAGAACATGATTTTTACCAAACCAGGCGTGAACATTGCGAGCTTCTAGACCTGTACCCATGGCTCGAACTCCAGGGGACTTGCGCTCACGGGAATTTGCAATACTCGATAAAGAAGTGGGTTGCACATTTTCAGTCATCATATTTTCCTCTTTCCGAGTCTGCGAGCAGTAAAGAAAAGCACCATCACTATTACTAACAACACCAAAATCGATGCCCAGGCTCTCGCATTTGATTGTTCTGATCCGGCAATCAAAGCCTTCCAAATCGCAATTGGAATGGATCCCATCACTCCATCAAATGGATTGCCATTTACAGTATCGCCGCCACCGGTAGTAAATAGCAATGGAGCTGTCTCTCCAGCGATTCTGGCAATTCCCAAAATGACAGCGGTAATTAATCCACTTTTAGCGGCAGGAACTACGACCATAGCAACAGTGCGCCACTGGGTTGCACCCAGTGCAAGTCCAGCTTCTCGCAGGTCAGAAGGGATGAGCAACAATACTTCTTCAGCTGTTCTTGCAACGGTCGGCAACATCAAAATTGATAAAGCCAGTGAACCCATAAAACCAGAGAAACCTCTGCCTGTTCCAGAAATAAAAGCAGAGTAAATGAATAGTCCTGCAACAATAGATGGAACACCACTCATGGCTTGAACTAAGAATCGAATGAATCTCGAGCCAGGTCCTTTGATTTCCGTTAAGTAAAGTGCTGTAAGAATTCCTAGCGGCACTGAAATTATCATTGCAAAGATAATTAATAGTAATGTTCCAATAATCGCATGAAGAATTCCACCTTTTTCAAGGGGATCATTTACAGAGGCCAAGGACATATCAGTGGTAAAGAATCCAACATAAATACCTTTTACGCCTTTAACCAATACTGTTCCCAAAATGCTTGCGACGGGAAGCAACGCCAGTATGGAACCCACTGCAACCAAAGTTCCGACCGCAGCATTCTTTGCCGCCTGGGCTCCACGTTGAATTCCCGCAACAAGAGACAAACTGATTATGGATAGCATCGCTGCAGCTGCGAAAGCACCGAGTTTTCCTGATAACCCAGTCATGTTTACGAGTAACCAACTGCCTATTACAACAGTTAACCCGGCCAAGAAGTGAGGAAACATCGCCCTCGGCGTCATACGCCAAGGTCTTGTTGGAACTGCGCTATTTGTCATCAGCGGCCCTGTCGACCTGCTCGATTGACAATCAAATCTGCAATCATATTTACAACAAGTGTCAATAAGAACAACACTAATCCTGCGGCCATCAGCGCTTTAATTTCTTCAGCTGTAGCCTCACCAAATTTGAGAATTATTAGTGAAGCGACGTTTCCTCCCACGCCAAGAAGAATCTGGAAGTTAGCCTGGAAAACAATATTCAAAACGGTGAAGACCGCAACGGTTTCGCCCATTGCGCGACCTAGGCCAAGCATTGCGCCGCCAACAACTCCACTGGATCCAAAAGGAAGAACTACTGCGCGAATCATCGACCACTTCGTTGCACCGAGGGCATATGCAGCCTGAATGCGATCTAGAGGTGTTTGCGAAAACACTTCTCTTGCTACAGAGGTAACGATTGGAATAATCATGATTGCTAAAACCACTCCAGCTACAAACGGCGATCGAGTGAAAACTGGTGCTGACACATCAAAAAGCGGGACCCATCCCAAATATTTGTGCAGAAGTTTTGCCCAATATTCTGCAGAGGGCATCAATACATTTAATCCCCATAAACCAAACAAGATTGACGGGAAGGCTGCCATGAGATCAATAACTGCGATTAGAGCGCCACGAATAAAATTAGGTGCATAGAAATTTAGAAATAGAGCGGCAGCTACCGCAATCGGCACTCCAATAACTACTGCAATCAGTGCGGTAATTATTGTTCCAATTAGCATTGCGCCAATTCCGTATACAGATGGCTGATCTCCCGAGAGTCCGTCTGCGTTGATTGACGAGTACCACTCATAGCCAGTGATGAAACTCAAACCTTCGCGGGTGATAATTTCGAAACCACGAATACCTAAGAACAAAGCAATTGCCGCCAAAATAATTAGTGAAGACAGTCCGCCTGCGGTTACGACTGCTCTAAATACCTTGTCGGAAAAGCGCGGCTCGGTAGTGAGGGGGCGAGGCGTAGGCGCGCTACTAGCCGGTTGATTTTCCAACATGGTCACGCGGCGGATACTGCTAGGAATCAGCCGAATAAGGGTTGAGTATTAGTTAACAGAAGGTGAACGAGTGGTGAAATGTCTATCTGCCAATAGGCTCTCCCATCATGGCTAACGAGAACCCACCTTTGATCTGGATCGACTGTGAAATGACTGGTCTCTCACTTCAAAATGATGCACTGGTCGAGATTGCGGTCCTAGTGACCGATGAAAACCTAAATATCCAAGGCGATGGCGTTGACCTCGTAATTAAGACGAGCTCCGAGAAGCTAGCTGGAATGCGAGATGAAGTTCGAGCCATGCACACCGAATCTGGCTTGATAAATGAAATCCCTAATGGGGTTTCAATTTCGGAAGCGGAAACAGCGGTAATAAATTATTTGTCATTGCACACTCAACCTGGAAAATCTCCACTCGCCGGTAATTCCGTTGGAATGGATCGCAACTTCATCGCACGTGACATGCCAAAACTCAATGAGTATTTGCATTACCGAACTGTGGATGTTTCATCCATTAAGGAGTTGGCTAGACGCTG
The DNA here is from genome assembly GCA_039796875.1 of Actinomycetota bacterium. Classification (GTDB taxonomy): domain Bacteria; phylum Actinomycetota; class Actinomycetes; order Nanopelagicales; family Nanopelagicaceae; genus MAG-120802. The sequence goes on from JBDKIY010000031.1 coordinate 12,705, forward strand.
GTATCCAAAAGTATATTTCAACGCGCCAAAGAAAACCGGTAATCATCGGGCATTGGGAGATATAAAAGATTCGATTGAAGAGTTGCGTTACTACAAATCAACAATCTTCATTCCAACAAATTAGACTCCGAGACGTGTAAGAGCTGCAATCAAATCTTCCTCCGGTTGAATCTGCGTTACCTTAAACTCTAAATTGAATTTCAAGAGATTTCTTAATCTAAAAATTAGTTGTTCAGCTCCTAGTTGATCTCCAATTAAATGCAGAACAAAGGTCTTTTCATTCATGCGGGCTAGTAAATCTCCACCGCGCAACTCAGAGTTCAACTCTGTTGCGCATTTG
>JBDKIY010000032.1:0-15436 GCA_039796875.1 Actinomycetota bacterium
ACTTCGCAGTTAACCGCTGCGGTCCAGCGATTTTGCTTGGATTGAATTTGCAGGTTGTTTATTGGATTTCCCGCGATAAATATCGCGCCATCGTTCTGCAGAAAACTGCCCTGTCCATTTTTTCGTAACTCTGACTTTGGTTTGGCCAAAGACCTGAAAGTGGTGTTTTTGCTCGGCAATAAAGCGGTCGCGCGGGCATCGCCCACCGGACCAGGGCAAACCGAAGCCGGATAATTCTGTGTAATCTCGCTAGTTACATTTGTTTGTGGAAGTAAATGAGCTATATGCGCAGCGATAATAAAGAAAAGTAAAGCAAAAGAGGCGCGGGTCTCTTTCATGCCAACTCCTCTTCTCGCATTTGACTTCTTCTACGACGTGCGGGAAGTGCCAAAACTATTAAGGTTATAAAGCCGATAATCTGCAGAGAGATCCAACCTCTACGAGATGTCGCATCATGAAAAATAATGAACTCACCTGGTTCAGTCACTGCAAATCTTGGAATTCCACTTTCAGTCATTGAAGAGGGAACATACTTTCCGTTCAAAATAAGTTTCCAGCGTTCATCATATTTCTCTGTTATCACAATAGTTCCCGCAGAATCTAAACTACCTTCAGCACCAATTTTTCCACTAGGAAGAGCGGAGTAAATTCCGTCAACAGATAGGAATGAGATATGCCCTAATGCTCCCGGAACCTTCCATGAAATTCCCTCGTTAGTTGAGGCGGCGCGCGAAAATCCGCCAGCGCCATCAATAGTTCTTACTAGATCTTCATTTAGTGGTTTGGGCATGAAGATATACCTGATTCCAAATTCAGCAAATGCTTGACTGCTAGTTATTCCTGCTCCAGACACCAACTCAACTACAGCCTGATTAACGACCGGAGACAGACCAGTAATCACATCTGGTTCACCTAACTTGAGATCACTGTCCCGAGCCACAAAAAATCTAATTCCCGATTCGGTATTGCGAATTACCAGCGTTTTGTATTTATCAACTGTTTGGGCGCTGGCGCTTAAGAATGCTGGTAGAGCTGCTTTTTCCTTGGTCTGCAAAGGAGCATTAGTTCCACTCGTAACCCACCAAACCGCTGAAGTGAGAACCGAAAAGGTAGCTAGCACGCTGGTAATGGTTAACAGAATGTGGCGATAGTCGATATGAGATTCAGAAAGAGTCGGCACGTAGTGATCAACCATGATTACCGCTGCAATTAAAGCGGTCAAAGTAGGTATCACCATCAAACTTCCAACCCAAAGATTTTGTGGTTCGAAACTGCCATGACCTGAAACTTGTCTAGATCCCAAAATTGTTGCAAATCCGATGAAGAAAATAGCAACTTCGCCCAGCCGTGAAGTCTTACTGATAAACACCGCTATTAAAGAAATTACCAAAATTGGTGAGAGCATCCAAATCGGCGGCGCACCAACTCCTCCGGGGTTAGCGATAATCAGCGATAGAACTTCTCCACCAGGAAGATTCAAACCGGGATCAAGCAAGATTCTCGAAGGATGCAGAATAAATTCTAAAGACCAAGGTGCGTTTACTACTAGTGGCGCTGCTATTAATGCAATACGTCTAAGGTTTTTACGATCAAAGATTTCCTTAGTCATTGGGTTGGATTTTGAATTAAATGCAGCTACATCAAAAATTACTAGGATGAATTGCCATAACACAATCGACATAAAAGCTAATGGCGAAAAGCCACAAACCACGGCGAGCAAGAGCGCTAACCACCAGGTCTTGCGCCAACTCAAATTCTCTAGTTGTTCAATGCCAAATAGAGCTCTCACCAACCAAGGCCCAATCACAATTAATACCACCGTGCCCAAACGACCACTATTAATTGCGGCCAATGTTGTTGGCGAAAACGCGTATAAGAGTGCGGCTGCTAAAGCTAAAAAGTGAAGTTGGGTAAATTTGCGAGCTAAGGAGTATGCACCCCACAAAGCGAGTGGAACTGAGGATACAAATAGTGCGGTAACAAAAAAGGAGGCGTTTGCAGCCGTAAAAAGCGAAGCTAGACCCATAAGTGCCACCCACGGTGGAACATTTGCACTGGAGCCTAGACCGACTGTGTGCCAGGAATCGGCATACATTCTTAATAAATCAATCGCGCTTGAAGGAGCCTCCGGAAGTGCGCCACCAACTATGGTTCCAAATCTATTTCGAGCAGCTATTAAAGAGAGCAAAACTATTACTAAAGATATTGAAAGAATTGGGCGCTTTATAAGCCAAGAGAATGGTGAAGGGGCTTTAACTAATTCAATATCAGCTTCCTCTAAAGCTTCATCATTCAAATCCAAAACTGAACTTACAGCCGAACTTTTTTCATCATATAACGCGCTATTTTGCCAAGCTCGAGAGAGCGCTGACTGGGACTTCTCTATAGCAAGTTGGAGTTGTGATCCGCGGGGCGGAACAAATCTAGCTATAACACGGGAGGAAACTAAGCGATTCTTGCGACGATTTCGGCGCGCTCGGAATATGTCCTGTGGTTGCAAAATCAATAAACCAACAGCCGCTAGTTCATCTAAGGCATAACCGGGAAGTTTTGCCAACAAATATCCGATCGCTCTAGCAAATGATGCACCCAATAATTGCAGCGCAATTACCGGCAAAAACCACCAGGAAGTATTTGCTAACAAAACGTAGGCGGCATGACGCCTATCTAAAAGCAATGGACGATGCAGAAAAGTGCCTTTAACATCAACGCTGCGCCGCTCATTCGCTGCCGCTTCTGCGTGATATGCAACCGCTTGAGGTGCGACCAAAACTGAGTGACCAGCAGTATGTACTCTCCAACCAAAATCAACATCGTCGCGGAACAAAGCTAGTTCCGGATCGAAACCATTTAATTCTTCAAATACATCTCTTCTGATTAATGCCCCAGCCGTACTGACCGCCAGAACTTCACTGACATTGTCATGTTGACCTTGGTCCTGTTCGCGAAACTCTAAACCAGTCCACCTAGCACCATTTCCAGCAATACTTACGCCCACTTCTAGCAGATGGTTTCGATCATGCCAGCCCCGAAGTTTTGGACCAACAACTGCAACACTCGGTCTTTCTTCCACTGCATTTAATAGTTCAGACAATGCATCAGGTGCTGGCGCGCAGTCATCATGAATCAACCAGATCCATTCAATGGCATCTTGTGGTGCGGGCTTTAACTTAGAACTTAATAATGCCTCACTTATCGCTCCACCAAATCCTTTATCTCGATCGGTGCTCAATGTTGTAATGCCCGCACCTTTGAGGATTTTTACTGAGCCATCTTTAGAGTCGGTATCGATAGCAATTATCTGATCGATTACTCTCTTTTGTTTTGATAAAGATGCAACAACCTCAGGCAGCCACAGAGCACCATCATGTGAAACGATGATGGCTGTAACAAAATGTTTTGAAGTCGGCATTTCACCGCCTTAGCAATTAAAGAGAGTTAAGTGATTATTTTTTGGCAGTTAAAAAATATTTAACTGAACTAAGCTGGGCGACGCTTTAAACGGCGACGCTCTCGCTCAGATAGACCGCCCCAGATGCCAAAGCGTTCGTCATGAGCAAGTGCGTATTCCAAACACTCCTGGCGAACTTCGCAGGAAAGACAAACACGCTTTGCCTCACGGGTTGAACCACCTTTTTCAGGGAAGAATGCTTCTGGATCGGTTTGGGCGCACAGCGCTCGTTCTTGCCAAGAAAGCTCAACGATTTCGCCATTACCCAATTGGATGCTTGGACCGGGAATGAAAGTCTGCTCTATGCGACGAGCATCAGTCATTAGCAATACTCCTAAGACAGTGGCCCACACCGGTTGGCGGGCCCAATGGGGAGAATTACACGCTTGTTATTCCCAGTAGTCAAGCCGCTGAATCGAATTATTTGGTCCAAATAGGGGTTTTTTGGCCCATTTACTTGAGATATCTCTCAATTAATAGCATTTTGCTCACTTTGCGCCCTTGTCATCCAATAATTTCATTAGAAATATAGGTGTTAGGTGGAATTACTTGATTGGTTGAAATGTAGCTGCCGACTATCTGTGAGCCAGCTCCGATAGTGACATGGTCGGCGATTATCGACCCTTCGATCCTCGCATTTTCGGCTATTTCGCAAAATTCCCCAATTGAACTACCTCCGGAAATTTGAGCAGTGGAGTGAATTAGGGCGTTCTGACCAATCCAATTTTGATCAATCAATCCCTCGGTTGCGGTTGAAAGCTGTGGATTCAAAATCAAATCACGTGATGCCTTGATAAAAGATTGTGGCGTTCCCATATCAATCCAGTAATTGTTATCAAGGTATCCAAAAACATCTGCACCTTCCGACAACAATGTTGGAAAGATATCTCTTTCCACGCTGACCACTTCACCTACCGGAATTTTCTCTAGAGCAGATTTATTGAAAATGTAACATCCGGCGTTAATTGTGTCTGCAATGGGATTTTCCATTTTTTCTAAAAAGGCTTTTACCCGATTTTCTTCATCTGTTGGGACGCAGCCATACGCTCTTGGATCTGAAACTCTAGTCAAGTAAAGTGTTACATCCGCATTTGTTTTGGTGTGCAAGCCCATTTGTGCTTGCAAGTCGTGTCCACTCAATACATCACCATTAAAAATAACTACCGATTCATTAGGTAATAAATCTAAATGCAGCGCAGCGTTTGCTATCGCCCCACCCGTACCGAGCGGCTCTTTTTCTACCGCATATGTAATAGAGATACCGTATTTGGAACCGTCTCCAAAATATGGCTCAAAAACCTCCGCCAAATAAGAGGTTGCTAGTACTAGCTCGGTAATTCCCGCATCAACCGCTTTGGCAATTTGATGTTCGGTTACAGGTTTGCCAGCCACTTTTAACATGGGTTTTGGAGTGGTGTTGGTTAGGGGCGCAAGTCTGGTGCCTTTTCCACCTACGAGAAGGATTGCTTTGGTAATCATGATTTCTAAAATTACTCGCTAAGTCGAAGTGCTGCTTCGGAGATTTTTTCATCTGAAGCCGTTAAAGCAATACGAACATGTTTGGCACCTTTGTCGCCGTAAAAACGGCCCGGGGTGACTAGAACTCCGCGATCAGCAAACCAACCGACTGTTTTCCAATCCTCTTCATTTCTTGTTGCCCACAAATACAACCCTGCTTCGGAATATTCGACTTTGAATCCCAACTTTTCGATTGCGGTTCGGATGACTTTTCGTCTTCCTCTATATCTTTCAGCTTGGATAGCCACATGATTCTCATCCTGCAATGCAGCAGAGGTTGCTAGCTGAATTGGAAGTGGAACCATCATTCCCATGTGTTTACGAATTTCTAGCAGCTGGGAAATTAAAACAGGATCACCTGCAACAAAGGAGCCACGATAGCCCGCCATATTTGATCGCTTTGATAATGAGTGAATCGCCAAAATTCCTTTGTTATCCCCCGCTGCAATCTGCAAAATTGATTTTCCACTCTTGCTATCAGGAAATGACAAGTAGCACTCGTCGCTAGCTAAAACCGCACCGGTCTTGCGACTCCACTGCAGCGCCGCGTTTAGTTCGGAATCTTCATGAACCCGACCTGTTGGGTTGGAGGGTGAATTAATCCAGGCTAAATCAATGTTTTGGCTCGGCCAGCTATCTGCATTGATTTCTACCTCTATTACTTCAGCCCCTGCCAATATTCCGCCCACTCGATAAGTTGGATATGCAATCTCAGGAATTAAGATCTTTTTGGTTTGCAGCAGAAATGGCAGCAAGGCAACGATTTCTTTGGAGCCTATAGTTGGAAGCACATCAAAATCACCAGATGCTTTTAATACGGAACTGCAATAATTTTTTAGAGCTTCACGCAGTACAGGCGAACCGGTGGTTACCGGATAACTTGGTGAGTTTGAGTTCTGGCGTAGAGCCTCTTGCACAAATTCTGGAGTTGGATCTACCGGAATTCCTTGAGATAAATCAATAATTCCTTGCGGGTGAAGTCGTGCTCTCTGCCCAAAAGGTGCAAGAGCATCCCAAGGAAAATCAGGGAGCTTGATACAAAATCCTTTATTCGGTGGGCTTCTTTTGGATTTGAAGAAGTTTTGGGTGATCTTTTGCTACCGGACCAACTTTGCTTGCACCACCAGGTGATCCCAACTCATCAAAGAACTCTGCATTTACCTCTTTGTACTCATTCCATTGAGAAGGGACATCATCTTCATAATAAATCGCCTCGACCGGACATACCGGCTCACACGCACCACAATCCACACACTCATCAGGCTGTATGTACATCATGCGCTCACCCTCGTAAATGCAATCAACTGGGCACTCTTCAATACATGACTTGTCCTTCACATCGATACAAGGAAGGGCGATCACATAGGTCATGTTCAACTCCTTTTAGAGACCCGGGGCGAACCGGCATTTGATGCTGACTACAGCGCTGCCTATCCTACAGAATAGGTGCGTATGAAGCGCGAGCAAATGGAGCCTAAGACGCTGCAAATATATGACACTCTGCATCGCAAGCTCATGCCGGTAATAGCCTCAAATGGCGAGAAATACCGTGTTTATTGTTGTGGGCCTACGGTTTATCGCGATGCTCACGTCGGAAATTTGCGTACTTTTTTGCTCAGTGATCTGGTGCGCAGAACACTTGAATTTGCTGGTCAGAAAGTTCAATTAGTTCAAAACATAACTGACGTTGGTCACATGAGCGAAGATTTCGCCGAAGACAAGATGCTTTCTCAATCAAAGCTCGAAAATCGTGATCCATTTGCAATCGCGCGAGATTACGAAGCCAAATTCCATCGTGATTTAGCAGCCATAAATGTAAAGCCAGCAGAAGAATATCCCCGAGCTAGTGAATGTATAGAGATGATGATTGAGCATATTAATAAGCTCATTGCTCTTGACTATGCCTACGTAGGCGAAGACTCATCGGTTTACTTTTCGGCGAGAAAATTTGATAGTTACGGTGAGCTAAGTGGAAATCGCTTGGACTCATTAAAACCTGGACATCGGTATGAGTACTCTGAAGACGGCGCAAAACAATTCCATGCCGATTGGGCACTTTGGAAATCAGCTGGCGCAAGAACTCAAATGGTTTGGCAAACACCATGGGGTATCGGCTATCCAGGGTGGCATATCGAATGCTCTGCTATGTCGCTGCATTATTTGGACAAACATGTCGACTTGCACATAGGGGGAATTGATCTGCGTTTTCCCCATCATGAAAATGAGAGAGCACAATCCAATCCACTTGTTAATGCAGAAGCGGTATCGCTCTGGCTACATGGCGAACATCTCTTGTTTGAAGGTCGAAAGATGTCAAAGAGTGCTGGAAATGTAGTGCTCGCCCAAGATGTTATTGAGCGCGGAATCGATCCAATAGCGCTGCGCTTTTGTTTCATGGAGAATCGATATCGCAGTCAGATGGATCTATCTTGGGCTGCAATAAATGCAGCTTTTTCCACTTTGCAGAGATGGAGAGAGAAGTATCAAAAATGGGTACTTTCGGGCTCAAACTCTAGCCCTGTCGCACTATCAATAATTGATGAGATGTATGGTGATTTTTGCAATGACTTAGATACGCCAAGAGCGATGATCAAATTACGGACAGTTGAGAAAGATGAATCTCTAACAGATGCTGAAAAAGCCTTTATCTTTGAGGCAAGCGAACCACTTTTTGGATTAAGAGTTCTAAACACCATAGAGAAAGAGTTAAGTGGCGAACTTGCCGCCTTGCTGGATGAAAGAGCAAACGCTCGCGCAAACAAAAACTTTACACTTAGCGATGAAATACGAGACCAGCTTCTAGCAGCTGGAATTGAAGTTAGAGATAGTTCTGAGGGTCAAAAATGGAAGTGGATTAAAATTTAAAGCGACGCAACAAGGCTATAAAAGAAATCCCTAGGCCACCAAAAACAAACAGATTTCCATAAAGATTTGCTTCAATTAATATCTCTCCGCCATTTCCTAGTGCAGAGGCTCTGACAACTACAAATATCCAGCCTAAAACAAAAATAAACTGCAACAGCTTTGATTTATACATATTTCCATTGAGGCGAAGGCCAATTACTAAAGCCAGCAAGGAGACTACAACTCCAAATGGTCTGTAAGCATTATGAAGAAATGTTCCAGATACTCCAATTAACGCTCCGAAAATCAAATTTAGTAAGAGTTTCAAAACTTCACCCCAGAGAAAAGATCTGTTTCTCTACCATCAGAGTTTCTTTCTGTGCCAAGTTGTCCGTAAACCAGCCGATAAAACTCTTGACCCCAAACCTTGAAACCTAAATTATCTGATAACGCAAAGAAGGGTCCATCAACTGATATCTGAGTTGGATGCGCTCTCATCGCATCCATTTTTTGAGTTACGAATTCTTCGGCATTTATTACAGTGGTTACTAATTCATCAGGTTGGGCAAAGGGAAAATCCTCGGCTTTATCGACGCCAAAGAATTGATTTCCAGTACCTTTTAGCGCCTCTATGCCCTCTTCAATTACCGATCTTGGAATCGTATTCCAATAAATTTTCTGAATCTCCCAGCCTCTCGTTCGTGCCATCTCTGCGGCCTTCATTGCGACACGATGGGCCTGGATGTGATCTGGATGGCCATAGCCACCAATTTCATCGTAAGTAACCAGAACGTGAGGTTTTACTTCAAGAATTATTGCAACGAGATACTCTGCAGCTTCATCAAGATTTGCGTTCCAGAAATTGTCTTTTCTTTTATTCGGTTCTGTATCCATCATTCCGCTGTCGCGAAAGATTTTTTCCGGGGCACCAAGAAAGCGAAAATCTTTTACTCCCAAAACTGACATCGCCTGTGCCAACTCACCCTCACGATGTGTGCCGAGTTGATCTTGTTGATTGCTCGCCAAATGAGCTAATTCAGGAACCAGCACCTCGCCCTCTTCGCCGCGGGTGCATGTCACTAAGGTAACTTCGACGCCTCTATTCACGTACTGAGCCATGGTTGCGCCGTTATTTATGGTCTCATCATCCGGATGGGCGTGCACTAGCAATAAGCGTGGATTACTCATAAGTGAGGCAAGAGTACTGGTTTCCATTCGTTAATTCCCTGTCTATCTCGTACGATGACGCCGATGAGCACAAATGACAGATTAGATAACCGCGCACGCCTGCCGCGGGATGAACGTCGTGCGATGTTGCTGTCTGCAGCCTTAGAAGTCTTTACCGTGTCTGGTTTTCATGCCGCTTCCATGGATGACATTGCAGATCGTGCAAATGTAAGTAAGCCGGTGCTTTATCAGCACTTTCCCTCCAAATTAGATTTATATCTGGCGGTTCTCGATCTACATATTGACTCTCTCGTATTCGCACTTCAGAAAGCCATAGCTTCAACAAAAGAAAATAAGAATCGCGTTAAAGCTACTGTTGATGCTTACTTTGGCTTTATAGATGCAGAGGGTGGGGCTTTTCGATTACTTTTTGAAAGCGATATGAATGTAGAACCCCAAGTCCGCGAAAGACTTAACCGAATGACCTATGACTGCGCAGCTGCGGTTAGCGCGGTAATCTCATTAGACACAGGTTTTCCTAAAGAAGAGTCAATGATGCTGGCAATTGGACTTATTGGTTGCGCTCAGATTACCGCTCGTCATTGGTTGGAAAAAGATGGAAAGATTGAGCGAGAGAAAGCCTCGGCAATGGTCACAAACCTTTTGTGGCGCGGTATTTCAGGATTTCCCCTTCAAGGCTAAGAAATTAGGATAGGACTATGACAACAAAGAAAAGCTCCTCTGATAAATCAACTCAAGTAAAATCTGAAACGGCAAAATCTGAGGTAAGAATTTCGGTAGCCGATCAAGTACGAGAGCTTTCTATCGAAACCGCTGCTGATCGTGATGAAGTGGTTGCTCTCATTACCAAAGCACTTGATAGCTCGCAGCCTTTGATTCTCACAGACACTCGTGGTCGTCAGTATGTTGTGCCAGCCAGCAAGATTGGTTCAGTCGAAATCGGTGACATCTCAGAGCGTCGCGTGGGATTTGCCGGCGCTTAAATCAGTTCAACTTTTTCTAGAATCGAATAGGTAATTTCTCGAATATCTGCTGCCACTGCGCTTTGATTTGCGGTAGTCAAAAATGACTTTCCAACCGCTTGAGATTCAGAAACGAAATTCTCAAACCTAATTGGCGGCTCCAGCAGTTCAAAATCAGTTTTTAGTTGACTCAATATATCCGCATTGGGATTCTCGATTGATTTATTTAAGAGCAAAACCGGCAAACTTTGGTGTCCAGCCTGGATGGCGAAATCCCGGGCATGAACCGCTCCCCTGATGGAGAGGATTTCCAAAGTACTTGGAATTACAACTAAATCAGCGTTAGCTGAAAAGTAATTAGTGAGGCCGGAATATGCTGATGGCGTATCCACAATCACCAAATCAAAATCACCGAGATTTTCCCGCAGTTTTTCAGCTTTCATTAGATTCTCAAGTTCAATACTGGAAAGGCGACTGGAAGCTGGCAACAATGAAAAACGTTCACTGGTACGAACCATTGAAGCTTCTAGTGAAAACTCACTATTTAAAAATTCTTTAGTAGTAACCCGCGGATTTTCTATCCCACACGCAAAAGTTAAAGCCGCTCGTGGATCGGCATCTATCAATAAAACTTTCTTCCCATATTCAGTTGCTGCCACCGCGCACGCAAGTGCAAGAGTTGTCTTACCAACTCCACCTGAAGTATTCGCAACAATTAAAAGTTTCAATTCTTACCTGCATATCTCAGTTTTGCGGATTTCATTTGTGGCGGTTGTCGAAGTGATTCTGGGAGCAGCGAGAGTGCGCCGCGAGTTGTTTTTAATGCTAAGTCAGTGGTTTGAGTTTGTCCTGGCAGTGTTGGCCAACCGTAAAGTTTTCTGGCCCACTTCGGCAGAGATGCTGCGGCAAGCGATGTAATTCCACCCCAAAGTGGCGCAACCGGGGTTCCAAATCTCAAAAGTGGTGGCAGTGGCGGAAGTGCGATGAATAGAGCGGCTCTTTTCGCATCATCACTAGCGGACAATTTAGGCATGATCTCAGCAAAGTAATTTTGCATTTGTCCCATGGATCTAGGCACTGATTTTTCTTCAATTCCCACCAATAAGGCAAAGGTCAACATTTCATTTACGTACTCATCACACTCTGCGCTAGATAAGTTCATCCCAGAACGAATTGCGGTATCTACAAAAGCATCGACCATCGCCATATGTACCCAGAGCAATAGTTCCTGTTGATCTACATTTAATCGTGAATGGACTTTTCGCACCCGTGATGCAAGGGCATCAGCTTCTTCCTTGGATCCAAAAGTTAAGGTGCTTACATAGTCACCGGTGCGCTGTAATCGACCCCAAGCATCTTCACGAAAATTAGAGTGTGCAGCGACCCCTGCCATAGCAGCGGGATGTAACGCCTGTTCAAGTAAGGCACGGATTCCACCGACAAACATGGCTGGGTCAGAATGGATCCGCCAGGTCACCGACTGCGGGGAAAAATATCCGTAACTCACACGGAGAATAATTCCTTAATTCCCGTCATTAGCATCTCGAAAGCGATCGCTGCGGTCAAAAGACCGGCTACCTTGGCAAGCAACATCACACCCGACTCTTTTATAAGTGCAACTACATGGGTTGAGAACATCAAAGTTATTCCGATAATCAAATGAGCCCCAACTACAGCCAAAGCTAATGCCAAAATCATTGATGATGAATCAACATCTTGGGCAAATAACATTATGGTGACAATAGCGCCAGGCCCGGCTAATAATGGAGTTCCTAGCGGAACTAAAGCGAGATTCTTCTTGGAGTTTTCATCATCTTTATGATCATTACCTTTTAGTAAATCTAGCGAAACTAGCAACAGCAATAGACCGCCCGCACCTTGCAGAGCCGGCATAGATATTTCCAAATAATCAACGATGAACTGTCCAAATAAAGCAAAAATTGTAATTACGAATAATGACGTGGCGGCTGCTTGCCAAGCTAGACGAGTTCTTTCAGCGCGGCTGCGATTTCCCAAAACTCCCAGAAATATCGGCGTAGCTCCTGGAGGATCAAGAATTACCAAGAGTGTTACGAAAGCTTGCAATCCAAAGGTGATCGCGGTGATGTCATTCATCTTTTTACAACCCTCCTTTTATCGGCTCGAGCTTCTAACGCCTCCCATTGTGCTGGATGAGTAGTGAACTCTGCTAATTGATTAAGTTTTCCTGTGCCGTGATAATCACTTGAACCAGTAACTATTAATTCATGTTCAATCGCGAGACGAATCAACTCTGACTTCTCCAAATCTGAGTGATCGCGATGATCAACCTCTACCCCATCTAGTCCAGCTTCAATCAATGCACCAAACAGATCCATGCTGATAGTTCTGCCCCGTTGCGAAGCTAATGGATGAGCGATAACCGCAACTCCGCCAGCCTGCTTAATTAATTTAATCGCATCAATTGGAGAAGGTGAGTAATGATTGATGTAGTACTTAGAGCCGTTATGTAACAACGCCGAAAAAGCTTCTTCTCTTGAAGCAACATGTCCCCGCGCCACCAAAGCATCAGCTAAATGAGGTCTACCAAGAGTTGCATCACCCTTTTTTTGGGCATATACCTCCGCGATAGTGATTTCAATACCGGCCTCATTGAGTCGAGTGACAATCTTTTCCATACGAGATAGTCGATTTTCTCGGGTTTTATCAAGTTCTGAAATTAGAGGCTCGTAATCCGAATCAAATAAAAGTCCCAACATATGGATACTGATCCCATTTTCATCCTGGCAAGATATTTCAGAGCCCAAAACTAACTGCATCGAGGAGTTGGAGGGATGATGAAGTAACGCCTGCGTAGCCTCCGCCCAGCCCCTAGTGGTGTCATGATCGGTTAGAGCAACAACATCTAAATGCTGGTTAATTGCTTTGCTAATCAGCTCACTCGGTGAGTCGGTTCCATCGCTGGCGTTTGAGTGGGTGTGCAGATCAATCAACATATGCCGGAATAGTTCCTGCTGGAGGAAGTTGACCTAACCACCAATACGCCAAAACCGCACTAACTGGAACCTCAAAAAATACAATCAATGAAACAATAGCTGGCGAAACTCTCTTCAATGCAAAATTAAACATGGTGTGGCCCAATATCTGTGCGCCCGCAATCAATGTCAGCAATAACCACCATTCGCGAGAATCAAATCCCCATACTTGCACATTCGCTATCAATGCAATCGGCAAAGCAGTGAGTGCACAAATCAAATAGCAAATCGATGTGTAGGTGGAGGTTGCAATATCTCTTTGCGCCCGCGCGCCAAACATGACATATAAAGCGGCAAGTGCCGCACAAGCAATCGCCGCTAAATCCCCCAAAAATGCGCGTTGCGAGATTTGAAAATCTACCCCCGTTATAACTAAAACTCCGACAAAACTTATGACCATTCCAATCCATGCCTTGCTTGGAATATGTCCGCCGAGTTTTTTCACAAAATAAGCCGCAAATATGGGTTGCAAAGCAGTTAAAGCCGTTCCCGCTGCAACGCTGGTAAAACGCATAGCAATAAAGAATCCGATGAAATGAAATGCCAATGTAACTCCCGCTAATGCAGAGAACATAACGGCTCTACGATTTGCGGAATTTCTTAATTGCTTATTGCCCAGTTCTAATCGAATTGCGAATGGCAACATAGAAAGTGCACCACCGAGATTGCGCCAGAAAATCAGCGCCAAAATAGGCATTGTGCTTAAAGCGATTATCGGCCCAGAGGTGCCAATTCCAATGATTCCTATTAACAACAAAGGAATATCTCGCCCAGATGGCATTTGGGTGTGGTTTTGGTCGCGCACAACGCAAACCTACTATCGGCTAGCCTTATCCCATGGAGGTACCTGATGCGCCTAGCAGAATTAACAAAAATATTTCTGGCCAAGCTGGCCGGTACTCCAGTATTTGATCCCAACGCAGATCGAGTTGGCAAAATCAGGGATGCGGTCGCATCTGTTCGCCAAGATAATTCAGCGCCCCGAATTTTGGGTTTCATTGTCGAAGTCCCACAACGACGCAAAATCTTTATACCGATTACCCGGGTTACTTCAATTGAAGATGGCGGGGTGTTCATCACCGGATCACTAAATATCCGTCGTTATCAAAGACGCCATAGCGAAATACTTTTATTAGAAACTTTGCTAGATCACAGCACCCGACTGGTTGAGACTGGCGAATATGTGACTATTGAGGATATTGGAATTGAGAAAAACTCAAACAGCGATTGGTATGCCAGCTACATTCACATACTCAAAAAAGCTGGAGCTTTCCGGCGTGGTGTCAGTACAACCATTAAGTGGTCCGATGTTGAGATCGATTCTGCCAAACACAATTTAAATATTTCTGTTGTCGAAGAGGATATCAACCTTTTACCAGCCCAGGAAGTGGCGGCAGCACTGCATGAGCTAGATGTTGAAAAACAAACTGAGATCGCCCGCACCATGAATGATGAAAAATTGGCGGATGTGTTGGAGGAGATGGATGACGCAGATCGAGTGGCGCTCGTTTCCCAACTTGAAGGTGAGCTCGTTGCAGATGTTTTGAGTGAGATGTCTCCAGATGATGCTGCAGATGTGCTTCGCGAAGTAGGAAGCGAAAAAGCAGAATCATTGCTTAATTTGATGGAAGAACATGAAGCCCAAGATGTTCGTCGCTTGATGGAATACGAAGATTTCTCGGCGGGCGGAATGATGACGACTGACCCAGTCATTCTTAGTACCGATTCCACTGTTGCTGATGCTCTAGCCGCTGTGCGCAAAAAAGATTTGGCGCCTGCGTCGGCTGCTCAAGTATTTGTCTGTCGGGCACCACTTGAAACACCTACCGGCAGACTTGTGGGAGTGGTTCATATGCAACGCTTACTTCGCGAACCTCCCGCATTAAGCCTTGGAATTGTGGCGGAAAAAGAAACTAACGCCATAACTCCAGAGACATCGCTAAATGATGTTGTTAAGCATCTTGCTAATTACAACTTGATTGCCGCTCCTGTGGTTGATGAAAATGAGAGATTACTTGGCGCAGTAACCGTGGATGATGTTCTTGATCACCTATTACCTGCAAACTGGCGCAGTTCGGAAAGAGAGGGGTAGTCATGGCACGAATCTCGAGATTGGAAACTCCTCGCGAATCTAGAAGAGCTCTGCGTCCAAGTTACGATTCTGAAGCTTTTGGTCAACTTTCTGAGAAATTTGCCAGGTTCATTGGAACAGCAAAATTCCTGGTCTATATGACAGTTTTTGTTGTTACTTGGATTTTGTGGAATGTATTGGGACCCTCGAATCTTCGCTTTGATGAATATCCATTTATATTCTTAACTTTGCTGTTATCTCTGCAAGCCTCATATGCTGCGCCGCTAATTCTTCTCGCGCAAAATCGACAAGCCGATCGTGATCGAGTTACATCACAAGAGGATAGAGCGCGCGATGAGAGAAACTTGGCTGTGACTGAGTTTATGGT
>JBDKIY010000033.1:0-12905 GCA_039796875.1 Actinomycetota bacterium
CCAAAGCAGAAATAGCTTGTGATGCATCATGAACCACTAATGCATTTGCTAGTGAACCCAGAGCTGCCGAAACCGCACTCTCCCAACCCGCTTCAACTGTAATTAAAGATGCAACGCTGCCGCGAATTTCAATTCCGCGAGTATTTGTTAAAAGAGCTCCGCTGCCATCTTTATGTAAAGTCGCTTGACGTAGTGCATCGACTTTGGCTTCAGCTGAACTTTTCTCCCGTTCTGCCTTTGACAATTGCAGGGTGAGATTTTCTAAAACTGACTTCGAGTGATTTAGTTTTTGTTTAGCTTTTTCAAATTCAGCATCTAAACCAAGTTCGCCTGCATCTAACCCGGCAACTTCGCTCTCTAATCTGGCAAATTCTCGTTTGGATTCTTCAACTCTGGCATGAGCTTCGGCCAAAGTTTTTTCAAGACGAGCAATTTCAGAATGGGCACTATCAATTCGAGATTGCAGGCTCTTGATATGGCCCTCTTGCCTTGCAGTGCCTTCACGATAATCTGCAATTGCTCGTTGTGACGCTGCAACTCGATCATCTTCATGCTTTAGGCGGGATTCCAACTCGCCAACATTAGAGCTGGCATTTCCTAGTTCGATTCGAGCTTGATTCAAGGAGTTCTGTAATACAACCTCTTCGCTGCGCAGGGAACGTGCCTCTGCCTCTAGACCTTCTGGATCCCGTCCTAATGCTCTCGCCTCTTCTGCCTCTTCAGCGAGAAAACGTGCCCGCTCGGAAGCAAGATTCTGAGTTCCACGTAATTTTTCTCGCTGCGCAGTTAAGTTGTAATAATTATCTTGCGCCGCATTTAACTGTGGACCTTCAACACTGGCAATGCGATCTAATTCAACCTCGCGATTGCGTAACTTATCTAACTCTTGCTCAACGATGGAACGTCTCTCCCGAAGTGCGGTTTCATCGGCCACTTCCGAGGTTAATGTCGACTTAAATGAAATTAAATCATCAGCAAGAATTCTCAGTTTGGCATCGCGCACATCGGCTTGAATTACGGCGGCTTTTCTAGCAACCTCGGCTTGTTTTCCAAGTGGTCTTAATTGTCTGCGCAGCTCATTTGTTAAATCTTGAACGCGAGCCATGTTGCCTTGCATAGAATCTAATTTGCGTAGCGCTTTTTCTTTTCTTTTACGGTGCTTCAAGATTCCGGCTGCTTCTTCAATGAAGCCGCGACGTTCTTCGGGGTTCGCGGTCAGAATGGCATCAAGCTGTCCCTGTCCAACGATGACATGCATCTCTCGACCGATGCCGCTATCACTCAGTAGCTCTTGAATATCTAACAAGCGAGCAGATTCACCATTGATTTGATAATCACTTTGTCCGTTACGGAATAAAGTTCGAGAAATCGTTACCTCAGTGAAATCAATGGGCAATGCACCATCGGTGTTATCAATGGTGACTGAAACTTCGGCACGTCCTAATGGAGCTCGACCTGAGGTGCCCGCGAAAATGACATCTTCCATCTTTCCGCCGCGCAGACTCTTGGCGCCCTGTTCACCCATAACCCAAGACAGCGCATCTACAACATTGCTCTTGCCGGATCCATTAGGTCCGACCACGCAGGTGATGCCAGGTTCAAATTTGAGGGTGGTGGGAGCCGCGAAGGACTTGAAGCCCTTCAAGGTCATGCTCTTGAGATACACAGGGGAAACCTATCGGGTGACCTTGTTACAACTTGGGTTTCAACGCTGCCTAATCCCAGATTTTTTGAGATTTTTCTGGCACTTGGGGCAAAAATGTGATGAGCGATTGCCGAAAACAATCCTTTTTATTTGTGTTCCACATCTCGAACAAGGTTCATCCTCTTGGCCATAAGCCTCAAGTTCGACTGCAAAGTAGCCGCTCTCCCCGTTTACATTTATATACAGATCATCAAAGCTGGTTCCGCCCTGTTTTAAAGCCTTACTCATTACAGATTTCGCAGCGCGCAAAAGTTCATTAATTTCGTCTTCGCTTAAAGTATGAGCCAGTCTTTCAGGATGAATCTTGGCCCGCCAAAGTGATTCATCGGCGTAAATATTTCCCACACCGCTCATGACGCTCTGATCAAGTAGAACTCGTTTTATGGCGCTTTTCTTTTTTCTGATTCGATCTACGACTTCAGAGTTTTTAAAATCAGGATCGAAAATATCCAAAGCTATTCGGGCAAATGACCGAGGTATCAGTTTGCCTGATTCCTCGACCAGTTCATCTATGGCAACCCATCCAAAGGTTCGTTGATCAATAAATCTTATTTCTTTACTTTTGTCTCCACAGTCCAATCTCACTCTCAAATGTTTATCATCGGCAGATTTTTTGGGCTGAACCAAGAATTGTCCACTCATTCCTAAATGTGCAACCAGTGCGAAATCTCGATCTAAATCAAACCAAAGAAACTTACCTCTACGTCGTAACGCTTTAATCCTTGCCCCGTTAGCAGAATTAACCGGCGCAAAGGTGCTTGATCGATTTCCGCCCTTATGAACAACATCGATTAATTTAATCTTTTTACCTTTAACCCATGGCTCTAATCCACGGCGTACCGTTTCAACTTCAGGTAGCTCAGGCATTAATTAATCGATTTCCTATATGGATGGAGCGGAGGTAATTTCTTCATAAGCCAAACGCGCAGCCACTTGCTCTGCCTCGCGCTTGCTTTTTCCGTGACCCGCTTTGTAAGTGACGCCATTTACAACTGCAACGGCTACAAAATCTTTATCATGATCTGGACCAGACTCTGTGACTTTATATTCTGGAGGTAACCATCCAGATGCTGCAACGATCTCTTGCAACGCGGTCTTACCATCAAGACCGGCCCCCCTTGAAACTGCATCTTCGATTGCAGGAGCCATAAGTTTCATAACAATCTCTGTTGTCTTTGCAAAACCGTGATCTAAATAAATCGCTCCTACTAGCGCTTCTAAGGCGTCGGCCAGAATTGAATTTTTGTCTCTTCCGCCTGTTACCTCTTCGCCCTTGCCAATTTTTAAAGCAGAACCAAGTTGTAGGTCGCGCGCGATCGATGCCAAAGCCCTCATGTTTACTATTCCAGAACGCAAAGGTGATAGTCGTGATTCATCCAAATCTGGAAAGCGTTCATACAAAGCTTCGGTAATTATTAATCCCAGAACACTGTCACCTAAAAACTCTAGGCGTTCATTTGTTGGAAGGCCGCCAAACTCATATGCATAAGATCGATGAGTAAGCGCGAGATTAAGAAGCTCTGGACTTACCGAAACTCCGAGCTTTTCGGTTAAAGCCAGAGTCAGGACTAGACCTCTAGAACTTGACGACGGTTATAAGTGCCGCAGGTTGGACATGCGGTGTGCTGCAACTTTGGTTGTTGGCACTGGCTGCAATTAGCTGTTGATGCCGGTGTTGCTTTCCACTGGCTACGGCGAGAACGGGTGCGCGAGCGGGACATCTTTCGCTTTGGTAATGGCACGTTAGGTTCTCCTTCAACTCGGTTAACTGCAAGCTCTCTAAAGAGCGCGTAAGTATCCCTCAGGCGGGCAGAGTTTGCAAAATCATGCTCACTTAGTCGACCGCGCGACGGGAATTCGGCCTATTCAGGCTTCCAGCCTGCCAGTCCGGTCCAGCGCGGATCGACCACCTCATGGGTGTGATCTTCAGGTAGCTCCTGCCATTTTTCGCCGCACCCCGCGCACAAACCTTCACAATCCTCGTCGCAGACCGGATTTATCGGCATCGACAAAATCACCGCATCGCGAATCGGAACTTCAAGGTCGGCTATATCTCCATCCAAGGTAAAGAGATCATCATCCTCTTCAGGATTTTCCGCTGCCCGACTCGCGTAGAGAAAGAGTTCTTGGAATTTCTGATCTATTGCCATCTCAAGTTTCTCCAAACAACGGCCACATTCGCCGACCGCCCCGGACTTAACCTGACCGGTAATCAAAACTCCATCATCTACTGACTCAGCTCTAAAAGTAAGTTCTATAGGCGCACCCGCTGGAATCTGAAGCAGCGGAACTCCGATGGACTCTGGTGCCGCAAAAGTTGTTTCGTAGCTGCGCATCTCACCAGCGCGGCGCGGTAATTCATGCAGGTTTATTTTGAAAGGTGATTGAGATTTTGAGTTCATAAATCTTTAATTTTCAATCTGCTAATTGAGAAAGAACATCCTTATCACTTGCGCCAGCTAATCTTTCGCGTCCGCGATTAACTGCTTCAAGTGTTTTATTAAGTATTACCTCTAAAGTGGCAAGACGAGAATCAATATAAGCATCCACCTCGTCACGTTCTTTTTCTACTTTCAAGTGGGCTTCCTCGATCAGGCGAGCAGATTCTTCTCTTGCAGCAGCAACAATTGCGGTTTGCTCAACCATGCGAGCAACCTCTTCACGAGCATGTGCAACTAATTGCTCAGCGCTCTGCCTTCCTTCTTCAATAATGCCTTCACGATTGGTTAATAATTTTTGAGCATTAGCTAAATCATTAGGTAGAGCTTGATTTATCTCCTCAAGAATTCCGAGCAGCTCACCTCTGTGCACAACGCAAGATGCGGACAAAGGAACAGCCCTGGCCTCATTCACCATTGTTATTGCGGACTGGAGTTTTTCGATAGCTTCCATGTTCGATTTCTCCTCTACCTTTGCGATTTCTCGGACAATTTTTGCAGCACCTTATTTGGTACCAAATTAGATACATCTCCACCGTAACGGGCGATTTCTCGCACTAGTGAAGAAGATAGAAAGGAATAGGCAGGCTTGGTTGCCATTAACAAAGTATCAACACCCTTTAGCTGGAGATTCATCTGAGCCATTTGCAATTCATAATCAAAATCGCTCACCGCTCTTAAGCCCTTGACGATCGCTGCGATTTCATGAGTGCGACAGAAATCAACCAACAAACCACTCCAGGTATCTACCTTCACATTTTTCAAATGCTTAGTGGCGTCTGCAATCATTTCGACGCGCTCCTCGATGGTGAAGAGGCCGGTCTTGCTGTTATTTACCAGGACGGCAATTACTACTTCATCAAATAGACCGCTAGCCCTCTCGATAACATCAAGGTGACCATTAGTTATAGGGTCAAATGACCCGGGGCAAACCGCTTTCTTCACAGGAGAACGCTAACACGGCACCAGATGTGAGCACCTTTAAAGTATGAAGGAGTTCTTAAGCTCAAGCGGAGGGTTCTGCGTAAATAATGATCGCAGCTCCGTACTTCCTTTGTTTCACTTCTTGAAGTCCAGCCGGCCAATTTAGCGGACGAGATTTTGCATCGCGCTCAATAGCGATTACTGATGATGGCTTTAGAAAACCATTACGCAAGAGTGCTTCCATAGTTTTTTCAATTTCGTTGTTTGGTAAATCATAAGGTGGATCAACAAACACTACATCAAAGGTTAAGTCCGCTCCTTTTTCTAGGAATTTTCCCACCGAACTAGTAACAACGTTATAAGTACCAACTCCAGAAATGTTTTGCAGTAACTCCAGATTCTGCCTGGCAACAGTGGTTGCTTTGTCATCATTATCAATTGCATAAACAACGGCAGCGCCACGAGATAAGGCCTCAGCACCAACAGCTCCGGAGCCACAATACAAATCCAAGAAATTTAAATCACTCATAGAACCGAATTCAGATTCAAGGGATGAAAATAAAGCTTCGCGAGCGCGATCTGATGTTGGTCGAGTTGCTCCAATTGGGGAAAAAAGATTTCTGCCTTTAGCCATTCCCGCGATGATTCTCATTAACGTTTCTCCAAATATGCAGCTCGTTCTTCTTGGCGCAACTTATCAATTTCTGCCTGCAGTTGTGGCAACTTTGATAACTCTGGGTCATTTTGAGTGATTGAATCAGCTACTTCGCGAGCTTTCACAATTAAATCCTCATCTCTGATTACCCGTAACAACCGCAGATGTGATCGAACTCCAGATTGGGCTGACCCCAATACATCACCTTCTCTACGCTGTTCCAAATCCAATCTGCTCAATTCAAACCCATCCGTGGTTGCAGCTACTGCATTTAAGCGCGCCATGGCATCAGTTCCTTCAGCGGTATTGGTTATTAGAAGACACAACCCGGGCGTAGTTCCACGGCCAACTCGTCCGCGCAACTGATGAAGTTGAGATACGCCAAATCTATCCGCATCCATAATCACCATCATTGATGCGTTAGGAACATCAACACCAACTTCAATTACTGTAGTAGTTACTAAAACATCTAAGGCTCCAGCGGCAAAATTATTCATAATTGCCTCTTTTTCCTCGGCTTTCAAACGGCCATGTAACTTTGCAATTCGCAAACCCTTTAAAGCTCCACTTTCTAGTTGGGGATGTAATTCCTCAACCGAGCTCATAGGAAGTTTGGAAGCACCCTCCTCTTCATCACTTAGCGCGCGAGCCATTGCCAACTCTTCCGGTGTTAATCCAAATCGTTGTAAGTCAGATTCATCGCCTGCAGAAATTCGTGGTGCAACAATGTAAACCTGGTGTCCATTCTTAACTTCTTCAACTACACGTTGCCAAGCACGTTGGAGATGTTGCGGTTTGGCAACCGCCGGTACTACATGTGTTGTTATCGGAGATCTGCCAAGTGGTAGTTCCTTTAAGGTTGAAACATCAAGATCTCCAAAAATTGTCATAGCAACTGTGCGCGGAATTGGCGTGGCGGTCATCACCAATACATGCGGCGGTTGAATAGCTTTACTTCTCAGTGCGTCACGCTGTTCGACACCGAATCTATGTTGTTCATCAACAACTACTAATCCAAGATCATCAAACTCGACTCCCTCACTGAGCAGAGCATGGGTACCGACGATGATCCCAATGTTTCCTGAAGCGATTGCGCCGTGCATTTCCTTTTTCTCAACGCTCGAGAGAGATCCGGTCAATAGGCCTATTTGTGTTCCACTTTCACTACCGCCCAGCATTCCGCCTTCAGCTAACTCTCCCAAAAGTTTTTTGAAGTTTTGATAATGCTGCATAGCCAAAACTTCAGTTGGAGCTAATAAGGCCGCCTGACCACCCGAATCAACAACAGATAACATGGCACGCAGCGCAATTATGGTTTTTCCTGAGCCGACATCTCCTTGCAGTAAACGATACATCGGATGATTGCTTGATAAATCACCTGCTATTTCGCCCCAAACACTCTTTTGTCCCGCAGTTAACTCAAATGGCAATCTCTCATCAAATGCAGCCAAAATCCCATCGTTCCGGGGTGCTCTCTGTTTAGTTGTGGCGGTACGCAGTTCGATTCGGCGCAGCGATAGGAAAAGTTGCATAAGAAGAGCTTCATCGAAGGTTAATCTTTCACGCGCTCGCTCCGCGCTCTCAGAGCTCGTTGGTTCATGAACCTCTTTTAGAGCGGTCATAAAATTCGGATAATTGAGTTGATCTAAGATTTCATTCGGCACATAGTCCGGAATATTTTCTAATGCCGCTAGCGCCAGTCGAACGCACTGTGCAATTTTCCAAGATGGAAGTTTTGCAGTTGCTGGATATACCGGAAGAAACTTACCGGCAAAATCGCCAATAGCAGCGTCAACATCATCTCCATCCGGAATCAATAAGTAATCTGGATGAGCGAGTTGTCTCTTGCCTTTGAAGATGCCAACTTTGCCCGCAAACAACCCCTGCCTACCTTCGCGCAAATCTTTCTCACGCCAAGCTTGGTTAAAGAAAGTTAGTATTAGTTTTGCTCGACCATCGGTAACAACGGTTTCAACAATTACTCCCTTGCGACCCGGAATACGCCGCACCTTTGTGCTTTCAACTTTTGCAAAGATGGTTGCTTCTTCACCTTCTTGCAAACTCTCAAAATCAGTTAACTCTCCACGAACCACATAGCGACGTGGATAGTGGCGCAATAAATCTCCGATGTTCTCGATATTGAGTTGATCTTTTAGAACCTTGGCGGTCTTGTCCCCCACGACAGAAATTAATCGCGTATCTAAGGTTGCCATGCTTCATTCTCTCCAACTTCTTGCAGGCCGGCTGTATATCTCGCCCGTATTTCCCGCTCAGATAAACCACCTTTTCAAGAGGGTTAACGCAGGTATGCGACACAGATTGGCGCTCTGAGCCGTTTTGCGGCTACTCTTGCGCCCCTCGGGAGCTTCACCGCCCCGGGTAAAACAAAGAATCTTTCAGTTATATCTTCAAGGAGTACGAACGTGGCAGCTGTATGCGATATCTGTGGCAAGGGACCAAGCTTTGGTAACAACGTGTCACACTCAAACCGTCGTACCCGTCGCCGCTGGAACCCAAATATTCAGCGCATCCGTACCTTGGTAAATGGTTACACCAAGCGTCAAAATGTCTGCACCTCCTGCCTCAAGGCTGGAAAGGTTGCTCGCTAGTCACCAGCGGTGTTGAAATCCACCGTCAGTGGTCTCGACTTTTTTTCCATCCAAGTAGATGCCAGATCCTGGGATCGCTTTTCCAATAACCCAGAAGCCTGGAATTGGTTCGCTTCCCGTAACAAGTAACACATGATCCTCGCCGCCGGTTAAGACCCAGTTCATGGCAACATCATTTTCCGCACCAATCATAATTTGATCTGCCATGTTTTTTAGCTCTTGGTAACTTTCAGTTTTTCTAATCTCCGCCGATTCTAATGAAATTGCCAATCCGCTGGCAGCTGCAATATTTGCGGCATCGAGTAATAATCCATCACTTATATCTGTGGCCGCATTAAATTTAGAAAAATTATTGCAGTACTTTTCATAATCAATCGCAGGGGCGCAATGTTGCTTGATAGATTTTTGAGCTAGTGCACTAGATACGAAAGACTTCTCCAGGGCGAGCAATCCAGCTGCTGACCAGCCTGGTAAATTTGAAATCATCACAAGATCATTCACTTTGGCACCCGATCTGGTAATTGCTGAAGATGTCTCACCCAGAGCGGTAATTGAAATAACTAACTTTTCAGCAGTTGAAATATCTCCGCCAATTACTTTTGCACCAACTTTGCTACATTCAGAAAATATGCCTTTTGCTATATCTTCTAGATGAGCCAAGTAGCTCTTTGGAAATGCAACTGAGACCAATAGGTATGTGGGTCGAGCGCCCATCGCACAAATATCCGCCAAATTTGCAGCGGTAATTTTCGCGCCAATTTCTGCTCCTGCACTCCACTCAGTGCGAAAATGCACATCTTCGACCGCTATATCAGTGGAGACCACCACCTGTGATTCCGTGGCTTGAAAGACTGCTCCATCATCGCCGTTAGGAATGATTAGGTTTGTGGGATTTGGAGTTTGATCAAAAATAGCTCGAACGCGGCTTATTACATCAGCCTCTTTCATAATCACCCCTTCTAGCCCGTCTCAGTCTGTTTTTCGCCCTCTGGTCTTAACTCATCTACTCTATTACGCTAGGCAACTACATAAATACCCATAACACTCAATGTTGAGGTTGTGAAAGAGTCACATCTGACTCACTAGTTGAAATGGAAAACAATGTCGATCCAGGCATACATCTTGATCCAAACTGAAGTTGGAAAAGCGGGCAGCGTCACCAAGGCGGTTACAGCGATAGCTGGAGTAACAATTGCTGAGGGCGTCACCGGACCTTATGACGTAATCATGCGTGCAGAGGCTGCAAATATGGATGAACTTGGCAAAACCGTACTTTCAAAAGTTCAAGCAGTTCCAGGTATTACTAGAACACTAACCTGCCCAGTAACCTCGCTATAAATTACTAGCGAACCACATTTCGTGGTCTTCGCAGAGCGCTGTGGCAGAGCTGGGTAATAATTTCGGTATAGCTCTTTCCCGAAGCCTGCCAAAGCATTGGAAAAACAGAGCTCGAGGTAAAGCCCGGCATAGTGTTCAATTCATTGATAATAATTTGATTTTCCTTAGTCAAGAAAAAATCCACTCTTGCTAATCCTTCACAACCCAATGCTTCAAATGCAGTAACCGCATTTTTGCTGATCTGTGTTGCAATCTCTGTTGGAATATTAGCCGGCACATCAAAGGTAGTTGAACCATCCAAATATTTAGCTTCAAAGTCATAGAACTCATGTGGTTCATGAACTCTAATTTCTCCTATAACCGAAGCATGCGCTTTGCCATCTATTTCTAAAACCGCACATTCGACTTCTCGCCCATCTATTGCAACTTCCACCATGGCCCTTGGATCATGTTGATGTGCTGCTTCGATTGCCGCGGCAATTTCCGATGCGTTCTTTATTTTTGTGGTACCACGACTTGAACCACTGCGAGCGGGCTTAACAAATAAAGGAAATCCCAAGTCCGATATTTTGGCTATTTCAAAGGCCTGGTTAGCTTTCCAATCTCGCATATGAACTGTGATTCCATCAGCGACATTCAAACCAAAATCTGCGAAAACTGGTTTGGCAAAACTCTTATCCATAGCGACGGCAGATGCCAGAACCCCTGAGCCAACATAGGCAATATCCAGCATCTCAAATAAACCTTGAATGGTTCCATCTTCACCATATGCTCCGTGAAGTAATGGAAATACCAAATCAACATCGAGATCGGCCGGGTTTATAAGCTTCTTACTCTTTGCGACGAAGGGCAATCCATCAGCGCCAATCTGGAAATCATCTGCTGAATCAAGTTCGAACCATTCCCCGGTTTGGGAAATCCCGATTAATTTTGGTTCAAATTGATCTCTATCAATGGCATTTAATACACCACGAGCGGAAATACATGAGATTTGATGTTCACTGCTTCGTCCGCCGCAGATGATTGCCACCCGAGTTTTGCTCATTCGTGATCAATCTCCGCTCCGGTATGAATTTGCATTAAATTTCTAATTGCCTGTTCGGGCGTAATGTTATTACTTACTACCTCTTGTACCGCCTCCATGATCGGAGCCTCAACTCCCACAAGATGGGCGAGATCAACAACGGCTTTTGCAGTGGAGACACCCTCAACGGTTGATGAAACCTCGGCTTGAGCGCGTTGCATCGAGCCAGTTCGACCCAGCACCTCTCCAAAGGAGCGATTGCGCGAGAGTGGTGAACCGCAGGTTGCCAACAAATCGCCAACGCCAGCTAAGCCAACAAAGGTAAGTGGCATTGCACCGCGCGCCATACCCAATCTAGTTACTTCATTTAATCCCCGGGTAATCACCAGTGATTGAGTGTTCTCTCCAAACCCCATTCCGATAGCCATACCAACTGCGAGCGCAATTACATTTTTTGCCGCACCCGCAAGCTCACATCCCACAACATCATTTGAAGTGTAAACGCGGAAGTACGATGCATTAAAGGTATTTGCCGTTAGATCTGCTAGCTCCTGAGAAGTGGAGGCCGCAACCGCACCAGCTGGTTGGCGCAAAACTACCTCGCGTGCCAAGTTCGGACCGGTGAGTATTGCCAGTTTTTCATCTGGAATTTCCAGCACTTGCTGGATAACTTCAGTCATTCTCAATTGAGTTGCTACTTCAATTCCTTTTAGCGTTGAAACAATCGGGATATCCCTGCTAAACAAACCACGCCACTGCTGCAAATTTTCTCGTAAAGATTGGGCCGGCACGGCCAGCACAATCATCTCGGTGTCTTTGAAAGCCTCTGTTATTTGATTAGTTGCCCGCAATGTTTTAGGAAGCTCTACATTGGGCAGCGAGCGAGAGTTGCGGTGCTGATTATTTATCTCAGTCACTACCTCTTGATTTCTTCCCCAAAGCAGAACCTCGTTGCCGGCATCGCAAAGTACCTGCGCTAAAGCGGTTCCCCATTGACCGGTACCCAGCAATGAAATTTTCATTATTTTTTCTTTTTTGCTTTCTTGTAATTTCCAATGCGCGGCAAATCAGATTTCTTTGGATCAAATCGCACAGCGGGTGCGGATTCACCTCGTAAAACTTCCAAGAGTTTTGTAATTTCATCCATGACTAGCTCTGCGACCTCTTCAATAGCCTGCGGGTCATTTTCCCTCCCACGCCATTTATCTAAATTAATTGCATCTCCCATGAGCACCGAAACTTTAGTTCTTGGGAAAAGACGAAGTTTTTTGCTGTATGGAGGTAGTACTTTTTCTGGACCCCAAGATGCGCATGGATAAATAGGGGCGCCGGTAATTAACGCTAAACGCGCTACCCCTGTTTTGGCTTTCATGGGCCATAAATTTTCATCACGGGTCAAAGTTCCTTCAGGATAAACACCTAGCAAATGCCCGGCTTTAAGAACCGCAATCGCGTGCTCAAGACCTTTAACCGCATCTTTGGACTCACGGGAAACCGGAATCTGCCCCGCCCCACGAATTACCGTGCCGATAATGGGAACTTTAAAAACCGATTCTTTGCCCAAATATCTGGGCGCTCTGCCATTGTTGTAAAGAAAGTGTGTAAAGGTAAGCGGATCAACATATGAAAGATGATTACAAACCACGATTGCAGCACCTGATTTAGGGAGATGCTCAGCGCCACGCCAATCTCTTTTAATTATCAAATTCAAAATTGGTCTTAATACAGATGCACCAAATCGAAACCACGGGTTTGTTCCAAGTGGATAACCGGAAGGAGGATCGTAGGAAACTCTCATCTCTCCTGAATTCTCAGATGTGCTCATAGTTGAAGCCTAGGACAGAAAAATAGGGGCCACGCTTAACTGCGTGACCCCTACTTATCAGTAATTTATTTCTTCTTGCCCTTCTTAGCTGACTTCTTTGCAACCTTCTTTGCAGCTTTCTTTACAACCTTCTTGGTTGCCTTCTTAGCTGCCTTCTTGGCTGCAGGCTTAGCCGCTGGCTTTGCAACTACAACTGGCTTTGGAGCTGGACCCAACTTGCGTGCGCCGGAAACAACTTCCTTAAGCGCCTTAGCTGGGAGGAAGCGAACCTTCTTGCTCGCCTTGATCTGAATGGTCTCGCCGGTGAAAGGGTTACGACCCTTACGTGCCTTGCGATCTACCTTCTTAAACTTTCCAAAATCGTTGATGGTTACATCTTCGCCCTTT
>JBDKIY010000034.1:0-13486 GCA_039796875.1 Actinomycetota bacterium
CCATAAAGAATGCTGTGTGGATTTTCTACCTCACCATGACGCACCACATGAACTGTTGATGAAATCCCTGAAGTTGCGCTCATATGGCAAGCATAAAGGACAGCGCTAAACGCGCCGTAATCAAGGGATTTCGTTACTGTCCTCACATGCCGCGCATAGCTTTCTTTGATGTAGATAACACCATCACGCGCGGATCCACCCTTTATTTCCTGGGACGTGGAATGTACAACCGCGGATTTTTTACCAAACGCGATATCGGTGCATGGGTACTAGCAAACATTAGATTTCGTATGACCGGCACTGAAAAAGAAGATGTGATTTTGCGTTTTCAAAAAGCCGCTACTGATTTTATTGGCGGTCATGATGTTAAAGAGATCCGCATTATCGGCGAGGAGATCTACAACGAGTTTGTTTCTCCCGCGATTTGGCAAGGCACGATTGCTTTAGCAAAAGAACATTTGGCAAAAGGTGATGAGGTCTGGTTAGTAACCGCATCCCCGGAAGATTTTGCAAATCTAATTGCAGAACGACTTGGATTTACTGGAGCACTTGGTACTAAAGCAGAGATTGCAGATGGCAAATACACCGGAAATCTAAATGGAAAACTTTTACATGGTAAAGAAAAAGCGGTTGCGATTAATGAATTAGCAATCCAACGTGGCATTGATTTAAAAGAGTGTTACGCCTACTCCGATTCTTACAATGATTTACCGTTGTTATCTGCGGTAGGAAATCCTCGCGCCATTAATCCAGATGCAAAACTTCGAATTATGGCATTCTCACAAGGTTGGCCGGTACATGATTTCCGTAGATTGCGTTGGTTAAACCGATATATCTAGAGAGACAACACCCACTCTGGCCAAGTAATGTAGGCCAGTTATGTCCGAGAGCTTCCCATCATTTGCTAATGAGCTGCGCGAGCGCAGCGACGATGATTTAGCGCTGCTCTTTTCTGCCCGCCCGGATTTGCTACATCGGCCCCCAGCCTTTTACGCGCGCTAGAAACCCTTAACCAATGGCAGCTTCAAGTACTCGAAGTTTGTGCCGCGCTATCTGATCCCTTCACCAAAAAAGAGGTTGTGGCATTAAGTGATTCAGCCGCTGAATTAGTGATTAAACATCTCCATAAAATCGCACTTCTCTACCGTGATGGCAATGGATATCGCATGCCGCGCGCAGTGCGTGACATTCTCGGTAATGAGCCCGCCGGTCTTGGTCCACAGAGCGCGACACCAATTGATTTCAAAGTAATTAAAAAAGCCCCTGAAGCTGCGGTAAAAGTATTGGAGAAATTAACTTGGGGACCACCGCGTGGCCAAGTTGGTGATATCCGCAAAAAAGGCACCCCAATTGAATGGTTGTTGGATAACAACTTATTAATTCCAATTGATACCTCGACTGTTGCACTTCCGAGAGAAGTTGGAATTCATCTGCGCGGCAATAAAGTCCACCAGCAATTAGAAATCACTGAACCAAAATTAGAAGGCCCGCAGGTCAAGAACGCCGATATCGAGCGCGCATCATTAGCCGCTATCTCAAATACTTTGCGTTGGTAATGAATTACTGGTCAGAGGAAACCCCAACCGCATTGCAGTCAGGTGGCCTTGGAGTACGTGATTTAAAAAAGGCGAGTGAACATCTCGGAGTCGATGAAAGCTGCACCGCATTTATCGCAGAGCTCTCATACTTGGCTGGTTTGTTATGTATCGAAGCAGATGGTCGCATTCTTCCCTCCACTAACTTTGATCTCTGGCAAAACAAAGAACCAGAGGACCAATGGCGCGAACTGGTTGAGCTTTGGAAAGTTACCTCAAGGGTTGCAGGCCTAGTTGGCCGTAATGAATCTAGAAACATCACCGCATTAAGTACTGAAATTGATCGCTCAAATGCTGCATTAATCAGGGGATTGGTGCTGGATTTACTGCTTGATAACCCTGGCATCTCACCCACATTAAAAAGCGCCCAACAAGCCATTATCTGGCGCTATCCCCACCGCCGCGGCATCTCAATTACCGCAGAGCTTGTGGAATGGAGCCTGCGCGAAGCAGAATGGCTGGGAATTACCGGCGGCAACGCACTATCTATTTACGGCGCAAAGTTTATTAAAGAGGAAGAAAAACTCGGCATTAACTCCGCACTCCCAAAACCAGTTGATCACATCTTGGTGCAGGCTGACAACACCGCAATCGCACCCGGTCCACTCACAATTGAAGTCGCGCGGATGCTCTCTACCTTTGCAGATATTGAAAGTCGTGGCGGCGCTACTGTTTATAGATTTAGTGAATCATCAATCAGACGTGGTCTTGATCATGGCCATTCCGGTGAAGAGATCAAAACTTTCTTAAGCAAAACCTCAAAGACTCCAATTCCACAACCACTTGAATATCTAATCGCTGATGTGGCAAAGAAACATGGCAAGTTAAGAGTTGGTTATGCCAGCACTTATGTGCGTTGCGAAGATCAAGCAACCATCTCTGCAATTCTTAACGACAAAAAATTAGAGCATTTAACTTTCCGCCAAATCGCACCTCAGGTTTTAATCTCTGACACCGAAAGCGATGAAGCGATGGATGAGCTGCGTCGTGCTGGATATTTTCCATCAGGTGAAAACTCCAAAGGCAGCGTGGTTAACCTGCCAATTCAAAAACGTTCTAAAGCTCGCCCTAAACCACCACGCATCATCGGTGAGATCGCGAAACCATCTGATCAAATGCTTGCTGCCGCACTGCGCACTTTGCGCACAGGCGAACGGGCTGCAAAAAAGAAACCTGTGGGCGAAATTCCCCGCACCACCGCAAATGAAACAATGGATTTACTAAATGAGTATTTAGGTAAAGGTGTTTCACTTCGTATTGGTTATGCCGATGCCAATGGTGGAGTTAGCTTGCGCATCATCGATCCCATCTCAATCTCACTTGGCACCTTGGTCGCCAAAGACCATGCCACAAATGGCGTCACCCCCTTCAAAATAGCCCGCATTACGGGGGTCACCACCGCATGATCAGTAGTTACGGCAGACTTATCCCATGAGCTCGCAGATCCTTAATGACCTTAAAAAGCTCGTGGAAACTCAAAGCCCGACCGAGGATTTAGCGGCCTGCAGCAATGTTGTTAACACCGCAAATGAGATTACCCAAAACCTGCTGAACACCAGAGCAGATGTATTTGAAGAAAAAGGTCGCCCCGTCTATTGGCTGGGCAGCAAAACTCCAGAGGTTGTTTTGCTTGCACATCTCGACACCGTATGGCCCATCGATTCATTTACCCCGCTTTGGAGTATCGAAGGCGACATTGTGCGCGGCCCTGGAATTTATGACATGAAGGCTGGTTTCATCCAAGCTCTTTATGCGATGCGCACCCTTGATTTAGAAAAAGTTGCACTGATCGCAACCACCGATGAAGAAACCGGTTCTGCTACTACCCGTGAATTAATTGAAAATGTCTCCAAGCAAGCCAAAGCGGTTTTAGTTTTGGAATCTGCCATAGATGGCAAAGTAAAAATTGGCCGCAAAGGCACCTCGATGTACAAAATAACAATCCATGGTCGCGCCGCTCATGCCGGTCTAGAACCTGAGAAAGGTATTAACGCTACCGTTGAGATCGCCGCGATTGTTAATACTTTGATGTCACTGGGAAATAATGAACATGGCACAACTGTTGTACCAACCGTAATGACATCAGGCACCACAACAAACACTGTTCCCGCAATCGCGACACTTGATGTGGATTGCCGTTCCTTTAAGTTGTCTGAGATGCAACGTGTACAAGAAGCGATTAATTATCTAAAGCCGATTCATCCCGAAGCAAAGATTGAGATCTCGGGCGGTATCAACCGTCCGCCACTTGAAACCTCAGCCACTCAATCTCTTTATGAACTCGCAGAAAAAGTTGCGCAAGATTTGGGCCAACCACCACTTGGCTCAGCCTCTGTTGGTGGTGCAAGTGATGGAAACTTTGCTGGAATGCACACCCAGGTACTTGATGGACTTGGTGCGGTAGGAAATGGCGCCCACGCCACCCATGAGCATGTTTTAGCCTCTTATTTAGAGCCTAGAAGTGAACTTTTGGCCGCTCTAGTGAAGGAAATCCTCAAATGAGCGATGGACCATTAATTGTTCAAAGTGATAAAACACTTTTACTAGATATCGATCATCCACTTTCTACCGAGTGCCGCCGCGCAATTGCGCCATTTGCAGAGTTAGAAAAATCTCCTGAGCACATTCATACCTATCGTTTAACTTCTCTCGGACTTTGGAATGCCCGCGCTGCAGGTCATGATGCCGAGCAAGTTATCGATACTCTACTTAAGTACTCCCGTTACGCGGTTCCTCACGCGCTGCTGCTTGATATCGCAGAAACAATGGGACGTTATGGTCGTCTGCGTTTAGAGTCTCATCCAGTTCATGGATTAATTCTTATCTCAAGTGATCAAGCGGTACTTGCTGAAGTAGTACGTGCTAAAAAAATCGCCCCACTTCTTGGATCACGGGTTGATGATGAAACCGTTGCAATTCATCCCAGCCAACGTGGTCATGTAAAACAAGCACTTCTTAGACTTGGTTGGCCGGCGGAAGATTTTGCCGGTTACGTTGATGGACAAGCACATCCCATTGCATTAGATGAAACCGGTTGGAAACTTCGTGAGTATCAAAAACTTGCGGCAGAGGGTTTTTGGCATGGTGGATCAGGTGTTGTAGTTCTACCTTGTGGCGCTGGAAAAACTATGGTCGGAGCTGCTGCAATGGCACATGCTCAAGCCACCACTTTAATTTTGGTAACCAACACCGTGGCCGCGCGCCAATGGCGTGATGAGTTACTAAAGCGCACCTCTCTAAATGAAGATGAGATTGGTGAATACTCCGGTGCTAAAAAAGAAATCCGCCCGGTAACTATCGCTACCTACCAAGTAATGACCACCCGCAAAAAAGGTGTGTATGCCCACTTAGATCTATTTGATTCCCATGACTGGGGCTTGATCATTTATGACGAGGTACACCTATTGCCTGCGCCAATCTTTAGATTTACCGCTGATATTCAATCCCGCCGCCGCCTGGGCCTCACCGCCACATTGGTGCGCGAAGATGGCATGGAGGGTGAGGTTTTCTCACTCATTGGTCCAAAACGTTTTGATGTTCCCTGGAAAGAGATCGAAGCTCAGGGCTATATCGCTCCCGCTGATTGTGTTGAAGTTCGCGTCACTCTTACCGATCACGAACGCCTTACCTATGCCACCGCAGAGCAAGAAGAGAAGTACCGCGCTTGCGCTACCACCGCCACAAAAAAGAATGTAGTAATCGCTTTAGCAAAACAACATGCCCAAGATCAAACTTTAATCATCGGCCAATACATCTCGCAGATTGATGAGATCGCGGCCGATCTTGGAGTTCCAATAATTAAAGGTGAAACCCCAATCAAAGAACGTGAAGAGTTGTTCGCAAAATTCCGCACCGGAGAACTCAAATGTTTAGTAGTTTCTAAGGTCGCAAACTTCTCCATTGATTTACCGGAAGCCTCAATCGCAATTCAAGTATCAGGCACTTTTGGCTCACGCCAAGAAGAGGCGCAAAGACTTGGTCGCGTCCTTAGACCAAAAGCAGATGGTCGCGGCGCACGTTTCTATTCCGTAGTTGCTCGTGACACTATCGATCAAGATTTTGCCCAAAATCGCCAAAGATTCTTAGCAGAGCAGGGCTACTCCTACCGCATCATTGATGCGGATGAAGTACTGCCGCGATAAATCTCGCTCGATCCACTCTAAAATAATCATGACGCTGACCATTAATCATGGTCACCGGCACCTCTTCACCATAAAGCTTTTCTAGCTGCGCATCACCATCAATAAAAACAATCTCTAAATCGAAATCCGCTTCGCTTTTCGCCGACTCCACAACCTCTTTTGCTACATCACAAAGATGACAGTTCTTTCTTGAGTAAATCGTCACCAAAGGTAGGGAATTAGCCATAAAGCAAGGCTACCCGTAGGCTTTCGCGCTATGACCGAGATCGCTACCACTTTCCCGCGCGAATGGGTGGAGTTTGCTAACCCTGAGAATCCCAAAGAGATTTTCAAATGCGATCTAACCTGGCTCACCTCTTATTGGAACTGCATCTTTGGTAACGGATGCCAAGGCATCGATAAAGATATGCCCGACAATGGTTGCTGCAGCGATGGTGCTTATTACTACTCAAAAGAGGATGAAGCCCGCGTTACGAAAGAAGCCAAGAAACTCACCCCGGAGATGTGGCAGAACTACCACCTCGCCAACAAAGGCAAAAAAATAAATATATCTGAAGTTGGCTACGACAATGACCGCAAAACCAAAAAAGTAAATAAGACCTGTATTTTCTTTAATCAAAAAGATTTTGACTCCAATTACTTTGGTTGCGCACTTCATCACCTGGCCAATAAAGAAAACAAACACTTCATCGAAACCAAACCTGATATTTGTTGGCAGCTACCAATGCGTCGATCTTGGGAAAAGCTTGAGATTGGCGATAACAAATATGACGTCATCGTGATTGGGGAGTACACCCGTGAAGCATGGGGCGAAGGCGGCGCGGACATGGATTGGTACTGCTCTTCTAACTCTGAAGCACACAATGGAGCGCAACCTGTTTACATTTCAAATAAACAAGAGTTGATCGCCATGATGAATCAAAAAGCGTATGACCTATTGGCAAAACTCTGCGATGATCGCATGAAAGCTCTCAGTAGCCGTAAAACTAAAAACCTACCGCTATTTGTTATTCATCCAGCTACCAAAGCCAACAAAAAATAGTACTACTTACGTCTTCTTGATCTTGGCGGCATCGCACGATCCAATAACTCTTGGGCCACCAATGTCACATCACCTTTTGCTCGTTTTAAGTTCGCTTCAAATCCCTTCAAAAACTCATTTACTGTGGGTTCAGTAATCGTGCCCACCAAAGGTCCATATCGATCAGCAAAAAGATTATGAATTACCCGGCTCACCGCCGCCGCTAACTCCGCTCTAGCCTCATCCAATGTCGGCTCCGGACGCGCGCCAGTAGTAAATCCCAGCGCTGGTTTCTCACGCTGTGCACGCAGATATGCATCCCTAAAGTTTCCTGAGTCCATAATCCCCAATCCTCTCAGACCACTAGCATTTGTGCTTATGATGCGAAAAAAGGCCATCCGGGCCATCCTGATGAGCTTTTCTCTCGCATTCACATTACTTAACGCACCCTCTGCCCCCGCACTTTCCTTCAACACAATTCCCGCAACCAAGTGGGGCTACATCTACGGCTCCGGCAAAACCACAAATCTAAATTCATCAACCCCACTACAAAATGCCGAAGCTGGTCCTGCCAAATCAAAATGGAATATAGATTTCAAAGATGTTCCCGAGGAAACAAAGGTTGCATTTCAATATGCCGTTGATATCTGGGCCTCATACTTTGAATCATCAGTTCCTGTAGAAGTTGAGGCGTACTGGGAACCATCAAATATAAATGGTGTACTGGGCTCAGCTCGCCCTGGTGATTACTTCAACGCTTTTGATGGCGCACCCGATTCTGATCTTTGGTATCCATCTGCACTTGCCAATACGTTAGCAAAAAAAGATTTAGCTCCAAATAGGCCAGATATTGTTTTGCGTTTTAACTCCAACGCACTTTGGCATATAGCTACCGATGGAAAACCGGGTCGCTTTTCCTATGATCTTTCCAGCACTGTGCTTCACGAAATTGGCCACGGCTTAGGTTTTCTTTCAAACGCCGAATACGACCCATACTTTGGCACCGGTTACATAATCCAACCCACTCCATATGATGCATATGTAGAGCTTCCAGATGGAAGACGATTCACCGATTTCTGCGCCCGCTCCGTTGATCTTGGAAAAGCCATGACCTCACCACTGGTGTGGAGCGGTCCACTTGCCATCAAAGCTAACAACGGCACCAAACCAAAACTCTATGCACCAAAGGCATATGAAGAAGGTTCTTCCATCACCCATCTTGATGAAGCCACGTACAAATCAACCGGAACTGATTCGGTAATGACCCCAGTTCTTGACTCAGGTGAAGTTTTCAGATCCCCGGGCCCAATCGCACTTGCCATGATCGATGACATGTTGCAAAAGCCGCCCGCCACCAAAGCCCAATCTCTTCCCTCAAAACCAATTAATGTAAAAGCCCTAGTCGGCGATAAGTACGCCCTTGTAACATTTGACTCACCAAGCTGCGGCCGTATTGATCGCATCACCGGATACAAAATCACCATCAACCCATCCGGTGAAACCCGCAGCTTCACCTCCAGCCCCGCCCGCGTCACCGGACTAAAGAATGGCACCAGCTACACATTCACCGTCACCGCCGAGAACTCCAACGGTAAATCCGATGAGGTCACAAGTAACGAGGTCACTCTTCAAGCTAGCGCTACTACCACAACTATCGACCCCAAAGCAGATGCCAAATACCTAGCCACAGGTACCTATAAGAAGAACTCAGTTATTACTTACTCAGATGCACTTTCCGGAAAACTAAAGCTGGCCACATTAAATAAAAATAAGTGGAACATCACCACAGTAGATTCAAAATCCACCAAAGATTTATCGGGCCCTGTTTCACTCTGTGTAACTAAAGAAAAAACTACTGAAACTCTTCATATCTTCTACACAAATAACACCGATAAAGACCTACGTCACGCCAGTTTTGATGGCAAGAAGTGGAAGTATGAAACAGTCGATGGCAACGGCGAGAACATCCAAAACTACAAAGAAAGCCAGAGGAGACGTACCGCCAGCGATGTTTCCGTTTCAAATGCCTGTGCTGCAACCTCATCAGGATTACAAGTTTTCTACCGCGATGAATCACAAGGAATTTTGCTAGGAGCCACCCTCACCAAAGCTGGATGGATCTACGAAATCGTTGATGGCGACAAGCAAACTCAGGGTAGAACTACCGGCGATGTTGGTTTCTCGCTAAGCGCAATCGCCAACGGAAAAACAGTTTATGTAATTTACGATTCGGTACTAACACTTTCCTCTGCAAATTACGCCACCCAAGGTGAAACCCGTCTTGCCAAGCGCAACAGTATTTTCCCTGAAGATTGGGAGTACGAAACATTAGATGGTCCGGATAATGGTGTTGCTGTTGCTGGCTACGATGTCGTGCTTGCAAAGTATGAAAACAAAGTGGCGGCCGCCTGGTTAAGTGCCAGCGGTAACCGTCTTCCAAATCCAGATCAACTTCGCTTCTTAATTCTTAATGAAGATGACCAACCAAATGGTGCGACCGTTGAAAACTTTGGAACCCCAGGTTCGCCAATCTCTATCGACAACAAAGGTTTGTTATTTGGTTGTGAAAAAAGATTATGTTCTATTGGTAGCTCGGGAACCTCTGCAAAATTAGTAAATGGCGCCCTCCTTGACGGTGTCAAAGAAAGCGCCACTATTACTATCAATAAGGCCCGCTATGCGGTTACCTCAATCAACAAGAAGCTAGTGCTGATTAAGCTTTAACTTACTTCTTGTTTCTACGCTGAATACGAGTTTTCTTCAAAAGCTTCTTATGCTTTTTCTTAGCCATGCGCTTGCGACGCTTCTTGACTACTGAACCCATGCTCTCAACTCCTTTTGATGTTGGCCAAGGTTAGCCGAAAATTAGGAGAGTTCTTGCGATCTATCGCGCGCAGCAACCATCGCACGCTTCACAATCCCCTCTAAATCACTAGCCTCGAAGCTCTGTAATGCCGCAAATGTTGTTCCGTTAGGGCTGGTTACATTGGCACGCAAAGTCGCAGGTGACGCACCCTCAACAGCAAGCATCGCCGCAGCTCCGCTGATTGTCTGTATTACCAAAGTGCGCGCATCCGCTTCGGATAATCCCAACTCCACAGCACCTGCAATCATCGCCTCTACAAATCCAAAGAAATAAGCCGGGCCAGATCCACTAGTTGCAGTAACCGCATCTTGCAAAGCCTCATCCACAACAATCGTCTTACCTGAAGCCTTCAACAACTCCTGCACCGCAGCCACATCAGCATCTGATGTGTACTTGCCAGCCGAAATCGCAGACGCGCCAACTCCAACCGACATCGGAGTATTTGGCATTACGCGTAGTACTGGGATTCCTTCATTCAAATACTTTTCAATTGCGGAGGTTTTTTTACCTGCTGCAAAGGAAATCAATCTTTGGTCCACTGAAATACTTTTTCCCACCGATTCTAGAAGTGAATCCATGTCTTGCGGTTTAACTACTAGAAGAATGTTTTGAGATGTAACAGCTATTTCTTTAGCGCTTAAGACTTTGCATCCATACTTTGCTGCTAACTCAGAGGTTCGCTCAATTCGCTTATCTGAAATCGCAATATTTGAAGCATCGATCCCTGATTTAATGATCGAAACTAATAACGCTTCACCCATAATCCCGGCGCCAATGATGCCGAGATTATTATTAACAGCCGATGTCATAGTGCAAGGTTAGCGAATTATTACTTTGTATTGAGCCGCCCGCGGGAATCGAACCCGCGACCTTCGCTTTACGAGAGCGACGCTCTACCGACTGAGCTAGGGCGGCGTTGCTGCACTAAAGGCGAGTGCAGTAATTAATCTAAGCGTACAACGCCATTAGGCGTTGCAAGATGAACCGCAATTAATCCTGTTTGGCCTTCAAGAGAAGCAGGATCCAGCCATTCGATTTCTACATCATCAAATGCTTTGGATAGGTCGGAACCTAGCCATTGTTCAATTGTTTTTTCATCTCCGGAAATTTCAAATTTAACAATCTCGGCAACCGCTTTTCCATCTGTTGATGGATGCTCGTGGCTCATCCATTGGATAAAGAATGGAAGTTGTGAATCCTCAAGAGTTCCAAGTACTCCGATTTGTTTCCACTTTAACTCTGATCCATCAGGACGCTTGCGTGACCCGTCTACCGCTTTTCTTCCTAAGCGAGATTCCACCGGAGAAATATCTTTGGTGGAAACAACCCAAGTTAGCCAGCCTCCACCTTCATTTGCGCGTTGTGAAACTACGCGACCAAATGGCGATGAATCGGCAGCTGGGTGATCAATTGGACAAACAACCTCTAAGTAATGACCGTTCTTAAGCGCTAATGTGAAGTTTCGAGTTCCGAATCTTGGATGAATTCCGCCATCTGTGAATGCAGATCCAATTCTCGAACCGATTCTCTGGACAACATCGATAAGCTGATCATGGGTTGCTGCATAAGAGATGTGGTCTAGGCGCATGAGCGGATAATGCCGAAAGCTACTTCAAAGCGCAAAACAGAGCCTCAAGGGTGGCCAAGGGTGCAGCGTTACGCGCGAGATTTGTCCGGGCATTTAAGATACTTTCGATTTGAGCAAGGGTGCGCTTGGGAGAAGTTGTTCGTGCGTAGTTCGCTATTTCATCAGCCAAATCAACATTCATGATTTCTTGCCCGTTTGATTGCAATACCAAAACATCCCGGTACAGGGTTGCAATGTCTAAAAGTGCGCCATCGATATTGTCTCGAATTGCGCGGGTGGTGCTGGATTTTTGCTCTTTCTCTAGATCTTTAATCGCCTTTGCGCCACCGGAAATCAATCCTCTACCTGTGCCTTGGTAGGCATCTTGCAATTGCTTTAATTCAGCGGCGTCGCGTTCTGCGTTCTCACTTTCTGCTTGATTCTCAGCAATATTCAATAGTTGCTGTGCTGCTTTGAAGCAAGTATCAATGTCCATTAAAGATAAAGGTAAGGACAAGATCTCTTTACGTCTTGATTGCGCATCTTGATTAGTTGCGATGTAGCGAGCTCGACCTATATGTCCTTGAGAAACTCGAGCTGCAAACTTGGCGGTATTTGCATCTACTTTGGTTTTAATTAAAAGAAACTCTTCTACCGAGTTTGTTGATGGGGTACGAAGCTGTACATGTCTACAACGAGAACGGATAGTTACTGGAACATCACTCAAACTTGGCGCGCATAACAACCACACTGTGTGTGATTCGGGTTCCTCAATTGTCTTAAGTAAGGCGTTAGCGGCTGTTTCGGTAAGGCGATCCGCATCTTCAATAATAACAATGCGCCATCCGCCAACAGATGGCGACCAGGAAGATCTAGCAATTAATTCGCGAACATCATCTGCTTTGATGGAAAGTCCCGTGGGATTGAATCTTTCGACATCAACATGGGTAGATGACACAACTGTTGTGCAATCGGTGCACTGTCCACAGCCATTTTCTTTACATACTAAAGCTGCTGCAAAAGCTATCGCCGCATTTGATCTGCCAGATCCTGGAGGACCAACAAATAACCAAGAGTGGGTCATGGCTTGTGATCCAGTGCCGCTTTTTGCCGCATTCACGGCTTGAGTTAATTGATCAATGATCTGGTCCTGGCCTACCAGGCTGGAAAAAACACTCATGATTTCTTAGCTAGTAATGCTGAAATTCGTGCCGTGATCTCCTGGTGAATTTCAATTATTGGACGTTGTGCATCTAGTACCAAATATCGCTCTGGATCCATTGCGGCTAGCTGCAAATACTCTTGGCGAACTCGATTGTGGAATTCGATTGACTCGCTTTCAAGGCGATCAGCGTTCTTAATGCGGGAAAGTCCAATATCTGCAGGTTGATCGAGAATTATGGTCAAAGTTGGAAATAGTGATTCTGTCGCCCAGCGATTAATGCGGGCTACCTCAGATGAAGACAACACTCGACCGGCTCCTTGATAAGCAATGGAGGAGTCAAAGTATCGGTCAGTGATGACAACATCGCCACGATCAAGTGCGGGACGAATCAAGGTAAATACATGATGAGCGCGGTCTGCTGCATATAACAATGCTTCGGAGCGTGGTGCGATCTCTCCAGTTTCATTATCAAGCAAAATCTTTCTCAAGTTTTTACCAAGAGTTGTGCCGCCAGGTTCGCGGGTTAGCACAACTGAGCGTCCCTCATTCTCAAACCACTCTTTCAGCAACTTTGATTGAGTTGATTTGCCTGAACCTTCTCCACCTTCAAAGGAAATAAATAATCCATCTGTCTTTGGTGCGGTAATTGAACCTAGCTCACCTTTGAGTGCATTAACAATGTCACTCCAAAATGAAACGCCGGGGCGATCTTTCATTTGATGATAGGAAAGAATTCCCACAACCATCGCGATAATGCCGCCACCCAACATCGTGAATGCTGCGCCGTTGTAAGTTAATTGCACATCGCCAAACTCAAATACATGCTCGCCGATTGCAGCTGCTGCTAAAGGCGCTACTGCCAAAACTCCAACTAGTGAAACTCGGACTAACGATTGAATAAAGGCAAAGACGCGGCCACGTAATTCATCGGTGACCTCCATGCCCAACATGGTGAAACCGGTTACCCAAGAAACCCCTGAAAAGAAGCCCAGAATAATTACGACAAATATCGCCAAAACCAGGTTCTGCAGCAGGGATAGAACAAGCAACAAGAAGCCGGCGCTAGTTAAAGCGGCACCGAAGAGTCGCCTTCTTGAGAACTGTGAAAATATCTTTGGGCCAAGGGCAAT
>JBDKIY010000035.1:0-11963 GCA_039796875.1 Actinomycetota bacterium
GGATCTAGGATCACCATTAGTTCATAGCGACGCATGCGTTAACCCCACCTCCTCTGGACTAATACGGCTACGGTCTTTCCGTAGCAGGAGGGTTGCTGCGATTCATTCTTGAGATTCTCTAAAGGTAGAGGCTCAAAAGTGAAGGAGGGTAAGCCTAGCCGTGGGTACTGTCAGGGAGAAATTCGAGCAGATTCCCCTGTGAACGAGGCTTGGCTGTGCGTATCAAGACGCCCGAGAAGTAGGCCAGGCCGGCGACCCTAATAAAGATAGTCAGGGCGTAGAAGGTCTCTGGGATTCCAAACTTGGCCCCGGTGTAGCTGGCCAGGTACTGCCAGATTGCAAAGTGATACAGCGCCTCGGTGCCCTGCCAAACCCAGAAGGCTTTTCGCTCTTCATCAACTGTGATGGCTAAAACCGCAAGTGGGGTTAACCAGAGAATGTACTGCGGTGAGTAAACCTTGCTGATGGTTACAAAAGCGGCCACCGTTAAAAATGCAATTAGAACCAAACTCTCAAAATCCGAGCGGTGATCTGCAATTGAAAAGTAAAGAACTCCGATTGCACCGAGTGCCAATAAAAAGGCGATGATGGTTAAGTTATTTAGATTTCCGGTTGGTAGATCTAATAAAGCGGCGGCGTACCAAAGTGAACCTAAATCATTGTCACGTTCGATATTTAATTTAAAGAAACGCCACCATCCATCAAAGCTGTTAGTCGCAATCGGTAGGTTGATGGCTAACCATGATGCAACTGTGATTGCTAAATAGCGAATTAATTTTTGAATCTCTTTATTTTTACAAAATATCAGCGCTATACCAAAAAGAATTACTCCGGGATAAAACTTGGTAGCGATAGCAACGCCCATAAAGAGAGCGGATAAATCCATTTTGTTATCTTTATAAAAATAAAGTGAAAGTAATGCAAAGAGCACCGCGTAGATATCCCAGTTAATTAATAGAGATCCAAACACTGCGGGGGCGATGGGAAAGAGCGCAACATAATCTGGTTTTAAGCGCCACAAAATAAATATTGAGGCAAAGAACAGTAAAAGAATAAGTAATGTGTTGATATCAAAATAGGTGCGATAACCGCTTGGATCATCAACCAATAATCCAGTTGCCCACATAACAACACCGGTAAGAACTGGATACTCCACCGCGTTTGTAGCTGAGGAGTAGGGCCATTTATCGGTATTTATCTCTCGTGCGCCATAAAGTGCGGAAATATCTGAGTAACACATATGGACATAAACATCGGGGCTGACCCAGTTGGTGCCGCGGCAATGATTGAACTTAACAAAGGAAAAAAGCGCTGCAATAAGAGCTACAACAGCTATTACACGTGCGCTTTTAGCCATTAGTTGGGGTTGGTACTAAGTATTTCTTTAGCGCTTTAGTGCAGAACTCTTTGAGATCTTTATTTACACCCTCAAGATCAGCGCTGGCACACCATGCAGCGGCATCATTTGGTGCAATGGTAGGAACTGGATCAGGAATGGGGAATGCATCGGCGCCACCAATATTTGATGGTGGAAGGAAATCTAATTTTGGTTGACCTTTTAATGCGACCTTCATATACGCATTCCAAATACGGGCTGGGAAGCTTCCTCCAGTAACGGAGGTCAATCCACCAATTCCATTTAGAGATTGAGTGGCATCATCACGATAAAAAGCAATTGAGGTCGCTAGTTGTGGTGTGTAACCACTGAACCACGCCGATGCATTTGATTGTGAAGTTCCGGTTTTTCCAGCAGCAGGTCTACCAAATCCACGTAGCGCAGATGATGCGGTGCCGGCGCGCACAACTTCGCCAAGTGCGTAATTCAAATCAGCCATTACATCTTCGTCAAATACCTGTTCCGTTTCAACGCGGGCTTGATAAAGAATTCCTTTATTCGAACCAAGTACCTCTTTAACCATAAATGGTTTGGAGCGCACTCCATTTGCAGCAAAGGTTGCATAAGCGTTTGCCACATCAATAACCCGTGGGCTTGGTACGCCAAGTACTACCGAAGGTGATGCAACCATCGCAACAGATTCTGGAATTCCAGCACGGCGTGCAACTTCAATTACTTTATCTACACCGACTTTAATTCCCAGTGGAACATAAACCGTGTTAATTGAGGAAGCGCTAGCACGCAACAATGAAATATCACCAAAGGATTTATTTCCGTAATTAGAAACTTCATAAGGACGGCCGTTGAAATCATCAAAAATCAGTGGACCGTTTCCATTCCAAACACTGGCCAGTGAAATGCCTTGCTCTAGTGCTGCAATTAGCGCAAAAGGTTTGAAGGTTGAACCGGCCTGAGTGATTCCCTGGGTGGCATCATTTAACTGTCGCTCTAAATAATCTTTGCCTCCATACATCGCAACAACTTCACCGGTGCCTGGTCGAATAGAAACCAGACCAATATGAAGATTGTCCGGCGCTTTCTTTGGTGCTTGGCTAAATACTGCGGCCTCTGCGGCGAGCTGGGCGTTCTTCTCAAGGGTAGTGCGAACAATCAAGCCACCGATCATTAACTGTTCATCGGCAAACCCAAGAGCGTTTAGCTCTTTACGAACCGCTTCGATGAGGTGACCTTTATTTCCAGCCAACTGACCGGTAGAAAGTCTTGGTCTGATGCTGGGAACTTTTTTCTCAAAGCGCTTGGCTTCACT
This sequence comes from Actinomycetota bacterium, assembly GCA_039796875.1. Classification (GTDB taxonomy): domain Bacteria; phylum Actinomycetota; class Actinomycetes; order Nanopelagicales; family Nanopelagicaceae; genus MAG-120802. Next base: position 2,664 of record JBDKIY010000035.1, read on the forward strand.
CTCTTTTAGCCAACCTTCACTCACCATATTGTTTAATACATATTTGTAACGTGCTTCAAGACGTTCCTTATTACCTTCTCGATAATCTGGATCGTAATAACCGGGAGAGCGCAAAATTGAGGCTAGAACCGCGGCCTGTGGAATGGTTAATTGATCAACACTGCGACCAAAGTAAACCTGTGATGCGGTCTCAACACCATAAGCGGCTCGACCAAAATAAATAGTGTTTAAGTAATTCTCTAAAATCTGATCTTTGGAGAGTTGGTTCTCTAATTTAATAGCAATTATTAATTCAATGATTTTTCTTTGAATAGTTCGATCAGCGGTAAGAAATGCGGTCTTGGCATATTGCTGAGTGATGGTTGATCCACCTTGCAAGCCGCGACCAAGAGCGGTGTTAATGGCACCGCGCAAAATCGCGATGGGATTAAAAGCACCTTGCGAATAAAAGTTTTTATCTTCTGCGGCCAATACTGCGTGACGCAAATCCAGCGGGATGCGAGCAAGTGGAAGGCTGGTGCGATTTTGTGCACCAATACGACCTACCTCATCACCATCGGCGTATTGAATGATGGTGGCCTGCGAATTTACATATTCATTGGGATCTGGAATATCGGTGGTGAAGTAAGCGATTGCAAAACCGGTTGCGCCAATTACAAAGAAGATACCCGCCAATTTAAGGAGAATGCGGGCGCCTTTACTTCTTAGCCAATCCACAAGGTAAGGGTATCGGTTGAAAGTATTAACGGGTCTTTACTTTGCGCGGCGGCTTTCTATCTCTGCCATCTCCCAGCAAATATGACGCACTTAGATGATTCCAACCACAACTCAAACAAACCTCAACAACATAAACCCGAAACTCTCCATACTCAGATTGCATCTCTTCTAACTCCGCATTGGTTTTTATGCGACCTGAGTACTGGCCAAGTTGATCACCAAATGTGTATTGCAACTCGGTGACTTTTTCCTTGCGGCACATTGGGCAATCACGATCGGTAAGTTCGCCATGATGTTTAGCGGCGCGGCGCAAATAAGGGTCTGCATCGCAGGCATCTGAGGTGGTGTTTAAGCCGCGATAAATACTGGCGATAGTGGCGCGCTTCTTGAGTGCAAAATCAACATATGCGCGCTTGGACCACATGGCGTAAGGATAAAGCTAAAAACTTAACTACGCTTTCTCTGTGGACTTTTGGCATGCGCTCACCAAAACCTCAGTCGGCAGACTCCTCGCAGTTCGTTGGATGGGTCAATTGACTGATGGAGTATTTCAATCCGCGCTGGCCTCTTTTGTTTTGTTTTCACCGGAGCGCCAACCAGATGCAAAATCAGCTGCGGTGGCATTTGCGGTTGTTTTATTGCCGTACTCATTAGTTGGCCCATTTGTTGGAACCATTCTTGATCGTATTTCAAGACAACGGGTAATTTTATTTGCCAATCTATTTCGCGCACTTATATTAATTTTCATAGCAGGCCTAGTAAGAAATGGAGCAACTGGAGTTGAGTTAACAATTTTTGTGTTGCTCGCATTTGGTGTGAATCGTTTGATTTTGGCCGGGCTATCTGCAGGCTTGCCATTATTGATTGACACAGCCGGCACCCAAGGAAGAAATAATTTGGTTTCTATTAATGCAACCACAGTTACTGGTGGAACGGTTTTTGTAGTTCTCGGTGGTGGAATCGGAATTGGATTACGTGGTTTGTTGGAAGGTCAGGTAAACGCCAATCAAGCAGATGGCATTTTGATTTCTCTGGCTGCAGCTTGTTTCTTGATTGCTGGTTTATTAGCGCTGCGTTTGAAGAAAGAGCAGCTTGGCCCGTTGGCGCATGAAATTAGAAAGCAGAGCGTGGCGGCGGCCTACCAAGAGATGGTCGATGGCGCGAAGTTTCTCTACAAAATTCGGGATTGTTTCTTAGGAATAACCGCTACCGCGGTACAAAGAGGCGGCTTAACTGCGCTGACTTTGATGGCCTTATTGTTGAACCGTAATACTTTTAATGATCCAGCAAATCCAGAAAGTGGCTTAGCTGGCTTTGCTTTTGCTATCACAATCGCTGGAATTGGAATAACAATTGGTGCGGTGATTGCACCATTTGGAGTGCAACGTTTTGGTCGTCACGCCTGGATCAGATACTCATTATTCGCCAGTGCAATACTGCCGATCGCTTTAGCTTTTGAACAAAATGAGTTTTTGTTGGTTGCTACTGGATTTTTCACCGGCATGGCAGGTCAAGGTGTAAAAGTCACTAATGATGCATTAGTGCAATCAAAGATCGCTGATGAGTTCCGTGGTCGGGTATTTGCAGTTTACGATGTCATGGTTAACGCTGGAATTGTTAGCGGCGCAATCATCGCAGCCTTTGTTATGCCACCTGATGGCGTATCTGCGGTTTTACCAACTTTGATTGCAGTGGTTTATGTATTTGTAGCTTTGCTCTTATTAAGACCAAAACAATTTAACTCTGATTTTTAGCCCACCAAGCGCGCAACTCTTGTTCTGCACGTTCTGCACCAAGTGGTCCATGTTCTAAACGCAGCTCCAGCAAATATTCATATGCTTTGCCAACCTTCGGGCCGGCAGGAATTCCCAGTAATTGCATAATCGCATGACCATCTAGATCTGGTCTGATTTTTAATAACTCTTCCTGCTCCATCAGAGTTTGAATGCGATTTTCTAAATCATCATAATGACGCGCAAGTCGCTCAGCTTTTTTCACATTACGGGTAGTGCAATCGGCTCGGGTTAAAACATGTAGATGAGTTAATAATCCATCAGCATCACGGACATAACGGCGCACCGCAGAATCAGTCCAAGCACCATCTCCATAACCATGAAAACGCAGGTGTAGGAAAACTAATTGGCCAACCTCTTCCACAATATGGTGATCAAAACGCAGCTTTTTAAGCCTTTCTTTAGCCATACGAGCACCAACAACCTCGTGGTGATGGAATGAAACACCGCCGCCATCAATCAGAGCTCGGGTCTTGGGTTTTCCAATGTCATGCAATAGCGCAGCTAAACGGGATACCAAATTAGGACCATCGAGGCGATGTTCTAAAGAGATTGATTGCTCCAAAACAGTAAGGCTGTGTTCGTAAACATCTTTGTGATGATGGTGTTCATCTATCTCAAGTCTCAATTTTGGAATCTCAGGTAGGAATTTTTCACACAACCCTGTATCAACCAAAATCGTAATTCCGACCTTTGGATTTTGTGACATTAATGTTTTTACGAACTCATCGCGAATTCTCTCAGCAGAGATAATCGATAATCGATCTGCCATATCTTTCATGGCTTGTAGAACACTTTCCTCGATAGTGAAATCTAATTGCGCGGCAAATCGAGCTGCGCGCAGCATTCGAAGTGGATCATCGGAAAAAGAAATCTCAGGTGCGGTTGGGGTGCGCAGAGTTTTCTTCAATAAATCAGTAACACCGTTATGTGGATCAATAAACTCTGGAGTGTCGGTAGTTAATTCGATTGCCATAGCGTTTACTGTGAAATCGCGACGTATTAAATCTCCGGCAATATTGTCACCAAAGTTCACCTCTGGTTTTCTAGAATCCACTTCATAACTATCGGCGCGATATGTTGTAACTTCAAAGGTTATATCTGATTTCTTAGCACCGATAGTTCCAAATTTAATTCCCACATCCCAAATATCATCAGCCCATTTTTTTAAAATCTTTTTTGTGGCCTCAGGTAAAGCATCTGTTGTGAAATCAAGATCATTACCTAAACGACCAAGCAGTGCATCACGCACTGGTCCACCTACGAGAGCTAAGCGATAACCGCTGGCTTTGAAATGTGCGGCGAGATCAAAGGCGAGCGGAGCGCGCTCACGCAAAACTGAGATGGCAATCTCACTTGCCGCTGAAAGTGGGGTTTCCATATGCGCCTAAGGTTACCGATGAAGCTCGCGCAGTAGGCTTACCTTTATGACCCCGGCACCTAGTGCGGGCGGCGAAGAAGTTAAGAAAAAACGTAGGCGCAAACGTCCGCGTTCCAAATCTTCTGGACCCTCACACTCTAATTCATCACAATCTGCACCAAATAAAAAACCAACTCCGCAACGTTATGCCCGTCGCGTTGATGAGGTAAGCGCTGGTGGATTAGTAGTTGATGCCACCGGTAAAAAAGGTTTGTTGATTGGTCGCATCGATGCCAAAGACGCCAGCCGCGAAAGATTGTTGTGGTCACTTCCAAAAGGTCATATCGAACCCGGAGAGTCTCCTGAACAAGCAGCGGTGCGTGAGGTGCGAGAAGAAACTGGAATTGAAAGTGAAATAGATAAATCTCTCGGTGTGATTGATTTCTGGTTTATGGCCGGCGGGAAAAGAATTCACAAAACTGTGCACCATTTCTTATTTAAAGAGGTGGGTGGAACTATCGCACCACAGGTATCTGAGGTTGATGATGTGCGCTGGTTCCCACTTGAGGAGATAGTTTCTAAACTGGCATATCCTGATGAAAAAAAGTTAATTGCAAGATCTAAGGAGTTGTTGCATGAAAAAACTCCTTAATTCATTACTTGTCTTTTTATTTATTGCAGTTGGCATGCCGGCGGCACAGGCAGATTCATTAATTACTTTAAGCGCCCCAACCACTCGCTTGGCTGATGGTCGATTCATTAACAATGAGCTGGCTTTATCCATTGCACCTGGCGGAGAGTTTGGTGAGTTGGTAAATAACCCTGGTCGCGGTGTGCGTACTTGGGTAATTGATCCAGCCTTTATTGAAGAGGTTTTAGATTTAGCTGATGGTTATGTTTATTTAGACAACAATGGCGATGCGATAAATGTTGAGCCGTATGTGATTGCCCAACAATGGTTTAACTTACTTATTCTGCGCAGCCGCAATGATCAAGTAGTGGCAGCTACCTATGGTTCGCCCTCCATCTCATATTTAAAGCGTTATGCGCCAGGTGAGCTTTCTATCTATAACCAGCTCTCCAAGTTACGGCTCGAAACCCTGCTGGGTCGCCCAGTTTCAGCCCCTAGCTCTGCCAGCGGTGACAACTCACAACCCGCCTTGGTGGCACGAAATTCATATACCCCGATGCGCAAAATCATTCGCGTGGTCAATTCATTAGTAACCACAAAGGATGTCGAAGATCTAAGAGTTGGGATTGCAAAAACTTTAAATCCGCAACTAAACAAAGATGATGCGGTGTTAATTACTAAAAGTTATTTCACTGCAATTAGTGAGGCACAAAATAAAGTCCGGGTTTCTCCCGGTAATTACACCATCACTACACCTTCTTATGATTTGCCGGTAACGGTCATAAATGATTTCAACCAAGAGGTTTCGGTGGATTTAGAGATCACCACAACAAATAGCCGTGTGGTTGTGGGAGCGGTGCCGCGCATAACAATTGATGCCAATTCTCAGACTCAAATCAAAGTACCGATTGATGTAATCGCATCTGGTGAAACCGTATTGCGCCTGCAATTAGTAACACCAAAAGGTGGGGAGCTGGGTGAGGTAGAGCGAATACCTTTGCGACTCGCGGTAATTTCGCCAATCACCACATGGTTCACCACTGGAATGGCGATAATTCTTTTACTCGCCGCGGTAATCCAAAGTGTGCGCCGTGTTAAGAGACGAAAGGACAACGCATGAATCAAGATGATGCGCGTTTGATTCGTTCCTCCTCTCTTATGGGATTAGGCACCATCTTCTCCCGTGTTACAGGATTGATTCGTAACCTTTTACTAGTTGCGGTTTTAGGAACTGGAATTTTGGGAGATGCTTACAATGTTGCAAACACCACCCCAAACATTATTTATAACTTATTAATTGGTGGAGCTTTATCCGCGGTTTTTGTGCCGCAGATTGTTAAATCATTTAGAGATGCTGATGGCGGTAGCGCTTATGTAAGCCGTTTGGTTTCACTACTAGCTACCGCTTTATTGATGATCACTGTTTTAGCGATGGTAATCGCGCCTCTGTTTATCTCGCTTTATGCACCTTCTTTTACCGGTCGCTCCCGTGAGGTAACCATCGCTTTTGCGCTGTATTGCCTGCCGCAAATCTTGTTTTATGGGCTTTTTGGGGTGTTGGGCCAGGTCGCAAACGCCAAAGAGAGGTTTGGTCCGATGATGTGGGCGCCGATCGCCAACAACTTGGTGGTCATCGCTTTGTTCTCTTACTTCCTATCGGTCACCGATGAAATCTCATTAGCCACAATCACTGATTCGCAGATTCAACTTTTAGGTATTGGTACAACACTTGGAATTGCTCTACAGGCGATTATTTTGATTCCTACAATTAAATCCTCTGGGCTAACTTTGCGGTTTAGAAAAGATTGGCGTGGAGTTGGATTAGATAAAGCTCTTAAATTGGCATCCTGGATGTTTTTATTTGTTTTAATCTCTCAAGCCGGGTTTTTAGCAACGGTAAATATCGCTACCCGTGCCGCAGTGGCCGCTGATGCAACAGGTGTTACTTACGGTGTTGGTTACACACCATATGCCAACGCTTATCTGATTCTTTTGTTACCACATTCCATAGTTACTATTTCCGTGGTTACTGCACTACTACCAAAGTTATCTGAGTTAGTTATTGATAAAAAGATTGACGAGTTAAAGAATAAATTAGCAACCGCTTTGCGTTTGGTTGGAATTGTTACAGTTCCAGCCTCCTTTTTCTTTTTGTTATTTGGTGAAAGAGTTGCAGAGGCGATCTTTTTTGGAATTAGTGAACAGGATGCGATTTACATCGGGCGGGTTTTATCTGCCATGGCTTTAGGGCTAATTCCACTATCCATTAACCTGGTTTTAATCCGTGGTTTAAATGCTTTTGAAAATACCAAGTACCAAGTGATTTCAAATCTATTTGTAAATGTAATCGCAGTTGGTGTATCTGTAATCGCTTATTTAAATATGTCCGCCCGTTCTGTCGCAGTTGGGTTAGGTGTTGCCTTCACCGCCAGTTATTGGGTGGGGATTTTTGTTGCTTATTTATTACTGCGTAAATACACCGGGGCGCTGGCCTTAGGTTCCTTAATTTTCTTTTATTTGAAGCTCTTTTTAGCTGCTGGGGTAGCGGTTTTGATTACCGCTTATGGCGCTCAACAACTTGAGTTGGTGGGGAATTTTGCGGATCTAATCGGGGTTTTGCTCACTACCGCGTTGCTCTATCTTCTTATGGCCCGCGCCATGAGAATTGCGGAGGTTGGGCAAAGCATCAAAGTCATACTGCGAAGGTAGGGTGCGCTTGTGAGCGTTGATTTCAATAAAGTGCATGAGTTGGTAATTGTTGGTTCTGGCCCCGCCGGATACACCGCTGCGGTTTATGCCGCGCGCGCTCAACTCGATCCAGTTTTATATGAAGGCTCTGTTACTGCTGGTGGTGCGCTCATGAACACCACAGAGGTAGAGAATTTTCCAGGTTTTGAACATGGCATCATGGGTCCAGATTTGATGGATCAAATGCGCAAACAAGCTTTGCGATTTGGAGCTAATTTAATTACCGATGACATTACTGAAATGAATTTAGATGGTGATGTAAAGGTTTTGGTTGATGGTTCCGGCAACACCATTAAAGCGCGCGCTGTTATTTTGGCGATGGGATCTGCGTACAAAGAAATTGGTCTAACAAATGAAAAACGTCTTTCCGGTCGCGGTGTTTCATGGTGCGCAACCTGTGATGGATTTTTCTTCAGAGAACAGGTAATCGCAGTGGTTGGCGGTGGCGACTCTGCAATGGAGGAAGCAAACTTCTTAACCAAGTTCGCATCCAAAGTTGTAGTGATTCATCGCCGCGAAGAGTTGCGTGCCTCAAAAATTATGGCTGAGCGCGCTAAAGCAAACCCTAAGATTGAATTTTTATTTAATACTGAGGTAATTGATGTTTTAGGTGAAGAAAAAGTTTCGGCATTAAAACTTCGTAACACTGTTACTGGTGAAGAATCTGTTCAAGATTTCACTGGTTTGTTTGTAGCAATTGGCCATTTACCTAGATCTGAATTGGTAAAGGGCAAAGTTGCGTTAAATAGCGAGGGATATGTTGAGGTAGAGGGCCGTTCTACCCGCACCAACATCAAAGGTGTGTTTGCCTGCGGTGATTTAGTTGATTTCACCTACCGTCAGGCGATTACCGCAGCAGGCTCTGGCTGTCAGGCCGCCCTTGATGCGGAACGTTTCCTGCAAGGTCATTAAACGGTCATTAAGATTTGATTTAGAGATAAATTAAATAAAGAGGAGAGAAGATGGCAACCGAAAAAGTAACCGCTGCGAACTTTGCAGATGTGGTTTTGAAGAGCTCAACACCTGTATTGGTGGATTTCTGGGCTGAATGGTGTGGACCATGCCGCGCAGTTGGACCAATCTTGGAGGAGATCTCCAATGAACATGGCGGCAAAATCAAGATTGTGAAATTAAATACCGATGAAGAGGGCTCGATCGCCATGAAATACGGCATCAACTCAATCCCAACTATGAATGTATTTGTTGGTGGACAGGTTGTTAAGAGCATTGTTGGTGCACGTCCAAAGCCAGCTTTGCTAAAAGAGCTTTCCGAATACATTAACTAAATGATTAAACCCGGTGATCGCGGGGATGTTGTAACGGTAGTTACCAACACCCTGCATCGCCTTGGGTTGATATCTGCACCAACTGACACATTTACCACTGAGGTTGCAGATGCGGTCCGGGCCTTTCAACAAGCACGTGGTTTAAGTGTTACCGGCGAGATTGATAATGGCACCCACGCCGCAATTGAAGAGGCGCGTTGGAAATTAGGGGATCGCACTCTAAAAGTTGAAACACCATTAATGCGTGGTGATGATGTTGCTGCATTGCAATCTCGCTTAATTGAAATGGGATTTAACCCGGGCCGGGTAGATGGTTTCTATGGACCACTTACTGAAAAAGCGGTGCAGGAGTTTCAAAAATCAGTTGGAGTAAAGATTGATGGAGTTTGCGGGCCAGGAACGGTAATTTCTCTAATGCGTTTAATGCGCACCGTAACCGGTGGCGCGCCAGCATTACTTCGCGATCAAGCACATAGAGAAAAACGTGGCCCAGCGCTGGCTGACAAAGTAATTGTTTTAGATCCAAGTTCACGTAGTGACATCGCAGATCTCACCTTTGATTTGGCACAAAAAATTGAGGGGCGTTTGATTGCATTAGGTGTCTCTGTTTTCTTAACTAGAAGTGCAACCTCAAAACCAAATCCGCAAGAGGTAATTGCATTTGCCAATAACACTGAGGCAGATCTTGTTATTTCAGTAAGCGCTGATACTTATGGAAATGAAAAAGCCTCTGGTTTATCAACTTATTTTTACGGTAGCGAGCTG
>JBDKIY010000036.1:0-10983 GCA_039796875.1 Actinomycetota bacterium
CCGCTTGACCACGTAAGTGTTCAACGGGTTGTTAGCTCAGTTGGTAGAGCAGGTGACTCTTAATCACCGGGTCGTAGGTTCGATCCCTACACAACCCACGTACTCTTTCTGCATGCTGTTTCAAATAAAAGATGTGAAATTCGAAGGTTATTCAGGCCGAATGCAGAATTTCATTTCAAATCAAAGCGATCTGCGTTCATGACCTTGTTCCAAGCCGCAATGAAATCGAAGACAAACTTCTCCTTATTATCATCTTGGGCATAAACCTCGGCATAAGAGCGCAAAATCGAGTTTGATCCAAACACCAAATCGGCACGAGTGGCAGTGAATTGCACTTCACCAGAGGTGCGATTTCGGATGTTGTATTGATTACTGTCAATGGGTTCCCAGACAAAAGACATATCTGTGAGGTTCACAAAAAAGTCATTACTCAGCGCACCAAGACGTTTGGTAAATTCGCCATGCTTAGAGCCCGCGTAGTTGGTACCGATAACTCTCATGCCGCCAATCAACACAGTCATTTCCGGCGCGGTCAAACCCATTAGCTGCGCTCGGTCAAGCAACAACTCCTCTGGGCTCACCACATAATCATTTTTTTGCCAATTTCTAAAACCATCATGAATTGGTTCCAAAACATTGAAGGAGTCAATATCTGTTTGCTCCTGTGAAGCATCTCCTCTGCCCGCTTCAAAAGGTACTTCTACATTAAAACCGGCCGCTTTGGCTGCCAGTTCAACACCAACATTTCCCGCAAGGACAATGGCGTCAGCAATACTGGCGCCAAACTCATTTGCAATTGGTTCAAGGGTGGAAAGAACTTTGTTAAGTCTTGCCGGCTCATTACCAATCCAATTGCGCTGTGGCTCCAATCTAATGCGAGCGCCATTCGCGCCACCACGTTTATCTGAACCACGGAAAGTACGTGCGCTATCCCAAGCGGTAGTAACCATCTCTGAAATAGACAAAGCAGAAGTGGCAATTTTCTCCTTCATTTTCGCAACATCGTATTCGGTATTGCCTTGCGGAATTGGGTCTTGCCAAATCAAATCTTCTTTTGGAACATCGGGACCAAAGTAGCGAACTTTAGGTCCCATATCGCGATGAGTTAATTTGAACCAAGCACGGGCGAAAACCTCGCTGAAATAAGCTGGGTCTTTGTAAAAGCGTTCGGATATCGCGCGGTAAGCAGGATCTTTGATCATTGCCATATCCGCATCAGTCATTATTGGGTTGTAGCGAATTGAAGAATCCTCAACATCAACTGGCTTATCTTGTTCAGCAATGTTTACAGGCTCCCATTGTTGTGCACCAGCGGGTGATTTCTTTAGCTCCCATTCATACTTAAATAAAAGTTCAAAGTATCCGTTATCCCATTTAGTTGGATGTGTAGTCCAAGCGCCTTCAATTCCACTGGTTACGGTGTTTCTGCCGATTCCTCTTGACTTGTGATTATTCCAACCTAAACCTTGTTCGGAGATTTCTGCTGCTTCAGGCTCTGGCCCTAGATTCGAAGCTTTGCCATTTCCATGCGCCTTTCCAACAGTGTGGCCTCCGGCAGTCAGAGCGACAGTTTCTTCATCATTCATTGCCATGCGGGCGAATGTTTCGCGGACATGAGCTGCAGTTCTAAGCGGATCAGAAACGCCATTTACGCCTTGAGGGTTCACATAAATAAGGCCCATCTGCACTGCGGCTAACGGGTTTTCCATCGTGCTGGGGTCTGCAAGATCACCGTAACGATTATCGCTTGGCGCAAGCCATTCCTTTTCTGATCCCCAATAAATATCTATTTCTGGAGCCCAAATATCCTCCCGACCAAATCCAAATCCAAATGTTTTCAATCCCATTGATTCATAGGCAATATTTCCAGCCAAAATCATTAAATCTGCCCAACTAATTTTGTTGCCATACTTCTTTTTGATAGGCCAGAGTAAACGTCGCGCCTTATCTAAATTTGCGTTGTCTGGCCAGGAATTTAGTGGTGCAAAACGCTGGTTACCAGTTCCGCTACCACCGCGACCGTCCGCAGTTCTATAGGAACCTGCCGAATGCCACGCCATGCGAATAAACAATCCACCGTAATGTCCCCAATCTGCTGGCCACCAAGATTGACTATCGGTCATCAAACTATGCAAATCTTCTTTAAGAGCTTCTATATCAAGCTTCTTCAACTCTTCGTTGTAATCAAAGTTGTCGCCAAGGGGATTTGTTTTTGTGTCATGTTGGTGCAATATCTCAAGATTTAGAGAATTCGGCCACCACTTCTCTTGAGCGGCGCCCATTGAGGTTAAGGAGCCATGAGGCACTGGACATTTAGTGGAAGAGTTTCCGTCTTGATTCACCTTTTGGCTTGCGTATTGATTATCCATTTGCTCCCTCTAAATCTCGAATTTCGAACCTGCACCCGCAATATTCTGTCTGAATATTTATAAGCTTTTCTTGGATCTGGTCGTTGCAACTTGTGAACAAAAAATCTCTAGCGGCGCAAACCTATCAAGCAAAATGACTTTAGGCATTTTGAATCAATGGTAGCTAGCCTCAAGCAATTCAACCCTGTAATTAGCTGCCACGAGAAAATGGAATCACTTTCAGTCCTTTTGTCTCTTTAATGACCATGACTTCATCGCCCTGCGTTTGCTCAATCAAATCAAGCACCTTTTGGCGATCCCAATCTGCTACTCCATCTTGTTCAGCTGTCGCCCCATTGGATTGCCACATTTGGACATGTCCCCCAAATTGCAACTGAATTGCTCGAGCCAGATTTTCATCCCTGGGTCCAACTAGGACAACAAATTTGTCTTTACGTGCCTTGCGGACGCTGACTTGTCGCTCACTTCTATAAATACTCCAGTGATACCAACTTATTGCTGCATTTGCCACCAAGATTGCAATTGCAAATCTCATTTCACGTAATGTTTCTCGACCTAACTGATCATTCAAAACATCATCTAGAAATAAAAACACTGCGGTCAGAACACTTATAACGGCTGCAACCGAGGAAACGCCAAACAGCATCAGCAAGAAGATACGTCTGGTTGGTGAAGTAATTTCTTCGCCATCAGCAACTAAGTGACTCTCAATTCTGGTCCAGAAAAAGTACCAAATTGGTGCCCCAACAATAAGTAAAGTTATAGCAACCATCAAGGTATTTGTAGAGCTAGTGGTAGATACAACCTCCCCCGGAGTAAATGATTCGATGATTGCGACAAAAATCATCATCAAGCCGGCTGCAGCTGCAATCAAACTAATACCTGAGATTATGTATTCATAAACTCTTCTTACTTCATCTCTGGATTTCAAGGCGCCGTTCTTAAGTGCTTCTTGATTATTAACAATTGAGGCGTGATACCACCAAGCTGCGAAACCAACTACAGCGGATCCCAAAGCTCCTGCACTGCTATTGAAATGCCGGGCCGCCAAAGTTTCCTGCGGATCTCCTACATACCAAACTAAAACATCGTAAATCATCACACTTCCGGAAATCACTAATGATAAAAATCCCCCGGCTACCCCAATCAACAAGACATAGGAATACCAAAATAATTCGCGTTTCAAATGGAGAGCTTTTTTCAACCAATATTGATACCAGGCGGGCAGACCGATGATTATCAATGAAATAGCTCTTACTGAGGCATTTCCGCTATCTACCAACAGGGATTTTTCATCGGTTTCTAAAAGAGTACGCGCTGTGCTGGCGATCAAGCTGCCAACGCCAAAACTTAATGTGCCTAAACCAACCAGAGCTCCAGCAATGTAATGTGCTCGGGATTCATCCTCTCTGTCTCTACTTTCAACCAATTGCCAGTGCCCAATCCAAACTAATCCCCACACTAAGAATTGCGATAAATCTGCACCACGGAAAGCTTCTTCTCCAAGGGCCCAATTAACTACGCGGTATGCCGCAGTCATGGCAGTGACCAAAGAGGTTATAGAAACTATTGAAAGGTAAGCATTCCAAGCGACCGAGTGTCTTTCATCAGGATTTTCGTTGAGAACTCTCTTAGTCCAGCGACTCATCGCGAAATAGAGTGGAATTCCAATAATTGCAAATGTTATGTCTCTCGCTAAATCAGTTCTGTTCTCCGCAATTACTTGACCTGAATCAAAAAGTCGTCCAATCAGTCCCGAAACACCAGAGGCGGAAATAACAAGCAATCCAAAAAGTAATGCGTATTGAAACAGACGTCGCACAGAAAAAGTACTTGGTGCGCCATGCGCATCATGGCTGAACAATTTTCTGGCCACAACAACAATTATCGCAAGAAAAAGGATTGGAATTAATAATCCAAAAATCATTTATTTAACTCCTCGCATGAATACAAGGGCCAGGGAATTCCCAGTATTTTCCAATTCCCAGATTCTTTAATTAGACGGAAATTATGTTTCTCTGTGTAGTAATCATCAAATGGACCTCCAGAGGAAAGATCGATTACAACTTCAACATAAGCCTTGTCGCCTTCAAGTTCTGTATTTGCAAGATTCACTCGTATTGTTTCGGAGATCCAGCTTCGATCAATATCGCTAGCGTCGCACTGCGAATCAACTACAAAATAATCTGCCGCTGTTTCATTTTTTCCTGCCAGTACCGCCTCTAGGTAACGTTGAATTACCCCCTCTGGTGTTGAAGAGGCATATTCCTTCGGATCTTTGGAAGCACTAAGAAAAGCCGCTGCCGCCGCCAACAGAATTGTGAAAATCACTATTATCGAAAGTACTTTTTGAGAGTTGGCTCGTTCACCATTCATAAGCTAATTATGTTCCGGAGACAAGTATTTACCTCTAAATTCACTCTCGAAATACGCTCAAAGTTCTCTGTATAGGATGTCTTGGTTTCAAGATTGGGTTTTTAGACGTGGGTTTAAGAGGCGGTATTTAGTTTCGGAGTTCAAGTTTGAGTTTCAATGGACCAATTTATTATCATCGGAAAATGGCCGTGCAAAAAATAATCCTGTATTACGGATTTGCCCCGGTGGCCGACCCCGAAGCCGTCCGCCTTTGGCAGCTTGCGCTTTGCGAATCACTTAATTTAAAGGGTCGAATTCTGATTTCGGAACATGGCATTAATGGCACATTAGGTGGAGAACTTTCTAATCTTAAGACGTATGTAAAAACTACCAAACAGTATCCAGGATTTAAAAAGATTGATTTCAAATGGTCCGATGGAACTGGAAATGATTTTCCAAGGTTGAGTGTTAAGGCACGAAAAGAGTTGGTAACTTTCGGCGTACCAGAGGATTTGAAAGTTGATTTATCTGGCGTTGTTGGGGGCGGTAAGCATTTGAAACCCAAGGAAGTAAACAAACTAGCATCCGAGCTAGGCGATGATTTAGTTTTCTTCGATGGTCGAAATGCATATGAGGCCAAAATTGGAAAATTCAAAAATGCCATTGTTCCTGATGTCAGAACTACCAAAGATTTCATAGCTGAATTAGATAGCGGCAAGTACGATCATCTAAAAAACAAAACGATTGTCACTTACTGCACCGGTGGAATTCGTTGCGAAATCCTCACCACGGTAATGAAGCAAAAAGGTTTCAATGAGGTTTACCAAATTGAAGGTGGAATTGTTCGCTACGGTGAGAAGTTTGGAGATAGCGGACTTTGGGAAGGTTCGCTTTATACCTTTGATGGCCGCAAAACCATTGATTTTTCTGATTCAACAAAAGTGATTGGCAAATGCGATATCTGTTCCGCTGCCACAAAAGTTTTCTATAACTGCGCAAACGATTTCTGTCATAAGCAATATCTTTTATGTGATTCATGTGTTGCTGACCCCAAGAATCTGAGTTGCACCCATGAAGATGCACGCCAGACGATGCCTAGCAGCAATTAGTTAATTTAATTCTTAAATGGTTAAACCTAAAAAATCTAAAAGGGCTCGGAGCTCCTCATCAGCACAGCCATCTAGAAAAACAAGAGCAAACAGCTCAACTTCAGCACCTATTGGTCGACGTCCCCTACAACTAGATGATCACAAATACACCAGAGGCGTTGTTGCGGTTGCGGCAGGATCTCAGCGTTATCCGGGAGCGGCAACACTAGCGGTGGGTGGGGCACGACGCGGTGGAGCTGGTTATGTGAAATTTTTATCCAAATCCAACTCGTTGATTCAGCAAATAATTCATCAATATCCAGATGTAGTGCCAATAAGAGATATAAATGATCAGAGGATCGATGCTGTAGTTGTGGGTCCTGGAGGAATCTCTCTGAAGAAATTGCCCGCTATTGCAAGAGTGGTTCTTGATGGAGCAGCAATGAAACTGGTTTTAGGCAGCAAATCGAATCCGGGCTCCGTTTCAGCAACTAGACCAATGAACCAACTTATTGTTTTAACTCCACATGAAGGAGAATTAAGAGAAATTGGTTTCTCAAAACCCACAACGAAAAAAGAACGACTTTCTGTCTCTCAGAAAATTGCTGATCAATTAAATGTCATAGTTGTCTTAAAGGGAAAACAAACCATCATAGCGGCGCCAAACCTTAAAATTATTATTGATTCGAGAGGCGGACCAGAGCTTGCTACCGCAGGCACTGGTGATGTTCTCGCAGGTCTCATAGGGGCATTTCTTGCAAGTTGGGGGCCGGAGGATTTAAAGGAAGCACAGAATGTTGTTGCAGCAGCAGTTCAGCTACATTCAAAAGCTGGTTCTTATGCTGCCAAGAAATACTCATCCGTTGTTGCGACCGACATTCTTGAGTCCTTGGCGTACTGCTGATTAGATTGGGTAATGTCAGAGTTCACACCTAATCCAGCCCGCGGCAAAGAAGTTTTTGATTTAGATCGCCAGTATGTCTTTCATTCCTGGTCCGCTCAAGCACAAATTTCACCATTGCCGGTTGCTACTGGAAAAGGCTCATATTTCTGGGACTTTGACGGCAAGAAGTATCTAGATTTCTCCTGCCAACTGGTTTTTACCAATATTGGTTTCCAGCACCCAAAAGTTGTAGCTGCGATACAAAAGCAGGCTGAACTTCTTTCAACAGTAGCGCCACAAGTTGCAAATGAAGCCCGCGGAGAAGCTGCAAAGAGAATTGTCGAACTAGCAAGCCCCCGACACCAAAAGGTTTTCTTCACTAATGGCGGTGCGGACGGCGTTGAAAACGCCATCAGGATGGCGAGGTTACATACCAACCGTCACAAAATTCTTTCTTTCTATCGTTCGTACCACGGCAATACCACTTCCGCTATTTCCGCTACCGGAGATCCACGTCGTTGGCCCAATGAATTTGCTTATGGCCATGTCCATTTCTTTGGGCCGTACGCATATCGCAGTTCTTTCTGGTCAGAAAATGAAGAACAAGAATGTGAACGTGCGTTAGCGCACTTAGAAAGTGTCATAACATTTGAAGGACCGCACACCATTGCTGCGGTTCTTATTGAATCAGTCGTCGGAACTGCGGGCGTATTAATTCCACCTAAAGGATATTTAGAGGGCGTACGTGCGCTATGTGACAAATATGGAATCCTTTGGATTGCAGATGAGGTCATGTCGGGCTTTGGTAGAACGGGAAAATGGTTTGCATATCAACACTCCAACGCTGAACCAGATCTGATTGTTTTTGCCAAAGGCGTAAATTCAGGTTACGTCCCATTGGGCGGCGTAGTAATTTCAAAAGCGGTAGCCGAAACTTTCAATGATCGAGTTTTCCCTGGTGGTTTAACTTATTCTGGTCACCCCCTAGCGTGTGCTGCTGCTGTCGCAACTATTGATGTTATGAAGGAAGAGAAAATTGTTGAACATGCTGCTCACATGGGAGAAAATGTAATCGGACCAGCTCTGCGTTCCCTTGCCGAAAAACATCAGGTTATCGGGGAAGTGCGCGGATTAGGCGTCTTTTGGGCTTTAGATTTAGTAAAGGATCGTGCAACAAGAGAGCCTCTGGCTCCTTATGCCGGATCAAGTCCAGCTATGAATGAGCTAGTTGGGGAATGCAAAAAATTGGGTCTAATGCCGTTCACTAATTTCAACCGGATGCATGTAGTGCCTCCATGCAATATTTCTGAATCTGAATTTAATGAAGGAGTAGCAATACTTGATAAAGCATTTACAGCTATTTCAAAACACTACTCTCCGAACCAATCCAATTCACAACTTTCTAGCGGTGAAAAACTATGAGCAATTTAAAACAAATCACTCATCACATAAATGGAAAGTCATGGAACCCATCCGATACAAACTCGGCTAGCCTAAGTTCACAGGCTGCTAGACAAGGCGATGTGTACAACCCCGCAACTGGTCAGATCACTGGAAAAGTAGATTTTGCTTCAGTTGAATTAGTTGATTACGCAATTGATGTCGCCTCAAAAGCCCAAATTCAATGGCAAAACACTTCTCTAGCAAAAAGAACTCAAGTTTTATTTGCTTTTCGAGAGATCCTAAATTCTCGAAAAGAGGAGGTCGCTGCACTAATAACAGCTGAACATGGAAAAGTTTTGTCTGATGCTTTAGGCGAGGTCACGCGCGGTCTTGAAGTAGTTGAGTTTGCCTGCGGTATCCCACACCTTCTTAAAGGTTCTTACTCTGAAGGGGTATCAACAGATATTGATGTTTACTCTATTCGTCAACCTGTTGGAGTTAGCGCAATTATTTCGCCTTTCAATTTTCCCGCCATGGTTCCTATGTGGTTCTTCCCGATTGCGATTGCAGCTGGAAACGCAGTAATAATTAAACCGAGCGAGAAGGATCCTTCGCCAGTCAATTTGATCGCTGAGTTTTGGAAAGCTGCCGGACTTCCCGATGGGGTTTTCAACGTGGTTCATGGCGACAAAGTTGCTGTTGATAGATTGCTCGAACATCCCGGAATAGCTTCTATTTCATTTGTCGGGTCCACCCCCATCGCTCGATATATCTACGAAAATGGCACAAAGAATGGAAAGCGAGTTCAGGCTTTAGGTGGCGCAAAGAATCACATGTTGGTCTTGCCTGATGCGGATCTTGATTTGGCGGCTGATGCAGCGGTGAATGCAGGTTTTGGCTCAGCTGGAGAACGTTGCATGGCAATTTCAGCATTAGTTGTAGTTGAACCAGTTGCAGATGAATTAATCTCAAAAATAAGTTCGCGAATGAAAAATCTAAAAACTGGCGATGGCACAAAAGGAAGCGACATGGGTCCTTTAGTAACCGCGGTGCATCGTGACAAAGTTGCCTCCTATGTAGACGCGGGAGTTAAAGAAGGCGCCCGACTTGTGGTTGATGGAAGAAATCCTCAAGTTTCAGGAGCAGCAGAGGGCTTTTGGCTTGGACCAACTTTGTTTGACTTAGTGACCCCCGATATGAGTATCTACCAAGATGAGATTTTTGGCCCAGTTTTATCTGTGATTCGAGTTAAAAGCTATGAAGAAGGTCTTGCTCTAATAAACAAACATCAATATGGAAATGGCACCGCAATCTTTACCAATGATGGTGGCGCTGCGCGCCGATTCCAAAATGAGGTTCAAGTAGGAATGATTGGAATAAATGTTCCGATTCCAGTTCCTACTGCTTACTACTCATTTGGAGGTTGGAAGAACTCTCTATTCGGCGATACACACGCACATGGAATTGAGGGAGTTCATTTCTTCACCCGTGGGAAAGTTGTGACGAGTCGCTGGTTAGACCCCAGCCATGGTGGAATTAATCTCGGCTTTCCACAAAATCGATAGTTTTAGCGCAACTATCTATTGCCTGGCGCAATTTTTAAAAGCTCTAAAGCTGCAATAGTTGCATCAAATCCTTTATCCTCTTTGCTACCGGCAATTCCACTGCGCGCCACCGCCTGAGAAACATCATCTACTGTTAAAACTCCAAAACCAATGGGTTTAGAACGGCTCAAACTAACCTGCATAACTCCATCTGTTACACCTTGGCACACATAATCAAAATGTGGAGTTTCGCCGCGAACGACAACACCCAAAACTACGGCGGCATGAGCACCGGAGTCCAAGGCGTACTGCGCCGCTAACGGCAGCTCAAATGAGCCCGGGACATAAACAACCGGATCTAATGTCACACCCGCACTCCTGAGAGCTCGATGCGCACCGGCAACCAAATCGTCGCAAATATCTTTATGCCAACTTGCTGAGATAACGGCAACCTTAAACCTACTCATATCTTCGATCTTTATCTCTGGCGCAATTCCAGCCATTTATCTATGCCCCAATCTATCTCTTTTTGTTTTTATGTAATCGGAGTTGAACTCATTTATTTCGCCATGCAAAGTATGAGCTTGCGCATTTATTCCAGAATCAATCAAGGTTTGCAGTTTCTCTGGATTATTTGTCAACAGATTTACCGTTGTAATTCCAAGGGCGTGTAATACCTCTACAGCATCACTAAAATCACGGACATCCACATCATGGCCTAACGCTAAGTTAGCCTCGACAGTATCCAAACCTTGATCCTGCAATTCATAAGCTCGAATTTTCTCAGAAATTCCGATTCCACGTCCTTCTTGATCACGTAGATATATAACAATTCCAGCGCCCTGAGATTCAATTTTTTCCATAGCAGCGCTTAATTGTGAGCCGCAATCGCAGCGTAACGAACCAAGAACATCTCCCGTTAGGCATTCAGAATGTATACGCACCAACGCTGCAGGTTTCGAGGAAGGGTCACCTAACTTCATAACAGCATGATCTACTCCAGCTCGCCCAGAAAAGGTTGCGATCTGCCAGGTCATGGCCGCTTGATTGCCCTTTGAGAATCTTGGCAATTTTGCCCAGTGGAATTTACTTTGTAATTTACTTGGAAGATTACTTCTTAAATCATTCTGCAAATTTGAATTTGATACTAAATCTTTAGTTTGGTTATCGTTCGCATCAAGCAATTTCAAAAGCTCTGCAATTGTGACAATTGGGATATTGTGAGCTTTCGAAAAATTCTGCAGCTCATCCCCTCTCATCATTGAGCCGTCTTCATTTACCAGCTCGCTAATTACGCCAACCTCGGTCTCTCCCACTAAACGACACATCTCTACCGCAGCTTCGGTATGACCCTGTCTTGC
>JBDKIY010000037.1:0-10790 GCA_039796875.1 Actinomycetota bacterium
TGGCTGTAGTTGCTCTAGTAATCGTAGGGCTCATTCCTTACATCAGAGCAAAAGCCGAGAGCTTGGGTATTGAATGCAGTGTAGGTATTGCAGAACGTACTGAAAGATTAATTGTTGTTCTGGTTGGTACGGGCTTATATGGACTCGGATTGAACCCCGCTCTCAACGTCGCATTGGGATTGGTTATTGCGGCTGGGACAGTTACCGTGATGCAACGGATGAGAGTTGTTGCGCGAGCAGAGTGAATATGAGTTGGTTAATCTATTTTATTTATAGCTCGCTTTGGCGATTAATTCGCTTACTTCCTGAGCGGACTGCATATGCATTGTTTGCAAAGATCGCGAGTTTTGCATATCGGCGCAACGGAAAACGGGTACAAAGGTTGCGAAGCAATTACAAAACAGTGAATCCAAATTTGAATAGTGACCAATTAGAGGAATCGGTTATTAAGGGCCTGTCTAATGCGATGCGTTATTGGTGTGATACTTTTCGAATATCGGATTGGGATTCCAAAAAAATTAGTTCCACAGTCAAGACCCATAACGAGCATTTCCTGTTTGATCCAGTAGCTCAGGGCCGCGGAGTGATAGTTGCGCTCCCGCACGCGGGCAATTGGGATCACGCGGGAGCTTATTTCTGTTCAAAAGGCGTGCGGGTGAATACCGTGGCTGAACATTTGAAACCAGAGCGGCTATTCCGCAGATTTTTAGCGCATCGCGAACGAATGGGAATGCGAGTTCTCGATCTAAATGCTGGAGTGCTTGATGAATTGGAAAAAACATTGAATTCAGGGGAGTTGGTAGCCCTGGTCGCGGACCGCGATTTAAGCCGTTCTGGGTTGAATGTTGACTTTTTCAATGCCACAGCGCGCATGCCTGCAGGTCCTGCACTATTGGCCTACAAGACCGGCGCAGATTTAATTACCGCGTTTGTTGCTTACAACAGGGATGGAATTGAGATACATCTATCCGCTCCTTTTAGCGTTAACCGTTCCAATGAGCAAAAGGATGAAGTTGCCCGAGTAACTCAGTTGTTGGCTAATCAATTTGAAAAAGATATCTCCCATAATCTCGAATCTTGGCATATGCAGCAGCGCATATTTATAGACGAATCGTTTGTGGAAC
Organism: Actinomycetota bacterium; assembly: GCA_039796875.1. GTDB lineage: Bacteria > Actinomycetota > Actinomycetes > Nanopelagicales > Nanopelagicaceae > MAG-120802. Next base: position 1,125 of record JBDKIY010000037.1, read on the forward strand.
GCACATGAAAATTGGATTTGTCTCCCCATATGCATGGGATGTTCCTGGCGGAGTTCAAGCGCATATCAAGGATTTGGCGTTGCATTATCGCCAGCAAGGCCACGAGATTTCCGTACTTGCTCCAGCCAGCGACGAATCTCTTATTGAAGAAGATTTTGTCATCGTTGCTGGAAAACCAATCGCTATTCCATACAACGGCGCGGTGGCTAGAGTCCTCTTTGGTCCTCTGGCGGCATCAAGAGTGAGGCAATGGATTTCAAATGGAGAGTTTGATGTATTGCACTTACATGAACCCGCAATTCCTTCTCTTTCCTTGCTAGCTTGCTCGATTGCGGAAGGTCCATTAGTGGGGACTTTCCATGCAGCAGCGCCGCGCCAAAAGGTAGCTTTTGCAATTGCGCCACTACTAGAACCGGTTATAGAAAAGTTGCGTGCCCGGATAGCGGTTAGCGAAGTAGCTCGTGAAACTCTGCGAATTCACCTCGATACCGATGCAGTGGTAATCCCAAACGGAATAGATGTGGATTTCTTTAGTAAGGCAGAGCCCAACTCCAGCTGGAAGAAACCATTAACCATGGGGTTTATTGGACGATTCTCTGAGCCGCGCAAAGGCTTAGATGTGCTTCTAAAAGCGCTGCCCAACATTGCCCGGGTTTTCCCCGATTTTCGTTTGATGATTGCTGGCCCGGGTGAAGGTTTAGAGGCGATGCAAAGCATAAATCCGGCGTTAAGAAATCGGTTGGAGTTTTTAGGAAGAATCGACGATGCTGAAAAAGCTACTTTTCTGAAATCTCTCGATCTCTATATTGCACCCAATACCGGCGGTGAATCTTTCGGAATCATTCTCACTGAAGCGATGGCAGCTGGTGTTCCTATTGTTGCCAGCGACATCCCAGCATTTAGATATTTACTTGAAGATGGTAAATATGGATCGCTCTTTGAAAATGAGAATTCAGATGATTTGGCGCGGCGCGTAATTGAATTGTTCAAATCAGAAGAGAAGCGAAATGCCTTGTCCAGTGCGGGTCAGTTGCGAGCAAAGCGATTTGATTGGTCTGAGGTTAGCGATGAAATCATGAATGTGTATCTACACGCCCGAGGCGAAGAGGAGAAAGTTACATTGGTTTCAGAATCTCGCGGTTGGAATAGATTGTTCTCAAGAGAGGAAGAGTAAAGCTAATGAGTATTTATCTTTGGTTGCCAATACTTTTACTTCTTACTATTTGGTATTTAACTTTCAGCGCCAACCGTCTTGATCGCCTACATCATCGCGCCGAAACATCTTGGGCGAATCTGGATGCTATTTTGCAACGCAGAGCCGCTTTAGCGTTAGACATTGCACACACTGGCGAAGTTGATCCGGCAACTGGATTGCTCTTAACCGCTGCCGCTCATCAAGCCCGCGAGGCAGAGATCGCAGAGCGCAGTGAGGCTGAGAGTGGTTTAACGCAAGCTTTATTGATTCTGACCAATGAAACAGATCTCAAGAGACGATTTCCTGACCTATTTAATGAACTTGAGGTTTTGACAGAGAGGTTAAGGATTGCCATCGCACTTCATGTGGAAGCGGTAGGCGCCGCGCGGGCCCGTCGATCAAAGTTGATTTACCGCATTTTTAGATTGGCAGGGCATGCGCCACTGCCGGTGAAATACGCCTTTGAAGATGATTCTCTGATGGAGATTACCCGGTGAAAATTCGCCTTATTCCAATCGTGCTTGCCCTGCTTGCACTTATTACATCGTGTTCTGCTTTGGGTTCATCTTCCAGTGATGAGCCGGTAGAAGTTGAGAGAAATGTTTTTACAAATCTTCCGGGTAGTAACGGCAACATCTTGGCGGTTAAATTCGACGATACCAACTATGCCCATCCTCAAGAAGGTGTTGAGTCGGCTGATGTAGTTTTTGTTACGCAAGTCGAAGCCGGGCTTACGAGATTGATGGGTATCTATTCCTCTAACTACCCCGAACTGTTGGGGCCAATTCGTTCTGCGCGTATCAGTGATTTGGAAATCCTTGCCCAGTTCGGGAAAGTTGGATTTATATATAGTGGCGCGCAAAGCAAGCTTCGTCCCGTGATAGCCGAGGCTAATTTAGTTAACTTAAGTGCGGAGCGAAATCCACCAACGATCTATTTCAATAATCCGGAGCGGACTGCTCCATACGCCATGATGGTTAAACCGAATTTATTGCTTGAGAAAACCTCTGATTTGGATTTTGCTAAGAGTATTGGTTGGCAACATGGTGAAAAATCTAATTTTGCCAAGCGAATTTTGAGTGCAACCATCTCGTGGCCCAACGCGGAGTATCAAGCGATCTGGAGTAAGACCGAGAAGAGATTTCTGCTTAAACACAATGGTCGAGACAATTTTGCACTCGCCGGAGAACAACTTGGTTCGCCAATGATGGTGATACAGAAGATTGAAATCACTCCATCTGAATATGGAGACAAATTCGGGGGAGTAACCCCGAAGTCACATGTAGTCGGGTCTGGCACCGCTTACCTTTTGCGAAATGGAACGGTCACTGAGGTTTCGTGGTCGAGAGAATCTGCCGAATCTCCGACTAAATGGTTGCTGGAAGATGGTTCCGAAGCATTTTTTGCCCCCGGTCAGGTTTGGATCTTCTTAACCGATCAAGTGCCGGTGTTTGATTTTCCAGTTAAGGCCGCCAACCCCTAGCCTTATTTTCAGGCTCAATTCAGAGCTTAACTCAGATTCGCGGTTCGCAGCTTTCTAAGTAGAATCCACCCATGGCTCAAGAGACTGCAAAAAATAGCAATGCAACGCCGGTTACCGGCACCTCTCGCGTAAAGCGCGGTATGGCAGAGATGCTCAAGGGTGGTGTAATCATGGATGTAGTGAACGCTGAACAGGCGAAGATCGCTGAAGATGCAGGCGCGGTCGCTGTGATGGCTCTTGAACGTGTACCAGCCGACATTCGGGCGCAAGGAGGCGTTGCGCGCATGTCTGATCCAGACATGATTGAGGAAATTCAACGCACGGTCTCTATCCCAGTTATGGCGAAGGCGCGAATTGGTCATTTTGTAGAAGCGCAAATTTTGCAGGCCATCAACGTGGATTACATTGATGAGTCAGAGGTTTTAACTCCTGCTGATTACACCCACCACATCGATAAGTGGAACTTCACCGTTCCCTTTGTTTGTGGTGCAACAAATCTTGGCGAAGCGCTTCGTCGTATCAACGAAGGTGCCGCGATGATCCGCTCAAAAGGTGAAGCAGGTACCGGAGATGTTTCAAATGCAACTACACACATGCGCTCTATTTCTGATGAGATTCGTCGTCTAACATCGATGCGCGAAGATGAGTTATATGTTGCGGCCAAGGAATTGCAAGCTCCGTATGAATTAGTTCGTGAAGTAGCTCAAACCGGAAAGTTGCCGGTTGTACTTTTCACCGCCGGTGGAATTGCAACTCCGGCCGACGCTGCGATGATGATGCAACTTGGTGCTGATGGCGTCTTTGTTGGTTCGGGAATCTTTAAATCTGGTGATCCAGCAAAACGAGCATCTGCAATCGTTAAAGCAGTTACCTTCTTTGACGATCCAAAGGTGGTTGCAGAGCAATCGCGCGGCTTGGGTGAAGCTATGGTGGGAATTAACGTCGCTGATATTCCAGTTCCTCACCGCCTTGCGGAACGAGGCTGGTAGTTTCAAATGAAAATTGGAGTCTTGGCACTCCAAGGCGATGTCCGTGAACATATTCGCTCGCTTGGAGATTGTGGCGTTAGCGCTATTGCAGTTCGTCGCAGATCTGAAATTCGAGAGATTGATGCCCTTGTAATACCTGGGGGTGAATCCACGACCATTGCAAAACTTGCCCGCTCATTTGATGTGTTCGATGAAATCGCAGCTCGTATCAAGAACGGCATGCCGGTCTATGGATCTTGCGCTGGAATGATTTTGCTTTCCAATAATGTTCTAGATGCTATTGCTGGTCAAGAAACATTTGGCGGTCTGGATGCAACGGTGCGTCGAAACGCATTTGGTCGACAAGTGGACTCTTTTGAAATGGATCTAGCGTTTGAAGGAATATCGGGTGCGCCGGTAAAAGCGGTATTCATCAGAGCTCCGTGGGTCGAATCTGTAGGACAAGGGGTTCAAGTATTGGCAAAAGTTGAAAACCATCCGGTAGCAGTTCGACAGGGAAACATATTGGCAACTTCGTTTCATCCAGAGTTAACAGGCGACAATCGAGTGCATCGATATTTTGTAGATGTTGTTTGTCGTGAGAATGTAAAGGTTGGTGTTATTTAATGTCAGGTCATTCCAAATGGGCAACGATCAAACGCAAGAAAGCTTTGATTGATTCAAAGCGTTCTCGCGCTTTCGCAAAGTACATCAAAGCCATAGAGGTATCAGCTCGAAATGGCGGCGCAGATCCTGATGGAAATCCAACCCTTTACGATGCAATTCAAAAGGCCAAGAAAAATTCGGTACCTAGCGACAACATTGATCGCGCATTAAAACGTGCCGCTGGGTTAGATGACAGTTCTTCAAATTGGGAAACCATCATGTATGAAGGATATGGACCGGGCGGAGTTGCATTGCTGGTTGAATGTTTGTCAGATAATAGAAATCGCGCAGCTTCAGAGGTAAGAGTGGCGATCACGCGTAATGGCGGAACCATGGCGGACCCTGGTTCGGTTTCCTATTTATTCAATCGTAAAGGTGTTGTAATTGTTAAAAAAGCACAAGGAACGAAATTGCTAACAGAGGACCAAATCCTGGAAGCGGCGCTGGAGGCGGGAGCTGAAGAGGTGAATGACCTGGGGGAGAACTTCGAGATCGTTTCAGCGGCCACCGATATGGTGGCGGTGCGAACCGCATTACAAAACTCAGGGATTGACTACGAATCGGCAGATGTTTCCTTTTTACCTTCAATGTCAATTCCACTTGATTCCGAGAATGCAAAAACTTTATTTGAATTGATTGATGCCATTGAAGAATGTGACGATGTGCAAAATGTTTACGGCAATTTCGATGTTTCTGATGAGGTAATGGCGAGCCTTTCCTAAGAAGTAAAACCGCACTATTAGGCTTCAAAGGTGCGAGTGTTAGGTATTGACCCCGGATTAACGCGTTGCGGTATTGGTGTAGTTGAATCCGTTGGGCACAGAACCTTGAAAATGCTTGATTGTGGTGTCATTCGCACAGATGTGGATTCCGCCCTTGAATCTCGACTTCTCTCATTGAGTAATGAACTGGAAATCTGGATTAGTAAATACAAACCAGATGTAATCGCTGTCGAGCGGGTCTTCTCTCAATTGAATGTACGAACAGCCATGGCGACTGGCCAGGCCGCTGGAGTTGCGCTGGTGTTGGCGGCTAAATCCGGCGTCCCCGTAGCCTTACATACACCCAGTGAGGTAAAGGCGGCGGTTTCTGGATCAGGTCGCGCCGATAAGAAACAAGTTGCTTTGATGGTAACCAAGATATTGGGATTAGCAAGTGCGCCAAAGCCAGTTGATACTACTGATGCCTTGGCCCTGGCAATCTGTCATCATTGGCGCGGCAACAGTTCCAAGAGAATTGCGAACGCTGCAGCAAAGGAGCGAACTCGCTTGAAAGCTTTGAGGAAGAGTCAGTGATTGCCCAACTCCGCGGAACAGTACTTGAAGTTCGTCTCAATTTAATTACCCTTGACGTAAACGGCGTTGGCTACGAAATCATTGTTGCACCTGAGTTAGCTGCATCCACCAGTGTTGGATCAAGCATTTCTATTTACACTTCATTGGTTGTAAGAGAGGATGCTTGGACGCTTTACGGTTTTGATTCAAATGAAGCAAAAACCCTATTCCAACAACTGCAATCAGTGACGGGAATTGGACCAAAAGTAGCGAGCGCGCTGTTATCGGTTTATGGTCCGAGTGATTTGACCAGTGCGATCGCAAATCAAGACAACGCCGCTTTAGAAAAGGTTCCAGGTATCGGCAAAAAAGTTGCCTCGAGAATTATTTTGGAATTAAAAGATAAATTTGGTGGTGCTTACAAAGCGAAGGACTCCTTATCTGGGCCTTGGCGAAGTCAGATTCTTGGAGCGTTGACTGGCTTGGGATATGCGACAAAAGATGCAGAAATGGCTTTGGATTCTGCGGTGCAAACCCTAGGAAGAACTCCCTCAGAAAGTGACTTACCGGAGATTCTGAAACTTGCCCTTGCTCAATCGAGAAAAAATTGATTGATAAATCATGAGTGATGAGATTATGAATGCAGGGTTGACTCCTGAGGAGATAACCGCAGAACAAGCGCTCCGTCCTCATACTTTGCAGGAGTTTGTCGGTCAACAAAGAGTGAAGGATCAAGTAGATCTCTTATTGCGCGCAGCGCGCGAACGCGGAACTCCATCTGATCACATACTGCTTTCTGGACCACCCGGTTTAGGCAAAACCACTTTGGCGATGATTGTGGCAAGTGAAATGAATGCACCAATCAGAGTAACTAGCGGCCCTGCCATTACCCATGCCGGAGATTTAGCTTCCATTCTCTCTTCTTTAGTAGAGGGTGAAATTCTTTTCTTGGATGAGATTCATCGTATGGCAAGGCCTGCAGAGGAAATGTTGTATATGGCCATGGAGGATTTTCGAGTGGATGTTGTTGTGGGTAAAGGACCAGGCGCTACCGCTATTCCTTTGAATCTGCCTCACTTCACATTGGTGGGAGCAACAACACGTGCCGGATTGTTGCCTGCACCGTTGCGCGACCGTTTTGGTTTTACCGCCCATCTTGATTTTTATGACAATGCCGATATTTCTCAAATTGTTTCGCGAAGTGCTTCGTTGCTAGAAGTACAGATAAATTCGGAAGCGGTAAGTGAACTTGGACAGAGATCTCGTGGTACACCGCGCATTGCTAACCGCTTATTGCGCCGGGTACGAGATTATGCACAAGTTCATGGTGATGGAAACATTGATTTAGCGGTTACTAAATCAGCCCTCAACATTTATGAGGTTGATGAGATTGGTCTAGATCGTCTCGATAGATCAATTTTGCATGCTTTGGTTGAACAGTTCGGGGGCGGTCCGGTTGGATTAAACACTCTGGCCATGGCGGTTGGTGAGGAGCGGGAAACCGTGGAATCTATGGCCGAACCCTTTTTAGTGCGTTCGGGCTTCATTGTTAGATCCCCTCGGGGTCGTTCTGCGACCGCAGCGGCTTGGCGGCACTTGGGCAAAACACCACCGGCTCAAAGCCTCGGGCTTTTCGACAGTCAGGAATAACAGCTCTACACTCTCGCCTCATGTCTTACGCAAATAATCAACGTAACTCAGGTGAAGTTAAAAAAGCCCGTCCAGCTCGTACCTTGACGGTGACCCTGGTGCTCACGACCCTTTTCTATGTTGTGGCTGTTGCTATCGGAGCTACCTCGATAAATCTTGGTCTAGATCTTCGCGGCGGCACGAGCGTCACACTGCAACCTCGTTTAGAAGAAGGACAGCAAGGGCAAGTTACAACTGAGTCGATTGATCAAGCGGTGGCAATTATTCGCCAACGTGTGAACTCCTTAGGTGTTGCCGAAGCGGAAGTTGCCGCAGAAGGCACGGGAACTAATCGGCAGATTGTTATCTCTGTACCCGGGGAGACTGGTCGACGTATTGTTGATTTAGTAGGACAAACAGCCGAACTTCGCTTTCGGCAAGTATTGGTAGAGGCTGGCGCGGTTCCAACTAGTGATGATGATGCGCTTCTGCAGGGATCATCATTAACAGCTGAACAAGTTGCAACCTTTAAAGCACTAGATTGTTCAAATCTGGCGACGAATTCAGGAAGCAGTAGTGATGATGCAGCTTCAGTTCTTGTCACCTGCGATCGTTCAGGAGGTGCTCGATACATCTTGGCACCCGCTGAAGTGATTGGTAGCGATATTAAAGGCGCAACTGCCGCCATTGATCAACAAAGCGCAAGCGGTTGGTTTGTTTCACTAGATTTCACCGGCGACGGTACTAAGAAATTTGGAACTCTCACGCAAAACGTTGTGAACCTACCCGCTCCACAAAATCAGGTAGCGATTGTTCTTGATGGCGCAGTTGTTTCAGCGCCGCGAATTAATGAAGCAATTCTTGGTGGCAGCGCACAAATTACCGGAAACTTCTCTCAGCTCGAAGCTCAAGATCTAGCCAATGTTTTGAAATATGGATCTCTTCCTCTTGCCTTTGATCGTGGCGAGGTGCAGCAAGTTTCTCCAACCCTTGGAAATGACCAATTGGTAGGCGGATTAATTGCTGGTGGTCTTGGCTTGTTACTAGTAATTCTTTACTCACTGTTCTATTACCGAGCTTTGGGTTCTGTTGTTATTGGCTCTCTAGTTTTAGCGGCCGCTCATGTTCTAGTCATGTTCTTCCTGCTAGGTGAGTGGGTTGGCTTCACCCTCACACTGGCGGGAATTGCCGGAACAATTGTTGCAATCGGTGTGACCGCCGACTCCTTCATTGTTTACTTCGAGCGCATCAGAGATGAAATGCGTGAAGGCAAGCCGTTCCGAGTTGCAGCTGAAACTGGTTGGCAACGTGCGCGACGCACGATTGTTGTAGCTGACCTAGTTTCCGTAATTTCCGCGGTTGTTCTTTATATTGTTTCGGTAGGCAGTGTTAGAGGGTTTGCTTTCACACTGGGACTAACTACTGTGATTGATTTGATCATCATTTTCTTCTTCACCAAACCAATGGTTTCTCTCTTGGCTAAGTTGAAATACTTCCAGTCAGGATCCAAGTGGTCCGGACTCTCTCCAAGAAGCGTCGGCTTAGTAACTGCAGTTGATGGAAAGGTGGCATAACTATGAAGTACTCAGGATTGGGTGGACGCCTTTACCGCGGAGAAACCTCATTAAATATTATTCAAGCACGCAGAAAGTGGTACGCCCTTTCAGCGGTGTTCATTATCATCTCGATGTTCTCATTAGGTATTCAAGGTCTTAAATTGGGTATCGAATTTAAAGGTGGCTCCTCTTTCACTGTTACAACAACATCTGGAACTGTGGAGGAAGCGCGAGAGACGGTAGCCAACGCTGGCTATCAGGGCAACACCATTGTGCAGACAATTGGCAGCGACAAGATTCGAATTCAGACCGGCGTAATTGAGACGGCACAGTCAAACGCCATCCAAGATGCGCTGTCGGAAAAATTTGGCGTAACTGTTGAATCAATTGACACACAAAACGTTGGTCCATCATGGGGAGAGGAAATCTCTCGCAAAGCGCTGCAGGGCTTGTTGGCGTTCTTGATTTGCATCATGATCTATCTGGCATTGACATTTGAGCCAAAGATGGCGGTTGCGGCAATCGTGGCTGTTATTCACGATGTCTTTATTACCGTGGGAATTTACGCGCTAGTTGGTTTCGAAGTAACTCCATCAACGGTTATTGGATTCTTAACTATTTTGGGTTATTCGCTGTATGACACGGTTGTTGTTTTTGACAAAGTTCGGGAAAACACCAGAACCATTACTAGCACCGGGAAAGCTACTTACGCTGAGGCGACAAACCTTGCGGTAAATCAGACCATTATTCGTTCTTTAAACACATCCCTAATCGCACTTCTTCCTGTAGCGGCAATCCTTTTCGTAGGAGCGGGATTGTTGGGCGCCGGAACTTTAAAGGACCTTGCTCTATCTCTATTCATTGGTCTGATTGCAGGAACTTACTCATCTATCTT